>NZ_JAATEP010000129.1:0-3327 GCF_012034275.1 Nonomuraea composti | reverse complement strand
CGCTGATCATGATGGTCATCTCGGAGCTGGTGGGCAGCAGCGAGGGCATCGGGCACCGCATGCTGGAGGCGCAGAGCCAGTTCGACATCCCGGCCATGTGGGCGGGAATCGTGCTGCTGGGGCTGCTGGGCATCGGGCTGAACGCGGCGTTCCTGGGCGTCGAGCGGGCGGTGCTGGGCTGGCACACGAGCGCCCGCACCGGGGACGCCTAGCCGGCGGAGCCGGACAACCGGGCGATGGCGGCCACCTGCCTCGCCCGGAGCTCCGCGCGATCGGGCGCCCCTTTCGCGGGGCGTTCGACGTCGTGGCGGGCGTACTCCTCCGCCCACAGGCCGGTCTTGACCCGGCTGAGCAGGTTGGCCAGGCCGGGCCGCAGCCGGGCGCGGCGCAGCGCGGCGAGGTCCAGCTCCGCCGCGGCGACCAGCGTCTCGCCCGGCCCGGCCTGCGCGAGCGCCCGCCCCTCGTGGTCGATCACCTCGGAGCCGCCGTTGGTGGAGTCGCCGGGGATGGGCAGGCCGGTCAGTCCGCCGCTGTTGGCCGACACCACGAACGCCAGGTTCTCCACGGCGCGGGCGCGGCGGGCGACGGCCTTGGGGGTGAGCGCCGGGGACGACGCCTCCGACGTCGGGTTGCACAGCACCTCGGCGCCGCGCAACGCCAGCGCGCGGGCCAGTTCCGGCACGAGGATCTCTTCCGAGGCGACCGCGGCGAGGTTGCCGATCTCGGTGCGGGCCACGGGGAGCACGCCGTCGATGCCGTAGATCTCCAGGTAGCGCTCCCACACGTCGTAGGGCGTGGGCGAGAACAGCGAGTGCAGCCTGCGGTAACGCAGCACGGCCTCACCCGACGGGGCGAGGATCACCGTGGCCTGGAAGAACAGGTCGGGGAAGTGCTCGTCGCGCTCGTAGGCGTTGACGCACAGGAACACGTCGTGGTCGGCGGCGACGGCGCCGAGCGCGCGGTACTCGGGGCCGCCGGGGTCGATCGCCGCCCGGTCCCGCCACTCCTCGACGCCCTCCCTTAGCGGAAACCCGGTCAGCACGTACTCGGGCAGCACCACCAGCCGCAGCTCAGGCCCGAGCCACGCCTTCGAGCCGCCCACCCGCTCCCGGATCCGATCGATCGCGGCCCCGACCCCCGCCCCCACCCGGGTCTCCAGCTGCAGGGCCAGCGCGGTGTACGCGGTCACCCGATCCGCCGCTCGTCGATGAGGGTCCGGCGCACGCACACGCCGTCGCGCAGCCACTGCCACACGCGGCTGCGCGAGTTGCCGTCCTCGCTGAGCACGATCAGCTCGAACAGGCGCAGGTCCTGCCCCTTGTACTGCCAGGTCAGGTAGATCGTGCTGTCGTCCAGCTCCCAGAACTCGCCCTTGAGCCGCTCGGTGTCGAACGCGCACCGGCCGCCCCCGAGGTAGGTGCCGGGGAACTCGTGCACCTCCGAGCGCCCGTCGTCCCAGGTGTAGCGGTTGGACTGGTGGTAGACGGCGTCGCCGCGGATCTCGCAGGTCATCCGTACGCGGTGCCGGTCGATCGGCTCCCCGCCGGGGCCGACATGGCGGTACTCGCCCTCCCATTCGCCCTCGTGCCTGGCCAGCAGCGGCATCTCCGCGCGCAGTCCCACGTCGGCTACTCCTTCGTGCTGTGCCACCAGGGGTCGGCGGCGCCGGATCGGTTGATGAGGAAGGCCCTGCGGCGCAGGAACCTGCCCAGGGAGGCGGCGCCCATGCGGGAGCCGCCGAGGCCCGAAAGGCGGAAGGCGTTCTTCTCGCCCTCGTGCACGAGCGCGGTCAGCCCGGCGTCGTTGACGCTCACCGCGCCGGCCTGGAGGCGGGCCGCGACGGCGCGGGCCTGCTCTTCATCGGCGGCGAAGACCGCCGCCGACAGGCCGTACACGGAGTCGTTGGCCAGCGTCACCGCCTCGTCAGGGCCGGACACCGCCATGACCGGCAGCACCGGGCCGAACGTCTCCTCCGTCATGACGAGCATGCCGTGATCGACGCCGGACAGCACGGTCGGCCGGCACCAGTGGCCGCCGCCGTGCCGCTCGATGGCGCCGCCGGTGTGCACGGTCGCGCCCTTGGCCACGGCGTCGGCCAGGTGGGCGGCGATCACGTCCTCCTGGCCGGGCTTGATGAGGGGGCCGATCGGGCCGCCCTCGCACGTCAGGCCCACCTGGGCGGCCTTGGCCACGAGCCGGTCGAGGAAGTCGCCGTGCGCCTCGCGGGCCACGTAGACGCGCTCGATGGACTGGCAGGACTGCCCGGCGTTCGCGGTGCCGCCCCACAGGAGGGCCGACGCGGCACGGTCGAGGTCGGCCCCCGCCAGCACGATCGCCGGGTCCTTGCCGCCCAGCTCCAGGAACGCCGGCACGAACGCGCGCGCCGCCGCCGTCGCCACCCGCCGCCCCGTCGCGACGCTGCCGGTGAACACGACCGCGTCCACCAGGTCCACGAGCGCCGCGCCAGTCGCCCCGTCGCCCTCGACGACCCGCAGCGGCAGCTCGTCAGGGACCAGCCGCATCAGCGGCTCGATGAAGCGGGGCGTCACCTCGCTCGGCTTGACCAGCACCGTGCAGCCCGCGGCCAGCGCGGGCACCGCGTCGATGAGGCCGAGCAGGAGCGGCAGGTTCCACGGGGTGATCACCCCGACCAGCTCGTACGGCACCGCGTCCCCCGCCACGACCACCCCGGGCACGGACGCCGGGAACTCGGCGGGCGGGGCGAGCAGCGCGGGCGCCTGGCGTACCCACCGCTCGATCAGCGCGGCCACGAGCCGGCGCTCCAGCAGCGACTCCCCCACCCTGCCGGTGTCGGCCACCAGGGCGGCGAGGAGATCGTCGTCGTCGGCCAGCGCGGCGCCGAACCGGGACAAAACCGCACCCCGATCGGCGTTGCTCCAGGTGGCGGCCCGCGCGCGCAGCCCGGCCGCGGCGGCGGCCAGCCGGTCGGGCGGGATCGGGGCGAGGGCTCTGTCGGGCTGACCGGTGATCGGGTTCCTCACGTTCATGCGTGCGGGCTCCTGCGATGCTCGGCGGGAGCCATTGTGATCATGTGATCGGCCCCGCGTCAACGCACCCCGGGGGCTCGCCGCGGATCAGCCGCCCCAGCCGGGCACGGCCATCCGGACCGTCAGCGCGTGCTCGACGAGCTGGATCAGCGCGTTCTTGACCGAGTCCTTCTTGCGGGCGTCGAGCCGCACCATCGGGATGTGCGGCGCCAGCGTCAGGGCGTCGCGCACCTCGGAGTCGCTGTGCGGATACTGTCCGTCCCAGCCGTTGATGCCCACCACGAACGGCAGCTGCGCCTCTTCGAAGTAGTCGATCGCC
>NZ_JAATEP010000128.1:0-3552 GCF_012034275.1 Nonomuraea composti | reverse complement strand
ACTGCAGCCGGAAGCCCATGGAACCGCTACGCCCCGGGCGACCACGAACAGTGACACCTCTCAGCCGATCAACAGGGAACACAGATCACTCAATCATTGGCCCCTGCTAGTGAGGCACCCGAGGTAGGAACAGGGCCAGCTGATCATCGCCGGAGTCGTTTCGGCTTGTCCTCGACCTCGCTTCGCTTTCGCGCGATCCGACCTCATGAAATCCGGCAATCGCGCATGATGGCGACATGCCGCATATTTCCGCGATCAGGCAGGCCAAGAGCCGTCATATTGCCATCTACTGGATCTTGACGGCGATGACCGCCGTTGTGGCCGCTGTGCTGGTCGTCCCAAACGCCCAGCTGGGGCAGGACACGGTGACTGACCCGCAATGGACAGGAGAATATGTAGCGGAGTGGCGTCGCGCGGCGGCTTTGGCCTATACCTCCGGCAGCACGGTCGGACACGTTTGCGCGCTTCTCGCCGGTGTGCTGGTCGCACGGTGGAGCAGGCACATAGCGCGTCGGACCGGCCTGGCCACAGCACTACTTGCCGGTGCAGGCCTGGGAGCGACCCAACTGGCGGTGGCGTCATGGAGGGCGACACCTTTTCTGCACCATATGTCGGGATTCCCTGGGACGGGAGATCCGATGGAAGACTGGATCATCGACCCGAGCCTCCACCACCACCTCAGCGTCCTGGTCGCCATGGCGTTGGTCTTTGCCGTGTTCCTCGCGTCCGCCGGCGCGGGGTTCTGGATGGCTCACCGGGCGATGCTGCTCAGATTGGTCATGACCATGGTATTCGTGGTTATCGTGCCCGTTGTCCTTTTCTGGGTGACCGTTTTTGCACTGGTTCCGCGCCCACGGATCGCTGGGTTGTGATCGAACATGGGGGCAGGGGTGCAGCCAAACGTTCGGCCGAGGTGTCCCGGCCGAGCGTCTTCCGTGGTCTGGCATTCAATTCCGCGGCCACGGCCTCTAGTTGATCGCGGGCGTGGGCCGACGGGTCGATGCCCTTGGGGAAGTACTGCCGCAGCAGACCATTCGTGTTCTCGTTGCTGCCGCGCTGCCATGGGCTGGCCGGGTTACAGAAGTAGACGGGCATGTCGACGGCGATGGAGAACTCGTGATGGCGGCCCATCTCACTGCCCTGGTCTCAGGTCAGGGATCGCTTGAGAGGGGCGGGCAGCGTGGCCATGGCCTCCACCAGGGCGTCGTGCATGCGCTCGGGGCGGTCGATCCGCAGGTGGACGAGCATCACGTAGCGCGTGGTGCGCTCGACGAGTGCGCCGATCGCCGATGCCTGGTTCCTGCCGATGATGCAGTCGCCTTCCCCGTGGCCGGGCACTGCTCCGTCGTGGGAGTCTCAACCCCGAATTTCTCGGTGCGGGGCAGTCGAGCCAGCCAATCGCGATGACATGTACGCGGCGGATTACGAGAAATGGCGCTCGCGGCAGCGGCAGCATCGATCCCTCTCCATTTCGCAGCCTGGGGACCGCGTTCCAGGCTGCCGGGCCGTAAGGGCGAACGCCATCTTGAAGTGGAGGGGCGGGTGGGAACCCCGATCCACCGCAAGCGTGACACGTAAGCACGTCGCTGATCTTTTGAGCGTCGACACGTTGCCCCCTCACTGATTCTGTAGAGCGCTCATGGCTATGATCGCCACAGGCACCGCCGTGAGGCTGCCGATGATGCCGCGATGGCCGGCCCAGAGCTGGACCGAGGTGAGCCGGTGGCGTAACCGCCGGCGCGGCGGGGGCGGGCGGTGATGCGCACGGTGGCGCGGGGTGGTCTGCCCGGGAGCGGTGAACGCCGTGGGGGTTTCCGTCCCATAGTCCCTTCTGTGGCGAGGAGGTTTATGATTGCGCTGCAGCGAGCTCTCTTACCTTACGTAGGCCGACGCGATCTTGATGAACTCCTCGACAGCCTTATTCAAGGCGCTGGTTCGCGTCTTCAATACTTCGGAAGAGGCAGCGCTGTGCAGATGGCTGAGAAGGTCAAGCGAGTGACGGGCCAGATTCACGACGCGCTCATCGTCCGTGACCAGCATGACCTGGGCGAAAGCCTGATATGCCGCCGTTCGGCTGGTGTCCTTCGCCCGCTTTGCCTCCGCGACGAGCTGGGCGTCGGAGGGCTCGTCCTGGTCCAGTCTCCACTGGGCAGCGTGCTTGAGGCGTAGGTCGAGTACAGCGCCTGCGAAAGTGCTGTAGATCGTTATGCGTTCCTTGCGGAGCCGCTCATCACGTGTGAATTGCTCCGTACGGCGACTTGTCAAGCGCTGGAACGTATAGGTCAGTAATGATCCGAGCAGCGTTCCCATGACCGCGATGAGGGACGTAAAAGTGGCCTGCATATGAGTCAGTTGAGCATGAGCCGCAGGGGGAGAAGAATGGCCTCAAGCGTGACCATGGGGCAGTTCGTGCTCTGGATCGGCGCGCGGATCAAGCGGTGAGGTGTCTGGCCCCGGGGGAATCTTGGGCGCATATCTACCTTTTGAGGGTTTTGTCCTGTTCGGATGGTCGATAAAACCGGCGCATGGTCGCCCCTTCCCACCAGCACAAACACGCTCGCACGCGGTTGCGTGGCCCGATCGAGCCGATGCTGGCATCGGCGGTGGCCGACCTCCCTCCCGGCCGCCCGGGTGCTTGGGCATACGAGCCCAAGTTATGGACATAGTTGGCTGTTGTCCGTTGTCCACCATCGCACGCTGACGCATACAACCGCTCCACCCACGCCTCACCCTTTCCGCCTTGGGCTTGGTGACGCGCCCTCTCCGGTTACGCCGCCGAGGTGTCTCGCCGGTGAGAAGGCTCTGGCGCCTGGTCGATCACCTGGGCTGGATCGAGGTCGACTCTGGGCCGGAGGTACTTCACGAGGTGTCGGTGGCGGTGTCCTTCCTTGGCTGTGTCGACCAGGACTTCGACTACGAGCTCTGGCTGGACCTGGGTGTAGGGGGAGGGGTCGCGCTGACTGTACGGGCTGCCGGCCCAGCCCGGCAGCAACGCGTGCGGCCACGGATGCTCCTCCGCCGCGGGAGTGAGTAGGGGCGCGATCTCGGCGGCGGGCTGTGCGCTGAGCTGGCTGGTACGTCCCACGACGCGTAGCCGCCCCTACTGGTCGTGGCGACCCAGGATGAGCCCGCTCGGCCGGCGCGGAGGCCGGTATAGCCGCCGACCACGCCGTCGGCGCTGCTCTTGTGCTTGAGCCACTGGCATTCTCCGTGCACCGCCAACCCCAACACCCACCGCGCCTACGCCTCGGCCATCGACCGCACCATCGAGCGGCTCGGCCGCGACCGGCCGCTCGCCAACGTCACCGACACCGAGATCGGCACCGCGCTCACCGAACTGTGGGGAGCGAGCGCGCCGGCGACCTGGAACCGCAACCCGCGCCGCCATCACCTCCTGGCTGCTCTGGTGCCAACCCAAGAAGCACTGGGCCGCCCCCTCGGTCCCGGCCGACGCAGAACGCCGCAAGGAAAGTGCCGACGAGACCCGCGCGGTCGCCAGGACCACGATCCACCGGCTGCTGTCCCGCCGCGACATCCCGCTGCGCGAGAAGA
>NZ_JAATEP010000127.1:0-4058 GCF_012034275.1 Nonomuraea composti | reverse complement strand
CGCCAACGCGTCGGGGCCCTTTCTTTTTTCCCTCAAGGCGTCAGAGGAGGTCTCGGCGATCCCGATCCTGGGGCCGCTGCCGCCTGGACGCGCCCGGCTCGGAGCAGGTCCTGGGCATCGCACGAGCACGCGCCTTTCCTCGGCGACTGCACCCCGCCGGCGACGCCTTCGCCCGCCGTCGAGTCGTTGACCGATATGCAGCCTGCCGACCGCGCATGGCCATGGGGCCTCCGCGAGGGGAGGCGCGTTCCCCAATGCAAGGGCCGGATCGGGGCAGGGGCGAGCGCCATCCTCAGCACTCCGGGTGGGCCGGAAAATTTTTCGGGAGAAAATCCGTGAGGGGTGTCGGATCGGGGCGGGGGCGTTCGTAGCAGGGATGAGGCCGCCGCAAGAGGCGCGCGACCAGCTTCTCGCTCGTAAGGAGTCACCATGACCGCCACCTACACCTTCGACATCTTCTCCACGCTCGACGGCTACGCCAACCACAAGGGCGACTGGGGCGGCTACTGGGGCAAGCAGGGCCCCGAGTTCCTCGCACACCGCGCGGCCGCCTACCGTGAGCCGCTGCGCATGGTGCTCGGGTCCAAGACGTACTCGTCGAACGCGCCGTTCCTGGCCCCGGGCTTCGACCGCAGCCTCTTCGACGAGTGGATCACGCACATGTTCGACTCGCCGGTCACGGTGCTCTCCAACCGGCTGACGGAGCCGCTGGCGTGGCCGGGCACGACCATCGAGCCCGGCGACCCCGTCGAGGTGATCAGGCGTCTCAAGGCCGAGTCCGACGTGCCGCTGCGCTCCCACGGCAGCCTGATGCTCAACCGAACGCTCCTGAACGCCGGCCTCGTCGACATCATCGAGGTGACCGTCTTCCCGGTCATCAGCGGTGCGACCGGCGTGGACCGGATCTTCGACGGCGCGGACGACTTCGACCTGGAGCTGATCGAGGCCCGAACCTTCGACACCAACACGCAGGTCCTGACCTACCGACCGACCCGACACGGTTGATCCCCCGGACGCGACGGGTGGTGGTCATGGAGCGAGCGGGATGAGGCGAGCGGGGCGATGCTGCTGCAACCCGCCGCATGGACGGACCGGCCGCGCTGGTGATCCGCCTGGGCCACCTACACGGCTCGGTCTGGCCCGCTCTGAGATCCTACGCGGCTTCGTCCGGCCCGCTTTGGAACCCTGCGCGGCTACGCCTGGCCCGCCCTGGAACGCTACGCGACCACGCCTGGCTGTCCCTGGGACCCTCGCGGCCTCCGCTTGACCGTCAGGTGCTCTAGGGCTTTGCCCTGCCCGCCCCGGAGTCCCGCCTGGCTTGGTCTGTCCGTCCCGGGGCCCAGTCGGCTTTCGTCGGCCCTGCTCGGCACCCCGTCCGCCGATGACCTCCACGGTTGGGCGGTGTTGCAGGTCGGGACCGCCGGTACGGTCGCGACCCGGCAGTGGTTGGGCGGCGGTCGCGCAGTGTCTCACGCAACTGGCCGGTGTCTCCGACGCGCGGCAACTGCTGAACCTGGATGGCGGTGAGCTCCAGGCGTCTGCTCGCGAGCTGTAAGACATCCAGTTCGCCGGCACCGCCTTCCACCTCGTGTCGACCCACCTCGTGTCGACGGCACCCTCGTCCCCGAGCTGCCGACGAAGCGCATCGCCTCACCCGACGGCCCGGCCAAGCCGGTCATCATCGGCACCACACTCGACGAGGCCCGCTACTGGATGTCCTACCTGCCCGAGATCGACAGGCTGCCTCAGCGCTATTACGAGCCCTGGCTGCGCTCCCTGGTCGGTGACCGAACGCAGGTGGTCATCGACGCGTACCGGAGCGAGCGCCCCGACTTCACCGCCGCGCAGGTCCGGATCGCGCTCAACGGCGACGTCGGGTTCCGCATGCCCGCCGTCCGGATGGCCGCCGCGCCCGAGTTCGTTGGCAGTGACCTGGCCAACGTCCGGCTGCCGGAGGCCGTCCAGGAGCTGCGGACCTCTTGCGCTCGCACCGGCACCCCCACCAACCCCTGGTGATCGCCGCCGTCATCGGCTGGCCCTGGGGCGATGTCGGCGCCGTCGTTCTGGCCGCTCTGACGCTGGCGTTGTCCTCGGCATCCGGCAGCCGCGCCGGCGGGCTCATGGCAGGAGCAGGAAAGCCGGCTCAGGGCTCAGCGCGGGATGCGAGTTGATGACCGCGCATGGCAAGAACGCCGCCCTGGCGACCTGCCTCTCCGGCAGGGTTCGGGTCACGGAAGACCTGTGGCCACCAGGGCCCGGTGGTCAGCACCTCCTGCTTGCCGCCTCGCGCAGTTTGGGGAACGTGCGCAGGAAGTTCGGCCTTGCCCGTCCATTCGGCCCGCCCATAGGCCGGTCAGGGCTCGTACAGTGCTGGGGCGCGGAGATCAGACGTGCAGCTCGCCGGAGAGGACGGTGATCGCCCGGCCCGCGAGGTGGACGCGGTCGCCGGCGTGGGTGACGTGGACGAGGCCGCCTCGGGACGAGAGCTGGGCGCCCACCAGTGAGGTACGGCCCAGGCGTTGCGACCAGTACGGGGACAGGGCGCAGTGGGCCGAGCCGGTCACCGGGTCCTCCGGGACGCCCACCCTGGGGGCGAAGAAGCGGGAGACGAAGTCGGTTTTGGTGCCGGGGGCTGTGACGATGATTCCTCTTGCGTCAATGAGGTTTAGAGCGGCTATGTCGGGGGTAAGAGCGATTACCGCTTCTTCCGACTCCAGCTCCACCAGGAGGTCGAGCTGACTTTTCCCGACCCGCACCGGGGAAGCGCCGAGGGCTTTCGCCAGCCCGGGAGGGGCCTCGCTCAGCGTGACCTCCTTGGCGGGGAAATCCATTGTGATCATGCCGTCGGGGCGCCGATTCACGGTAAGCGTGCCGCTGGCCGTGCTGAATTCGAGCGGCCCCTCCGCCGCACCGGTCGAATAGAGGACGTGTGCGGTCGCGAGGGTGGCGTGACCACACAGCGTGACCTCAACGACAGGGGTGAACCACCGTAGCGCATCCCCTAGCAGGAAGGCGGTCTCGGAGAGGTTCATCTCCGCGGCTACGCTCTGCATCCATTGCGCAGTAACCGGAGTGTCCAACAGGCAGACAGCCGCGGGATTACCCTGGAAAGCTGAGTCAGTGAAGGCGTCGACCGTGAAGAGGCGCATGTGGCTGATGGTATACGGGGGTCGGATATCCAGCTGCAAGCAGGCTGCAAGCCGTACAAAATGGAATTAGGGCTGGGCGTGTCGCGTGGCGAATGCGGAATCGTCGGTTACCGTCCAATGTGTAGGGACGTGCCGATTACGGTGAGTTCCTGAGGAAAGGACAAGCCGATGGGGGCAGTGCGCAAGGTGGTGAGCTACCTTGGCCTGAGCGGGGTCGATCACTACGACGAGGGCTATGACGACGACGAGCAGTACGAGGACGAGTACGTCCCCGCGACCGAGCGGGCCGCCAGGCGGTGGCGCGCGAACGTCGACTCCTCGCGGATCGTGATGGTTCAGCCGCTCAAGTACAACGACGCACCGTTGATCGGCCAGCACTTCCGAGACGGTCAGACGGTGATCATGGACGTCACGGGCATGTCGATGCCCGAGGCGACGCGGATGGTGGACTTCGCCGCCGGGCTGGCATTCGGCTGCGAGGGGCGGATCGAGCGCATCGCCGAGCGCGTCTTCCTCCTCGCGCCGGCTCACGTGGAGATCGAGACCACCTGAGCCCGTAGAGACACCTGAGCTGAGCATCGAGGAACCTGCCCTGGGCGAGGGGCGGGTTCCTCGTCATTTTGCGGCCCGGCTCGTAGTCGTCTTGCGGCCCGGCTCGGAACGGCGCCCAGCCCCTCGCTCCGACTGGCCGACTGCGCGCTCAGCCCTCGCTCTTGCTCAGCCTGCATTGTGCGCACCGTGCCCGCTGTGCCCGGCGGTGCGCGCGCCTGTGCCTGGGGTGCGCGCTGTGTCCGGTCTGGGCAACGTGTAGGCAGCCGGTGTCAGGGGCAGCCGTGCGGTGCGGCTGGCCGTGCGATGTGGGCGTTGCCGTCGCGCGGTGGGGACCTTCCCGTCGTGTGGCCGGCGGTG
>NZ_JAATEP010000126.1:0-4173 GCF_012034275.1 Nonomuraea composti | reverse complement strand
CAGCCACTACGGGCCGGTTCATGCCGTTCGAGAGACGCTCGAACGTTCGGCGGAGGAGCTTCGGGTCTGGGTCGATCTCACCCGGCGAGCCCGATCCGAGGGCATGGATCTGGATCACGCGGTCGCCATGGTGCGGGACCGCACCAAGGAGCGCTACCACGCGATGAGTGCCGACGAGGCCACCGCTGAGCAGTTCGAGCTGTTGAACGGCGCTTCGTCGAACGTCGCGGGGATCATGCACTGGCTGAACCGGGTCTCCCCATGACCTCGCCGGTATTCGGGTGTTCTGCGCCGCCGCTGTCGATGCTTTCGCCGCCACCGCCGTCGCTGTCGGTGCTACCGCCGCCGCTGCCTCTGTCGCTGCCACCGCCGCCGCCGCTGCCCGTCGGCCCCTGAGAGGACGTACTGCGGGAACATCTCTCCCGACAGGACAAGGACGTGCCACGGAAGCATCTCTCTGACGGGACGTGCCGCTGAAACACCTCGCCCGCCGCACGGGCCTGCCCCTCAAGCAGATGCAGGAGGGGCGGCTCGTACGGCGGGCGTGGGTGTCAGCGAGCGTCAGCTCTCGTTCTTCGGCTTCTCGGTACGCGATTCGGCATCGTCGTTCAGGACGTCGCCGAAGTTCGGCTCGATGAACGCCGGCGTGATACCGGGCACTCCCGTCTCCGCGGCTGCCGCCTCCGGGGAGGCATCGCCATCGGAGTCGTCCTCGCTCTCGGCGGAGGCTTCGGCCGCCGCCTTGGAGGCAGGGACGTGCTCCTCTTCGTCAGCCTCGTCACCGGGAGCGGCCTCGACGTCGACATCAGCGCGCGAGGAGGCGGCGTCAGCCTCCTCGTCCACATCTGCGTCGGCCTCAGCGTTCGCACTGGCGACCGCCTCGGCGTCGGCGTCGACGTCGGCGTGTGCGACAACGTCCTCGTCCGCGTCGGCGTCCTCGTCTACATCGGCGTCGGTCTCGGCGGACAGGAGGTCTCCGGCCTCGGCGAGGGCGGCGGCGTCGTCCGCTTCCTCGTCCACCCTGGCGACGTCCTCAGCGCCGGACACACCGGCGTCGTCGAAGTCGTCCTCCTCGTCGAAGTCCTCCTCGACGTCCTCGATGACGGCTCCCGTCAGCTCCGCGTACCGTTCGGCCGCGTCCGTCTCCCCGTCCTCGTCGAACGCCATCGCCCTGCCGAACCAGTCCGTCGCCGCGTCCTGGTGCCCGGCGTCGGCCAGCGCGTCGGCGTAGGCGAACGCGAGCCGTGCCGACCACGGCCTCGGCTGCGGGTCGCGCAGCTCGGGCAGGCGCTGCAGGGTGATCACGGCGGCGTCGTGCTGGCCGAGGTCGCGGCGGGCGCCGGACTCGACGATGGTCAGCTCGATGCGGCCGGCCCGGTCGAGGCGCTCGGCCTCGGGCGAACGTACGAGGTCGATGGCCCGCTCCGGACGGCCCATCCCGCGCTCGCAGTCGGCCATGACCGGCAGGTACGCGTCCGAACCGGTCATCCGCCTGGCCGCCCGCAGGTCGCTCAGCGCCTCCGAGAAGTGGCCGGCGCGGTAGGCGACGATGCCCGCGGCCTCGCGTACGACACCGATCCGGGCCGCGAACCTGCGTGCCACCTTCGTGTGCTCGTGCGCCCGGTCGGGGTCGTCCTCCTCCAACGCCCGCTCGGCGGCGACCAGGTGCCGTCCGACCAGGTCGGCGAGGTCACCGGGGAGCGATCGCAGCTCCTCGAGGACCTCCTTCTCCAGCTCGTCCACCGTGATGTCGGGAGGCACGTCGGGCAGCTTCTCGCGCTGCGGCGCCTCGGCAGCGCCCTCGGCGTCGCCCCTGCCGTACCTCGCGCGGGTGCCGGCACCGGGGCGCTCCTCGCGGCCTTCACGAGAGAACGGACGGGAGTCGCGGTCGCCCCTCTCCCGGTAACCGCCCTCACGCCTGTCACCGGAACGGCCACGGTCACCGAAGCCGCCCTCACGGCGCGGCCCGCGATCGTCACGGAACCCGCCCTCACGACGAGGCCCGCGGTCATCACGGAAGCCACCCTCGCGGCGCGGCCCACGATCGCCGAACCCGCCCTCGCGCCGGTCGCCGTAGCCACCTTCACGACGGGGCCCACGGTCACCGTAGCCGCCCTCACGACGCTCACCGTAGCCGCCTTCCCTACGACGGTCGTCGCGGAAGCCGCCCTCACGGCGCGGCCCACGGTCGTCACGGAAGCCACCCTCTCGGCGCGGCCCGCGATCACCGAACCCGCCTTCACGGCGCGGTCCACGATCGCCGAAGCCACCCTCACGACGGGGCCCACGGTCATCGCGGAACCCGCCCTCACGGCGCGGCCCGCGATCACCGAACCCGCCCTCACGGCGCGGCCCGCGATCACCGAACCCGCCCTCACGGCGCGGCCCCCGGTCGTCGCGGTCGCGGAACCCGCCCTCACGACGGTCGCCGAAGCCGCCCTCGCGGCGCGGCCGCCATTCGTCGCGGTCACGATAGGTACGGCGGTCATCGCCCTCGCGGCGGGGACCCCGGTCCTCGAAACCGCCCTCACGACGCCCGGCGTAGCCGCCTTCGCGACGAGGCCCACGGTCGTCACGGAACCCGCCTTCACGGCGCGGCCCACGGTCACCGAAGCCACCCTCACGGCGCGGTCCACGATCGCCGAAGCCGCCCTCACGCCGGGGCCCACGGTCATCGCGGAACCCGCCCTCACGGCGCGGCCCCCGGTCGTCGCGGTCACGGAACCCGCCTTCGCGGCGCGGTCCACGATCGCCGAAGCCGCCCTCACGACGGTCGCCGTAGCCACCTTCGCGGCGCGGCCCGCGGTCGTCCCTGTCTCGATAGGGACGGCGGTCATCACTCCGGGGCCCGCGATCGTCCCCCTCGCGCCTGGGGCCGCGGTAACCGCCTTCGCGGCGCGGCCCCCGGTCGTCACGGTCGCGGAACGGCCGGCGCTCGTCGCCCTCGCGGCGGCCTCCTCGGTCGTCTCGGGTGTCGTCGCGCCTGGGGCCGCGGTCACCGCGGTTGAAGGAGCGCGACCGGTCGTCGGAACGGAACGGACGGTCACCGCCGGAGTCTCGCCCGCGAGAGCCGTAGCCGCCGCTCCTGCCACTTCCGCCGGAGCGCCTGTCACCGTAGTCGCCGCGCCCGGCCTGTCCGCCGTCCGATCCGTTATCTCTGTTCACTTCTGGTCCATTTCGTTGGCTCACCCAGCGGACTCACAACGACGGTCCACCGTGGCTGGTCGCCGCCCGCCCGCGGGCCTTACGCGACGAAGGCCACCCGTGGGGGGTGGCCCGGTCTCTCCAGCCTAGCAAGTCACCGAACGTCCACGAGCCCAACGCAACCCCGATATTGATTGGACCGCAAACACCCGGTCGGCGAGACTGCTCCGCATGTCACTGCGCTTCCACGAAATCGCCGAGTCCCGGCACCGGATTCTGAACCCGTTGACGGACGACAAGCTCAACCTGCTGGGTGAGATCTGCCACTTCGGCCCCGGCACCCGCATCCTGGATCTCGCCTGCGGAAAGGGCGAGCTCCTTTCCCGGTGGGCGGCCGATTATGGCATCCAGGGCGTCGGCGTCGACATCAGCGAAGCATTTCTGAGCGCCGCCGCAATCCGCGCGGAAGAGCTGGGCGTGACCGAGCGGGTCGAGTTCGTGGAAGCGGACGCCGGCACCTATGAGGCCGTTCCGGAGTCGTACGACGTGGTGTCCTGTATCGGCGCTACCTGGATCGGCGGCGGCCTGACGGGCACCTTGGAGCTCATGCGCCGCTGGCTGCGCCCGAACGGCATCGTGCTGGTCGGCGAGTGCTATTGGACGTCACCGCCACCGCCCGAGGCATCCACCGCGCTAAAGATCGACGAAGACGCGTTCACCTCGTTGCTCGGCACGGCTGAGCGTGCCGAATCGGCCGGATTCGAGCTGCTGGACATGGTGCTGGCCAACCCGGACAGCTGGGACAGGTACGTCGCGAGCCAGTGGTGGACGATCAGCGACTGGCTGCGCGAGAACCCTGATGACCCGGACGCGCCGGCGATGCGTGAATTCCTGACGCAGGCACGTCGTTCCCATCTGGAGTACGGCCGTGACTACCTCGGCTGGGGCGTCTTCGTCCTGCGCCCGTCGTGAACCCGGACGCCCGGCCCGCCTTTCGGATGGCCGGGCCCGGTCTGACGCCTTGAGGGC
>NZ_JAATEP010000125.1:0-4696 GCF_012034275.1 Nonomuraea composti | reverse complement strand
GCTCGACACGGTTGGTCGTGCACCGCCCTGATCTGCTTGAACAGCCCGTACCGCTCATGACTGTCCCGTTGTTCCTCGCCCCCGGGTCGAGAGCGCGGTCGAGGACGCGAATGTGGCTCAGATGGTCGCGGACGGCGCGGGTCGGCTGTGCCTGGTCGGTGAACCGCGCGTCGGCGGTTCCGGCTCAGGAGGCGGCGGGGCAGGGGGGCGCGAAGGCGAGCCGTGGGAAGTGCTGCTCCCACTCGGCCGGGGTGACGGCAGGGCGGGCCAGGGCACAGACACGGGCAGCCACCCGCTCGGGGTCGGGATCCCACAGCCGCACCGTCCCGTCGTCGCTCGCTGTGGCCAGCGTGCGGCCGCCGGAGCCGAACGCTGCCGCGCGGACCGAGTCGCCGTGGCCGGTGAGCACGGCCAGAGCGTGCGGGGTCGCGGGGTCGGTGAGGTCCCACAGCCGCACGGTCCGGACGTCGCCTGTGGTGGCGAGGAGGCCGCCCCGGCGGCCGAACGCGATGGCGCTGACCCCGGAGCTGTGCCCGGCCAGGGTGGCGAGCGGCTTCGGCCCGCTGGGAGGGGCCATGTTCCAAAGGCGTGCCGTCTGGTCGAAGCTGGCGCTGGCGAGCAGGTTGCCGTCCGGGCTGAAGCCGATCGCGGCAACGGGGCTCCGGTGCCCGCGCAACGTGGCCGTCAGGGCCGGTCGGCGCGGATCGGAGATGTCCCACAGCCGCACGGCGCCGTCGAATCCCGCGCTCGCCAGCCTCCGGCCGTTCGGGGCGAACGCTACGGAGTACAGGGAGCCGGCCTGGCCGTCGAACGCGGCGAGTGGCGCGGGCCGGCGCGGGTCGGTGAGGTCCCACAGTCGCACGGTGTTGTCGAACCCGGCGGCGGCCAGCGTTCGCCCGTCGGGACCGAACGCGACCGTGCGGACCCTGGCGGTGGGTTCTGTGAGGGTGGGCAGCTCGACCGGTTCGGCCGGGTCCGAGACGTCCCACAGCCGTACCGTCTCGTCCTCGCCGGCCGCTGCCAGCACCTTGCCGCCCTGGCCGAACGCCAGCGCGTACGTCGTGCCGGATGCGGTGGCGAGGACGCCGCGGATGACGGGACGGTAGGGATCGGCGACGTCCCAGAGCCGCACCATGCGGCCGTCGCCGCCGGAGGCCAGCAGGCTCCCGCCGGGGGAGAAGGCCACGGCGTGTACCGGTCCCTCGTGGCCGCGTGCGACGGGTTCGCCGGTCTCCCACAGCCGGGCGGTGTGGTCCCAACTCGCACTGGCCAGGGTGCGCCCGTCAGGGCTGAACGCCACGGATCCGATGGTGTCGCTGTGTCCGGTCAGCACGGTGACCAGGCGAGGCCGGCCGGGGTCGGCCACGTCCCACACCCTGATCTCATGGTCCCATCCGGCGGTGGCCACTGTCCGCCCGTCGGGGCTGAACGCGGCGGCGATGACCGGCCCGGTGTGGCCGGGCAGGGTGGCGAGCCGGCGCGGCCGGCGCGGTTCGGAGACATCCCACAGCCCACCCGTGCGGTCGTCGCTGCCGGTGGCGATCCTGGTGCCGTCGGGGCTGAAGGTGACGGCCCAGATGTCCTCGCCGTGCCCGGTGAGGGTGCTGAGGGAGCGCGGGTGGCGCCGGTCGGAGACGTCCCACAGGCGTCCCGTGTTGTCGTCGCCCGTGCTCGCGAGCGTACGGCCGTCGGGGCTGAGGGCGACGCCGCGTACGGCGCCGATGTGGCCGGTCAGCGTGGCGAGGGGGCGCGGGTCCTGGGGGTCGGACAGGTCCCACAGCCGGGCGGTGCCGTCGTCGCTCGCGCTGGCCGCCATGGTGCCGTCGGCGGTCAGGGCCACCGACCAGGCGGGCGTTTTGTGTGCGGCGAACCCGGACACCAGGACCGGCCGCCGCGGGTCGCTCACGTCCCACACCTGTACGGAGCCGTCGAGTCCGGCGGTCACGAGCCGGCGCGCGTCGGCGCTCAGGGCGGCGGCCTCGACGTCGGCGCCGTCCGCAGCGAACTCCGACAGCGGGGCCGGCCGGCGGAGGTCGGTCACGTCCCAGAGGCGGACGCCGTCGTCACCGGCCGCGACGAGCGTGCGGCCGTCGCGGCTGAACAGCGCCCGGTTGATGCCCTCGCCCGCGGTCAGCCGTCCCGCGTACGGGGTGGTGAAAGCGGTGAGCAGTCCGCTGCGGGACTCGGGCGTGGCCGACAGCCGGTAGGCGGTGAGGCTGAGCTGTGCGGCCAGCGAGGGCGCCGCCTCGCGCAGGCTGACGGCCTCGCCCGCGACCTTCTGCGACAACGCGAGATCGCGCTGCTCGGTGGCCGTCGCCTGGGTGCGCGCCGCGTACACGGTGGCCGAGGAGGCCAGCACCAGCAGGACGGCGAGTGTGACGATCAGGTGTCGCAGGCGGCGGGCGCGGCGGCGGGCCGCGGCCTCCTCCGCGTCGCGCAGCGCGATCGCCGCCTCCAGGAACTCCGCCTCCGGCGCGTTCAGCGCGGTGTCGGCGCCGGCCGCCCAGTCCTGTGCTGCCTGCAGCAGGGTGCCGCGGTAGAGCAGGGACGGGTCACGTCCCTCGCGCTTCCATGTCCCGGCCGCCTCCAGGAGCCGACGGCGCAGCCGCAGGTCGGCGCGGTCAGCGAGGATCCACTCGCGCAGCGCCGGCCAGGCCCGCAGCAGCGCCTCGTGCGCCGGCCAGGTCAGGCTGGCGTCCAGGGTCAGCAGCCGGGCCCTGGCGAACGCCTCGACCACCGCGGCGGTGGCCGTGGGCGGGAAGGGCGGCTCGGGCAGGCGGCGCACGTCGACCGGGCGGCGGCTCTCGGTGTTGTCCTCGCCCACGCACACCATCTGCAGGAACAGCCGGCGCGCGATCTCCTGGCCGTGCGGGTCGAGCCCGTCGTAGACGCGCTCGGCGGTGGCGGCGACGGCACCGGCGATGCCGCCGGTCAGCCGGTAGTCCTCCACGGTCAGGGTGCTGCCGCGGCGGCGCTGCCAAGTGACGAGCAGCGCGTGCGACAGCAGGGGCAGGGCGCCGGGCTCGGGGCCGGGGCCGTTTCCGTGGGTGTCCGGTGGCACGCCGAGGTCGCGCAGCAGCAGCTCCACGAGGCCCGGCTCCAGGGTCAGGCCGGCGACGCGGGCGGGGCCGGTGATGACCTCGCGCAGCTCAGCGACGCTCATCGGGCCCAGCGGCAACTGCCCCTCGCGCAGGGCCTCCAGCAGAGCGGGATGGTTGAGGCAGTGGCCGTAGAAGTCGGCGCGTACGCCGAGCACCACCAGCGCCGCGGGATGACCGGTCGTGCCGGCGACGGTCAGGGCGTCCACCGCCGCCAGGAAGAGCCGGCGCTCGGCCTCCTCACCGCACAGCGTGAAGATCTCCTCAAGCTGGTCGACGACCAGCACTAGGCGGCGCCGGGCGGCGGGATCGCCACCCGGTGCCCCGCCGTTGACCGCCTGCGCCACCTGGGCGGCGAAGGCGGCGGGATCTTCGGCCAGGACGCCGGCCAGGTGGGCGGGGTTGAGCCCGGTGAGCGCGCCGATCCTGGCCAACAGCCCGGCGATCGGACGCTCGCCCGGCGTGAACACGATGGTCGGCCACGAGCGGGATCCAGGCGTCGGCAGCGCCCCTCGGCGTAGGGCGGGCAGCAGTCCAGCCCGCAGCAGGGACGTCTTGCCCGCCCCCGAGGGGGCCACCACGATCAGCGGCCCGCGCCCCTGCATCCGCTCGGCAAGTCGCCCCACCAGCACGCCCACCGTCCGGTCCCGGCCGAAGAACCAGCGGGAATCCTCAGGCTCGTAGGGCTGAAGACCGCGATAGGGGCAGCCCCCACGTGCTTGTGTGGCCGACTCGGCCAGCTCGGTCAGCTCGCCGCCGGTCTCCAGCACCGCGTCGCACCGACGCGCCACCCCCACGGACAGCGCCTTCTCCCCGGTCTCCACCTTGCTCAGATAGCCCTTGCTGTAGTGGGTCAGCCGGGACAACTCCATGAGCGACAGCCCGCGCGCCACCCGCAGCCGCCGCAACGCGGCACCGGGGGCCATCCCCGAACCGCCGTCCTCCATGCCTTCACGCACTCTCAACACTTTACAAAAGGTAATTGTTCGGTCGCAGAAAGTGGTGCGACTTCTGGTGGTACCTCCCGGTTTCCCTGACCACCGGCTCTTCAGGGCGACGGGAAACCCCTTCTGCCCCTCCCGCAGCCGGCAGCACGATCGGTGCCATGGACGCCGCCACACACCTCGGCGGCTCCCGAAACAACTGACGGTCCTCCGGACCCGAGGTCCTTCACAGAACGGGAAACAACATGCGTGCTCAGATGAAGACGGCCGCCCTCAGCCTCGTCCTCTCCCTCGGTCTCGCCGCCCTCGCCGCGCCGGCCGCCGCGCAGCCAACTCACATGCGGCCCACGGCACTCACGAGCCAGACGTGCGGCCACTACACCACCCCCGTACTGGAGTACTACCGCAACTGTGCTGACCAGAACGAAAGGATCTGGGTTACCTACAGGATCTCCACCTACAACAAGCATTTCTGTGTCCCGAAGGGGGAGCAGGTGCAACTCGGTAACCTCTTCAATGTCTACGGCGTCTATCACGACAGCTGGGGCTGCGTCGGGTCCTGAGCAGTAACGGGAGCGAGGAACAACGGGACAGTCATGAGCGGTACGGGCTGTTCAAGCAGATCAGGGCGATGCACGACCAACCGTGTCGAGT
>NZ_JAATEP010000124.1:0-5200 GCF_012034275.1 Nonomuraea composti | reverse complement strand
GTCGCCGGCCTCCAAGACCTCGCCGTCGAGGTGCTCGCTCCCGACCGCCCTCATCAACCGTCAAGCTGGGCTGACGAAGCCCAGCACCTTACCGCAGCACTGCCCGGTCAGCCGGTCACGGTCATCGCCGGGTCCAACGGGTGTTCAGCAGCCGTGCGTCTCACCCTTGCCAGCCCCGAACGCATCGAACGGCTCCTGTTGGCCTGGCCCGCCACAGCCAGCGATCTGGACATCGACATCCGCACCCGCCGCGGTTTGAGCGACCTGGGCGCCTCTCCGCAGGTCATCGACACGCTGCTAGCCGGCCAGACACTGCGCGGTACTACCGACGACGACCTGGCCGCCATCACCCAGCCCGTCGGCGTCCTCCCTTGTGTCCCCGAAAACCGATATCACCAGCGACGGACCGTCGATGCCCTGCTGCGCGCCATGCCTCACGCCCTGGAACTGCCGGGCTGCCCGGAGCCACCCCATCCGGGCTTCCCGCCCCACGCTGAGTTCTTCATCCGCACCGCCGCCAAGTTCGCGCTGATGTGAGCACTGACTGGCACCCATTCGGACGGTTCGAATATCCGACGTCGCCAGAGGAGTTGCCCACCCACGGCGACCTGGAGGCCGCGGTCGCCAAGCTCCCCACCGACCAGTGGCTGCCGCATAGCGGTGGCGCATGCCGAGATGGTCGATCAGACTCGGAGGATGAGCGCGCCTGGCAGCCAGTACGCCTTCGTGATCGAGACGAAGGACGACCTGGACGGGTCATGGTCGTGGGTCACGAACTACGGCGACGCCGACAACCCCGTGGTTGGGCGCGGCGTGATCGACGACGCTCCAGGAAGCCCGCAGGATTTCGGCCGGGCCATGTTCGACGCCTACTTGGATCGCCTGGCCGAAGTCGCGCCCGAAGCGGTCGAGTACTTCCTGTTCGAGGACTACGACGACACGTGGTGGCGCATCCAGGTCGGGGACGTTCCCGCGACCGGCTACGACCAGAGGAGCACCGTCCCTCCGCCCGGCGACCGTGCCCGCCTGCAGTACCCGCTCGCCATGGCCGCCGACGGGATCGAGCCGCAGGCCACGAGCACCTGGCCAGGCACCGTGGTCCGCAAGCGCCTGCAGGCCAAACATGCCGCTCAGCAGGCCGCCGGCAGGCGGCAGGGAGGCGCCGCGTGACGGCGCAGGAGGGGGAGCTGATCTGGTGCGAGGTGCGCCTGGACGACGTCGCCGGTGTCTTCGGCTCCTACGAGTTGTGGAAGGACGGGCCTTGGTACCACCGCGTTGACTGGCACCGAGTCTGCGAGGCCTTCGGCGGCTTCCTGCAGCGCAACGCCGTGGACGGTGTCGTCACCGATCTTCCCGCCCGGCTGCGCGAGGTCGAGGCGCGGCTGGGCCGGCGCGAGCGGGAGGGACTTCACGCCCTCGTTCTCGAGCCCATCATCATCACGCAGGTGCAACTCACCAACGGCGGCCATCGGCTGTCGGCCATGTGGCAGCAGGGCGTCCGGGTCGTGCCAGGGCTCTTCTGCCGGGGCGACGTCGGCGCGTCCATCACTGCCGACCAGGTGTATCCGACGCCGCAGACCGTTTCGCGGATCAACCGTTCGTGATGTGGGGACAGACCCTGCGCTGCTGGTAGCCGCCGGGCACGCCGGCGCCGACGGCGGCCCAGAACGGCCGGGATTCGCGGAAGTGGCCGCCGAGCGTGTGCCAGGACAGGCCCGGGTGCTCAGCGCGCAGCTGGGCGAGGGCGGCACTGGCCAGCCCGCATCTTTGGTACTCCGGCATGGTGAAGGGGTGTTCGACCCAGCCGAGCCGGCAGCGGCGGCAGAGGTGGTAGTCGACCGCGAAGGCGTGCTCACGGCCCAGGACGGCGGCGCGTGTCCGCCAGCCATCGCTCCGCTCGCCTGAGACCATGTCCTGCCACGGCGCGTCCCGAACAGGAGCGACCGGCCAGCCGCGGCGCCAGCCGAACAGCCCCCACATGATCCACTGGAAAGGCGCGCGCCACGGCTCCGCGTCGGGATCCCAGCCCACCACATGAGCCTGCCCCGCCAGGCGCCGGGCTGTCTCGAGGGCGGCTTTCGCGGCCGCCTCGGGCGACGGGCCGGGCTCGGCGTCGATCGCGGCAAGCTTGTCCACCAGGTCCCGTGCGCTGTCCTCGACGACCTCGGGCAGCACGACGAGCGCCATGACCGTGGTCTCGTGTTCGCAGGAGGCCACCAGGCGGCGTCGTGCCTTGTCGTCGCCGATCGCGCCGGCCTGTTCGACCGTGCGGGCGGCCTGCTCGCACAGGTCGGCGGCGCGCGACAGCTCGCGTACCCGCTGGGCGCCGAGGTCAGCCTTGCGGCGCAGGTCGTCGCGGCACTGCTGGGCGGCGGCCAGCAACCGGGCATGGTCGCCATCGCAGTCGACGAGCACGTTGAGGGCGTAGCCGTGCTGCCACGCCTCGGAACGGGGCTCGTCGGCGCTGCCGACGTTCAGCTCGGCGGGGCCGGGGTCCTTTTCGTACAGCAGGCAGTTGGAGGCGTAGATCCACGCCTGGAAGGCGTCTTGCTCGACCTGGGTGCGCTGTTTCACCGCTGGGGCCCTTCGGCAAGGAACGGGAGAGGCACCATCGACGGTATCCGGCGGCGCCGACAATCCGGAGCCTTGTTATGAGCCAGGTATCGGACATCTTCCCTGGTAGAAGCCCTAGCCCGTGGTCCGCTCCGCGGCCTGGGCTCGGTGGAGATCGTCCACGCCGGCGCGATGCTTGCGCGCGGCCGCCGTGATGGTGGCCAGGTGCCGCTGCATCTCATGCGCGACCTCGACCGAGTCGGGTTCCCACCCCGTTGCGACGAACTCATCAAGGCATCGGCGGTCCGTCGGTTGTTCCCGTACGCGTTGATCGAGCTCCTGCAACTGGACCAGCAGGGGCGCCAAGAGGGCAACGGTGTCGCTGAAGCCTTGCCGCTCCCGCTCCAGACGTGCGGCGATGCGCGCGGCGCGGTGCCGGATTCGATGCGCTCGCTGCCGGCAGATCTTGGTGCAGTAATGAGCGGGACGGCCGGTGTACGCTCGCCGGATCGGCCCTGTACACACCGGGCACCTCCCGCCGTGCTCGCTCTGGCCGCGCTGGTCTGGAAGGTCCTCACGAGCGCCCGAAGCGCTCAGGCTGGTGGCATGCTCGATCCGCAGCATGACGCCCATCACGTTGTGGAGCTGGACGGCCAGGCCGGGCAGGTCGGGGTCGTCCGGGGCGAGGCCAAGGATCAGCTGCTCGAGGGCGGCGATCGCCCCGCGTACGTGGGTGGCGCTCGCGCCTTGCGGGTCGGATGCGACAGGCTCACCGGGCATGGCCGCTCATGGTAGGCGCGTGCCGCTGGTCAGCCACGCCGCCGCGCGGGAAGCGTACCGACCCATAGCGTGCGGCATGGTGGTGGCCGGCCGGAGCCCGGAACCATGACGCGCAGGGGTATCAGCGTGCCGGGTACGCGTCATTGATCGCCTCGCGGGCTGCGCGCCGGGTCCGGTAGGCCTTGGCCACGCACGCGGGGCTGCAAAACCGGTGCCGTCGCAGCGTTGAGGCCGGCAGCGGGTTCGGGCACGAGCGCCAGGCGCAGCGTCGCCTGCTCGCCCTCCCGGTTGTACGCCCTTCTGACCGCTACCTCCAGCTTCGGCGCTACATGCGTCCAGATCTCACGGCTGAGCTTTCCCGTCGGCCTCGGAGCGCCCGCGTGCCCTGATGGTGACGTAGCCCTCCTGGCCGGGGGCAACCGTGCGCGGGTCGACGGCTTCGGTGGGGCAGTCATGGGCGTAGATGCCGCCCGGGTCTTCGGAGCGGTCATGGGGCTTGACCCAGAAGACGCGCCGCAGGAAGCCACGGGGCGGCCATTCGGGCTTGGTGGCCCCCAGCGCCACTGCCTCATAGCACGACAAGAACAGCCGCTGCCCTGCCTTGGCGATCGAGGCGCCCAGCGCCTTGCGATACTTCTTCGCCATGGCGGGTCGACGGTGTGAGGAAACCGGCCGGTGCGGGCCAGCCAATCCAGGCCCTCTCCGAGCACCCAATCTCGGCTGCCTTCGACGAACTCGCCCCGCCGCCACCGCTCCAGATGCCGGGCGTCGTCTTCGATCCGCAGCAGGGCTGCCCGGAACGTCCGCCGCGCAGCGACTTCGATTCTCTCGAACTCGGCCTCGCTGTAGGACTGGGTGGTGCTCTTTGGCCGCAGGACCCGTGCCGCCAGCTCGTCAGCGACTCGCCCGGCCTGAAGCCGCCGATCGTCTCGGAGCTGCTCCTGCTGTGATAGGAACCTCGCGAAGACCAACAACATGTGCCAGTAGCCCCGGGACGTGCTGTGCGAAGCCCACCGCTGAGGGACGCATCTGCGGCGAACAAGGCGCTCAGCGAGCGCTGCAGCGGCTCAGCGACCGGCAAGCGGGAAGAGTCATAGTCGACCACGTGGTTGTTCCTATTGGTGTGGTGAACGACCAGGACGTCACGGTCCAGCACCGGCGGCTGGACATGATCGGCCGGGGGAATCGACGCCTTGCGCCCGCGCCCGCTCACGCTTGGCCGTCCCGGGAGCTCAGCCGGTCGTCGATGTCTTGGATGCCTTCCGACTCCGACGCAATCCGGGCGAACACCGCATCCATTTCAGCCATCGGCGCCGGATCCGCCTCTCCGTTGCTGGCGGTGGCGGGCATCGATCGCAGCTGCAGGTCGGCAACCGGCGCGAGATACCGGGAGATCGTCGTCTCTCTGGAGGCATGACCTAACAGGTTCTGCACCATCATCCACGGGTCGCCGTAGAGCATCCGGTAGTCCCGCCGCTCCTCCGGCGTCAGCCCGAAGCGCTGATCCATCAAGGCATCCAGCACGACCAGCATGTAGAGGGCGAAACTATGCCGGGCCGAGTGCACCGTCGCGTAAGGGGCGTAACAGCAGCAGGCTGGGTTATGCCGTCATCGACCTGGAGACCACCGGGCTGCGGCCGTCGTGGCACGACCGCGTCGTCGAGATCGCCGTGGTCCTGCTCGATGCGTCGGGACGCAGGACAGGCGAGTGGAGCACGCTGGCTGGTCAATCCCGAGCGTGACCTGGGCGCACAGCACATTCACGGGATCAGCGCCGCCGACGTCCGGCACGCTGCCCGCTTCAAGGACATCGCCGGGACGCTCACCGACCTCATCCGCGGCCGGGTGCCGGTGGCTCACCATCTTC
>NZ_JAATEP010000123.1:0-6004 GCF_012034275.1 Nonomuraea composti | reverse complement strand
TCACCGCGGCCCGTGACCACATCACCGGGCATCTCCTGCGCCTGCGTACCGCCCGCTGACGAAACCGGCGACGACTCACCAGGCCAGCGGGTGTGCAATCTGGCGATCGGCGCAATAGGTACACCCTGGAGCCACCTATCCCAAGATCCCCAATTAGCCTAGACGAGTAAGTCCTAAGTCGCCGCAGCACCAAGTGCGTTCATGACGAAGGGTGTTGACGATCGGTTTGTGAAGACAGACCTCAACACCCTTCTCACCGCCTTGTACGTCAGAATCGACGACTGGCTCGGGCGCCGGCCGAGGCCGGGACGCAAACCGCGACTGACCGACGCCGAGCTACTCACCCTGGCCGTCGCCCAGGCGCTGCTCGACATCCGCTCCGAGGCCCGCTCGCTGCGCTACGTCCCCGAGCATCAGCCCGTCGCCTTCCCCTGCCTGCCCGGCCAGTCCGGCTACAACAAGCGCCTGCGCAAGGCCCTGCCGCTGTTCAAACGCGCGATCCGGATGCTGGCACAAGACACCGACCTGTGACTGGACCCGCTGTGGGTGGTGGACTCCACCCCGACCGAGTGCGGCCGTTCCCGCCCCACCACCCAGCGCTCCGACCTGGCCGGCTGGGCCGGCTACGGCTACTGCCGCTCCCACTCGCGCTGGTTCTGGGGACTGCGCCTGCAGCTGGTCTGCACCCCCGCCGGCCTGCCGATCACCTGGGCCCTGGCCACCCCCAAGCTCGACGAACGGCAGGTACTGATGGCCATCTGCGAACACGACCCCGACCTGCTCGCCGACCGGCCCGGCCTGCTGCTCATCACCGACAAAGGCTACGTCTCCGCCGAGCTGGACGCCTTCCTGACCGAGCGCGGAGTGCGACTGCTGCGACCGTTCTACCGCAACCGCACACCCCACCCCGGCGAGCACTTGCTCAAGCCGACCCGCCAGCTCATCGAGTCCGTCAACGACACCCTCAAGGGCCAGCTCGCCCTGGAACTGCACGGCGGCCGTACAGTAGCCGGCGTCGGCGCCCGGATCGCCCAGCGCATCCTGGCTCTGACCGCCACCATCTGGCACAACCGCGACACCGGCCAGCCCGTCACCCGATCACTGATCGCCTACGACCGCTGACCCGACTTAGGAATCACTCGTCTAGCGGGCGAGTTGCCCAGACGACAGATTCGCCGTGTCACCTGCCATGCCACGTCTCGACGGGAGAGATGCCTGCCGCAACCGGGCCCGTCGGTCAGCTCGCGGGCGGCTGCGGCAGAGCCGCCAGGAGGCGGTCAAGCTTGGCGTCGACTTGGCTGAAGCGGATCTCGATCAAATCGTTCAGACGTTGCTCAAGCTGATCGAGGTGTTCCTTGGTGGCCAGCGACGCGTTGCCGGCCATGATCTCCCCGAAAACGGGCTCGGTGTAGTCGAGGATCTCCTGCCGGATGGTGGTGGGCAACTGCTCCACCGCGGACTTGATGTCTCCCAGGTCGGCACCGAGCCTGAAGGCAGCCGCTTCGAGGCGTTGAACGCGATCGGCAAGTTGCGCGCGGTGCTGGGGAGCGGTCATGGTGTCATCGTAGCTTTAGGATGCCGGTCTCGCCCTCCTCGGCCACCAGAGCCTCCGGCAAGAGCCGCACCGTCAGCTTCCGCGTCGCGGTCAACCGCAACGCCCGCCAAGCACTGACCACCTTCGCCGACAACAGCCGCCACAGCAGCACATGAGCAGCCGAGATCTATGCCGCCGCCCGCGGCCGTGGCAAGCGCCACCCGCACACCGTCCGCGTCCTTGCCCGGGCCTGGCTCCGCGTCATGTGGGCCTGCTGGCGCGACGGCACACCCCACAACCCGGAACCCACCAAAAGACCACAAAACGCCACCCTTAGCAGGGAGGGGTTGACTCAGGAATCTCGTTGGTCGGCCCTCACTGGGGCATGTCCCTGACGCCGGTCTGCCGCCCCGGGCCCGGACAGGCCGGCGTGATCTCACGTTGGTCGTCCAGCGGCCCGGTCGTATGGCCGTACCTCACCGGAACCGAGAGGGTCACAACCCCAACCGATCGGGGCTGCGAGATCAAGGGTGCCGCAACGAGGTCGTACCTCGTTCAGGAGATGAGGTCGTACGCGGACACCGGGTCGTGTGGTCGGCGCTGTGCGCTTGCGGGTCTCTGCCTCCACGGGGGCGTGGCCCCCCTTGAGCGGCTTGGCTCATCGGACATCTCTTGCGACGGCTCTCTGCGTAACGCGCCTCGTGGTGATCGCCATGGCTGTCGCGGTGAGCGCCAGGACTGAGTGCACGGGGTTTCCGGGGAGTAACACGATCAAGATGAATGCCACCCTGCGCCCGCTCGCAGAGCCGATGGCCACTGCAGCTGCCGGTAGCAGAACGGCAAGGAGGAGAATGCAGGCCATCGGTGCACCGTCATCGCGCATGACGAACACCAGGAGCTCGCCTGCCAGCAGTGCGGCGAATCCGGCGGTCATCCAGGTCAGCGTCTTGCCGAACGACAGAGAAGCGGCCTTGGGGTCAGTGGCAAGGCTCGCCAGAATGGCGAGGAGGATGTTGGCCGACTCGACGAGGGCGATGCCGCCGATGTAGGCCATTCCGGTATCCAGAGTGACATGATAGGGGGCCAGGTCCAGGCCAGATGTGACAGCCGGATCGTGGGGCGGTGTCGTGACCAGGTAGGCGTGCGCGAACACCCAGGTCCAGGCGCAAGCCGCGGCGAGCCGTTGCTGCCGATGCCAGGCGAGAGCCGCGATCAGCAGGTACGGGAGCGCGAACGCAAGTAGTTGCACGACGACATGGCCGGGGGAGTTCACGATCCGTATGCCGGAGTGGGCGTCGAGCAACCATAGGGCGGCGAAGCTCGCGGTGCCGGCTAGGTCTCGGGTGAACAGGGCAAGTGGCCCGAGCAGGGCAGCGAGGTTGACGGCTCGCCGCCAGTGGGGTGCCGAAGGGGCCCCGATGACGTGATGGATCCGTACGCGCAGGCCGCCGCGGATGAGATCCAGGGCATCAGATAGCGCAGGACGCTGCTGGGCGGGCGCCGCGCTTTGGAGAAGAACCGCGAGCATCTCCTGTTCATGGAGCCGGCGGTGCCACTGGGGATACCACCTCAATAGGTCGCGGTAGCGCCGCTCCAGGGAGGTCACCGGGCCTCCTGGGACGATAGCGGGAGGGGGAACGGACTGAAGGCGGTACTTGGGGGGATGCCCAGCCGGGCGAAGGCGGTTTTGGCGTGGCGGTGCAGTCGCTGTGCTTCGGCGGACAGCCGGGAGGTGCCCTCAGCGGTCAGGCGGTAGTAGCGTCGCGCGCGGCCGTCGACGATTTCCTCCCGGTCGGTCTGGATGAGCCCTTCGCTTTCAAGGCGGTCGAGCGCGGCGTACAAGGTGCCGGTGCGCAGCCGTACCTTCCCATCGGATATCCGCGCGACATCGGTCATGATGCCGTAGCCGTGCTGGGGTTGCGCAGCCAGGGCGGTCAAGATCAGGAACGTTGGCTCCTGCATTGATCGCATAGTCATGTCATCTACATATACTGCATGGCAGTCTATGGCAATGGGAATGCTGAGCCCTCAGGGCCAATCGGTTCACCGGCTGTGAGGCACTGGCCTACTGTGAGCGACAGCCTTGCCATTCTGTGCCCCGCTTCTGGGCAGCACGGCGGTCTAGCGTGTCGTTCGGGCGCGGAAGTCATAGAGGACGGCAACAGCCGTTTTCATGTGCCGGGCGGCGCCCCCTTGCCTCTCGGCCCGTAGCCGGTCTGCTGGGGAGAGGAGGACTGCTGCTGGCATCGAGACGAAGTAGTCCGGTCAGCAATTTGACGCCGAGGGCCTCGACGACGACAGACAGGGTATTGACGGGGCCGTCAGGCACTTCGTCAACGCCCCGGAGCACCTGCCCGGCGCCGACCAGTTGACGAACGTCATCCAAGCGCGGCTGCTGTGCGTCGACAGGGGCGATGAGGTGAGCGACTGGAGCGCAGCGCCCATGAGGGCGAGGTTCGACATGGGAACGAGGTCCGACCCCGGCAACTGAGCCGACAGATCGCTACTTCAGGGGCACATCAGCGCAGTCGAAGCAAGATCGACTCGGCTGCGCCGGGGTCTTCACAGACCGAACTTGTTCGTCATCGCCCGGACTGTTGCCGTGTTGTGAGGGCGTGGCGGCGTTTGACGGTCTTGCCGACGTCGTAGCGGGGTGCAAGCCGGCGGTCCTTGGTGCCCTGCCACCAGCTCACTCGGCGCAGGCTGCGCCGTCCGGCGGCCAGGGCCCGCTCGCGCAGGCTGGACGAGGTGCTGCGGTACTTGGCCATCACGCGGTGGCCGTTGCCGGACCAGGGCACCGTCTTCGGGACGGCATCGGCGGCATACGGCTGGCGCCGATTCCGGATAGGCATCCGGAGGACCGGACCGAATTTGGTGCTACGAGGCGTCAGGCAACAACTCGGATCCGCCCGGATCAGTTTCGGCGCTGGGGTGGAGCACGGTGCTCGGCGACAGCAGCGATGGCCTCAGTTCCGGGTGACATGGCACAGATCGGTGCGGGGGTTCTGCTGCCTGGTCTTGCCCATGACGAACTGCAGCGGATCTTCGGCTTCGCCGAGGTGGGTGGCGACGCTGTGGCACGGCCGGGTTCAGGTCGAGCACGACGCGAGCGCGGTCCTGACCGAGGTCGGCGCGAATGAAGTCCCAGAGATGTACGACACAAAGTACGACACACAAGAGTCAGATCTGTGGTACACCGGCTAGCATGAAAACCATGCCGAGAAATCCGTCATACAGCCTCAGCGACACCGCCCAAGATCTCATCGGAACGTGCGCCGACGCGGCCGGTCTCAGTCGTAGCGCCTGGGTCGAGAAGGCGGTCATCTACTACGCGCTCGTCACCGGCGCTCCCGCCGACCAGTCCGCCGACGAAGCCCTCACCGAAGCCCTAGGCGACGAACAGGAAGCCGCCGCTGACGACGAGTTCCGCGAGCGAGGCGCGGCGTGATCCAGCTCCAGACCGGCGGGGTCTACCTGTACGCCCCCAAGGGCCTCAACCGGGAACGCCTGATGCTCGTCATCTCCGCGCCCGGCGTGGTGGACTCCCGCCGGCGGTTCGTCACCGGCCTCACCGTCATGTCCTCCCACGACCAGGACACCCTCACGGTCCCCATCACTGTCGAGGGCGTCCGCCGCTACGTCAACACCACCCAGCCGCAGCGCCTGATCCGTGACTGGTTCCTGGAATACCACGGCAGCCTCTCCCCCCAGGAGATGGAAGCCGTGCGAGCTTACCGCCGCCTCGCGGAGGACCTGTGATCGTCCGGGCAGCGCTCCGAACCCTTCGCCACGTTCGCCGCGGCGAAGTTCTCGTGCAGATCTGCTCAGGTCTGCTCCGGCCACATGCCCGCCGCAATTCCGGCGCATTCTCGGCAAGCGGGCCGCCGAGAAGCTCAATGATCCAGCCCCTGAACAGCCGGAACCTGTGAGAGCGTCCAGGAGCCCCTCGCATTGCTTCTGGATTTCCCGGCACCAAGAGAGCCGAGTTCGCCCGCCAGCGTGCGCTGCAGAGAGATCATTCAGCGAAGATCGCGAGACGCAAACCGGGCACCAGTCCCCGCCGAGCTGACGATGACGGCGATGAGCGGCGACAACTGCACCATGAACCGCCCCATCTGCAGATGGCGACAGGGCTCAGCTTGGTCGAAATGAGCTCGTAGGTCAGAGCTTGCCCCGCCCTCCTGTCCGGGGAGAACGAGACTTCCGCACGAGTCCCTGTTCAGGGCGGGGACAAGCTGCCTGCGGCGGCGCATGCCTGCATGGCCCTGCTTCCGCCCTGAACCTGGACAGTGCGCGGTCTGCGCATCGGCGACCGGCGGCTGGTAGCCGGCGGTTTACTCGTGATGCCGCGCCGGTGGAGGTTGGGTGTGTGCTGCGCCTGGCGTGATGAAGATCTACGAAGGGGGCCGGGTCCTCGTCACCCACCCTCATGGGGTGATGCCCTCGCGCCTCATGTATCGCACGAGCGCA
>NZ_JAATEP010000122.1:0-6143 GCF_012034275.1 Nonomuraea composti | reverse complement strand
CGGCGCCATCAGGGCCAGCTCGGCGGCGGCCACCTCCGCGTTCTGCGCGGGCTGCTTGCCCGCCAGGATCCGCGCCGCCTCCTGCGGATGCTCCACCGCGTACGCCAGGCCCTTCAGCAGCGCGCCCGTGAACCGCCTGACCAGGTCCGGCCTGCCGCTCGCGACCTCCTTGGACGTCGTCACGGCCGAGCCGTACAGATCGGTCACCACGTCCCCGAACGGCAGGACCGTCACCTCCTTGCCCTTGGCGGCGTTGCGCACGGTGGGCCGGCCGACCACGTACTGGCCGATCGCGTTCACCTGCCCGGAGGCCAGGTTCGCGGCGAGCTGGGCGGGCTCCAGGCTGACCCACTTCACCTTCGACGCGTCCACCCCGGCCAGCCGGGCGTAACCGGGGAACATCATGCGGATCACCGACGACGCCGCGTCCCCCACCGTCTTGCCCTCCAGGTCCTTCGGCCGGCTGATCCCGCTGCCCTCCAGCGCCATCAGCGCCGCCAGCGTGCGCTGGTGCAGGGCCGCCACCGTGACCGCGCCCTCCGCCTTGCCCGCGGCGGCGCTGATCAGCGTGGCCGTGAAGTCGACGGCGGCGAACTGCGCCCGGCCGCCGAGCACCGCCGCCAGGTTCTCGCTGCTGCCCTTGCCGGGCTGCACGGCGACCTCGATCCCGGCCTCCTTGAAGAAGCCCTTCTCCTGCGCCACGTAGACGTACGCCTCGCGGCCGAACGCGCCGAACCCGGTCACCCACGTGACCCGATCGGCGGCCGGCCGGCTCTGCGACGGCTCCCGCTGCCCCGAGCCGCAGGCGGCGGGCAGGGAGAACGTCGCGACCAGAACGGTGACCGTGATGACGCGCGGCAGTCGCCTCATGACCCAGATCCTGACGGACGCCGCCCAGCGGTCAAGGGTCCCCTCGGAGCGGCGGCCCGGCATACCATCGGGATCAGGAGGTCCTCAGGTGATCCTGCTGCGCGAGGTGTCCCAGGTGTTCGGCGGGCGCCGCGGCGCCGTGGAAGCGCTGCGCGGCCTCGACCTGCACGTGGCCGACGGCGAGTTCGCCGCCGTCGTGGGCCGCTCCGGCTGCGGCAAGTCCACGCTCCTGCGCCTCATCGCCGGCCTGCTCACCGCCACCTCAGGAGAGGTACGCGTCGGCGGCGAGCCCGTCGTCAAGCCCCGCCGCGACGTCGCCATCATGTTCCAGCGGCCCGCCCTGCTGCCCTGGCGCAGCGTCCTCGACAACGTCCTGCTGCCCGTCGAGATCTTCGGCTGGCCCCGCCAGGAGCACCGCGCCCACGCCCACCGCCTGCTGGAGATGGTCGGGCTGGAGTCCTTCCACCGGCGGCTGCCGCACGAGCTGTCCGGCGGCATGCAGCAGCGGGTCGCCCTGTGCCGCGCGCTCATCCAGCGGCCCCGCGTGCTGCTCATGGACGAACCGTTCTCCGCCCTCGACGCGCTCACCCGCGAGGAGCTGTCCGTCGAGCTGCAGCAGATCCACATGGAGCACGCCGCCACCGTCGTCCTCGTCACCCACTCGATCGAGGAGGCCGTGCTGCTCGCCGACCGCGTCGTCGTGCTCACCCCGCGTCCCGGCCGCATCCTCACCGTCGTGAACGTGGACGTGCCCCGGCCGCGCACGCTCGGCCGGCACGCCTGGGCCGCCGACCTGGCCCGCTGCTCGGCCGAGCTGCACGACGTCCTCGGCGCCCGCCGCGCCGTTCCCGGGCGGCAGGACGCCACCTCAGCCGAGTGACTCCAGCTCGGCCGCCCGCCGCAGGTCCTTGGGGCGGCCCAGCGCCCGCCGCATCCGGATCAGGTCCTCCCTGCGGGCGTAGTGCACCTCCAGTCCGTCCGGACCCGTCACGGTGAGCGCGCGGCCGACGACCTCCCCCACCCGCAGGCCGCCCCACGGGAGCGCCGGGGTGCAGCAGTCGCCGCCCGCCCCGGGCGCGGTGAACTCCACCTTCGGGCGCAGGAACGACTCCGGCTCCACCGGGACCGGCTCGCCCGACTCGCCGACCAGCCGCGCCCCGGCCGCCGCGAACGCCGCCGCCAGTGCTGGGGCGTGCGCCGGCCGGCCGTCCCACAGCAGGTCCAGATCGCCGGTCAGCTCGGCCGAGCCATGCATGATGCCCGCCACCTGCCCGATCACCACCGCCCGCACGCCGTGCCGGTGCAGCGCTTCGAGCAGCGGGAACGGGTCGAAGCCGAGAGCCCCGTCGGTGCCGATCGTGCCGACGTCGTCATCGGCGTCCTGATGGGCCAGGCCGGTGCCCGCCCGGCTCGCGGCCAGCTCACGGGTGCGCCGGGCGGCGGCGCGAAGTCGTTCCAGCGGATCGTCGATCATCCGCCCATGCAACACCCTTCCGCGCCCCTCCGCACCTCGCCCGGCTTCGGAATTCCGGTTGCCGGGCGGCCCCTGTTGCCCGAATCATGTGCGTGTGGTGCGGATGGCGTTCGGAGTGGTGACGGGGCGGGGTCAGCAGGTGTGGGACGCGGCCGGCCGGCCGGTGACCGACGCCCTCTCCGCGCAGGTGGCCGGCCCGCCCGTCGTGGTCGGCCCCGCCAGCGCCGACCCCGGCCCTGCCGTTGCCGCCCTCGACCAGCTCCTCCACGACAGGGGTGCCGACGAAGGTCCTGGCCCGGACGACGCCGACCGGGTGGTCGCGGCGGGCGCCGGTGTCGTGCTCGCTCCCGGCTTCGTCTCCGCCCGCCTCCACGGTGCCCGCGGCGACCGGCGCGACGCCGTCCTGGCCGCCGTGCGCGTCCTCGGCCTCGACGGCCTGCACCGGCTCGGCGAGCGCGCGGGCGTCCTGGTGGCGCTGTTCGGCGCGGAGGCCACCAAACCGCTCGCCGCCGCCGCGAGCCGGGCCATCGCCGAACGCCGCTGGACGGTGCTCCAGCTCGCCTCCGCCGCCAGCGGCCTGCTCGGCGCCGAGCAACTCGTCCGCCTCCTGACCGTGGACCTGCCCGCGATCGATCCGACTCCGGGGGCCGCCGCCTCCACCATGGCCGCCCACCTCGAACAGGTCCTCGGCGCCCACTCCCGCGCGCGCCGCCTCGACCTCGTCCTCGACCTGTGGCAGCAGGTCGCCGCCCACCAGCGGCACCTCGAACGGCTGCGGCGGCGGCGCGCCACCCAGGGCAAGCAGAGCAGGCTGCGAGAGCTGACCACCCGCTACCAGACCCACGACGACGAGCTGCTCATCGAGCAGATCCGGGCGGAGCTCGGCCACGAGCCGTCGTTGATCGAGGCCGCCCGCTGGCAGCCCTCCGCCTGGCAGGCGGCCATGTGCATGCGCCGCATGCTGGCCGACGCCCTGGCCACCACCGCCCTGCTCCGCACCGCGATCAACGTCGGCGACCACGGCGTCGTCCAGGGCATGAACCGCTCCACCGCCGTCCTCACCGCCGCCGCCCGCCTCATGGATTCGGCGGAGCACGGCGCCGCCGCGCGCCGGGTCCCCGGCCTGACCGGGCTCCCCGCCCGCCCCGGCTGCCACGCCCGCGACCTCGCCGCCCAGCTCGGCAACCCTTCCGAGCCGTACGTCCGGCAGCGCCTGGCCAGAGCGGCCGAGTACGCCGAGATCGTCATGGACGTCCTCACCGACCGCATCCTGGACCACCCCCACCTGCTCGGCGACTGGGCGGCGGAGAGCATGCGCGAGTGGCGGACCGCCGTCGGCTACCCCGGCCGCCGCGACCCCACCCGATGGGCCCAGCCGCCGGTCGCCGGCGGCCGCCCCACGCTCGCCGAACGCCTCGAATCCCGCCCCGGCGTGCCGCCCGCCGAGGAGGAGACGGCCGGCGACCTGCTCTGGTACGCCGAGCTCGGCGACGCCCTCGCCCAGCTCAAGGGGCTCGACCATGCCTATGTCGAATACGGCCCCGACTACCCCCACGTCATCTGCGACCCCCACCCCGACTTCCATCCCGACCCTCACTCCGGCGACGGGCAGCGGCTCGAGCCCTCCCTCACGTCCATCCCCTCGGCCCTGGCGGGAGCGGCGCAGCTCGTCTCCCTCGGCGCGCGGCCCTCCCGCCACTGCCGCACCTGGCCGGACCTCACCGCCCAGCTGCTCGCCGACCTCGCCGTCACCCAGACGCTCGTCACCGCCTTCCAGCTCCCCGAGCCGCTGCACGCCCTCGACGGCACCCTCCTGCCCGGCACCCGGGTACGCCTCGAATTCGCCCGCAACGCACGCATGCTCGCCGAATGGTCCACGTACATGGGCAACTGCATCGCCTCCAGCCCCTACGTCGAAGCGGCACAACAGGGCAGATCCGCCCTCGCCGCGCTCCGCGACGAGAGCGGGCGGATCGTCGCCAACGTCGAGCTCGAACAGCACGCCCGCGGCTGGCGCGTCTCCGAGCTGCGCGCCCGCTTCAACGGCGACCCCGAGGCCGACCTCTACCAGCGGGTCCTCGACTGGGCCACCACCCTGCCCGCCACCTTCTCCGACGAGCCGCCCGGCCCGCCCGTCCCCGCCCCTCTGCCCGAACCACGCCCGGCCGCGCGGCGCCGCGCCGGCCGCACGTTCCAGGAGGTCAGCGGCCCGCTGTCCCGGCTGGCCGCCGACGCCATGAGCCGCGAGGAGACGGTGAACGCCCTGCGCGTCCTGCGCACCCTGCACCACCGCGACCCGGCACCGCTTCCGGCCGGGAGCACCGAGGCCCGCACCGGCGCCCGCGCCCATACCGGCGTCGACGCGCGTCCCGGAGCCCGCACCGGCGCCCGGGTCCGCGCCGGCGTCCGTCCCGGTGCCGGCGCCGCTGCCCGCATCCACGCTGTGGACCGCACAGGGGGTGACACGGACGGGACGGGCCCGGTCGGCGAGGCGGACGCGCAGGCCGGCCCCGGTGCCGGTGCCGGTGCCGCTCCGGACGTCCTCACCGCGTTGCGCCGCCTCTCCTCCGACCGCGTCGAGCGCCTCTGCCGGGACGAGCTGCCCTCGGTGGGCCTGGCCGAGCTGTGGCGGGCCACCGCGGCGCGCCCCCTCGAACAGGCACTCGCCGCACTCCCCCACCCCACCCCGGCCGGGACCGGCGGCCGTTCACCTCTCACCCTGCTCCTGCTCGACGCCCCCTTACCCGGCTCGCTCAGGAAGCTCGCCCGCCACGAGGCCGTCGCGCCGGCCCGCTCGATGGAGCTGGTCGCCCGCAGGATCCGCGCCGCCGTCGGCCGCCTGGCGCGCGCCGCCGACCCCGTGCTCGCCCACCAGGTGACCCGCCGCGCCGACACGGCGGTGCTGTGCGCGCTGGTGGTCGCGGTCACGTCCTGGACGCCGCATCCCGGCCTGCCGACCGTCGCCGTGTCCGAGCCGGGCAAGACGAGTGTCCCCGGCTTCCCCCGTACGGACCTGGAGGACTCCGCGGGGCCGTGGCAGCGCGCGCTCCCGGGGGCGGTGGAGCTGGGCGCGGACCTGGACGCGTTCTGGGCGCGCGTCGCCGCCGAGGGGCTGCGGGTGCCGGCGGCGTGGCTCGGGCACGGCGGCTGGAGCGCCTTGTGGCAGCGCGCCGCCCGCTGAGAGCTCGTACCCGACGCTGTGGCAGCGCGCCGCCCGCTGAGAGCTCCACGCCCGGCGCCTTTACACTGTAGATCCGTATTTGCGTATCACCACGGCAGCCTCCTCCCGGACTTTCACTCCTCCCTCGACGGGTGGGCGAGGATCAGGACGAGCGCGTCCAGCAGGCGCTGCCAGTCGCCTTCGCCGAGGTCGTCACGTCGCAGCGAGGCCGCCACGGCCGCGAGTGCGCCCGCCGAGCGCCGCGCGGCGGGTCCTCGTCGCCATCCCCGCCCACGTCTACGCCGTCACCGGCTCCGTCCTGGCCACCGGCGTCACGCTGGCCTTCGAGCACCTGCCGTCGCTGCTGCTCGGGCCCGTCTCCGGCGTGCTGGCCGACCGGCGGGACCACCGCCGGCTGATGATCACGGCCAGCCTGGCGCACGCGGCGGCGATCTCCGTCGTCCTGCTCGCCAGGACGCCCGGGACGATCTGGCTCGTGTACGCGGCCGCCCGGGGGGCAGGGGGCGACGTCGGTGTTCTTCCGCCCGGCCGTGCGGGCGCACCTCCCGGCCGTGGTCGGCACCGGCCCGGCCCTCACCAGCGCGAACACCGTCAACGCCGTCACCACGGGCGTCGTCG
>NZ_JAATEP010000121.1:0-6591 GCF_012034275.1 Nonomuraea composti | reverse complement strand
GTCGCCGGCTGACCTCAGCGGCGTAGGTGGTCCAGTCGCCGCTGCTCGCGCGCTGCCAGGCGACGGCCACCGTGATGTGGATGCCGAGCATCCGGGCCAAGACGGCGGCAGGCAGGTTGGTAGCGAGGTGGAACAGGGTGATGGAGCGGGCCTGGCTGGAGTGAATACCGAGGTCGCGGAGGCGTTCGGCGTGCAATTCTCGCAAGATTGCGGGGGCGGCGCTCCTGTCGAGCCATGCTGTGACCGTGCCAGGCCGCTCGGCGCGGGCCAGCGCCTGGTAAAGGGCGGCAAGATGGGGACGGATCTGACCGCTCGCGTCACCGAGTAGTTCGTGCAGCCGCCGATCGAGGGAGCATCGGACGCACCGACCGGCGTGCAGGCGCCCGGTCTCACCGCAGGTGGGGCAGCTGGTCCAGAAATCTGGGTCGGAGCGGGTGCAGGTGGCGCAGAGCGGTGCGGTCTTGCTGCCGCCGCGGACGCGGCCGAACTGGCCGCAGCGTGAGCATCGTGCGCGGCGTTGCTGGCAGGCCGTGCACCAGGGTTGCCCGGTGGCTTGGGAGATCTCGCAGGGACCCTGGCGGCCGCAGATGCCGCAGGTCGCGCTCTTGCAGGGGCGGCAGCTGGGGCAAAGTGGCCCCTCGGGGGTGCGATCCGGGCCCGCTTCGGCCGCAGGTCGCCGACCCCGGCTTCTTCTCCGGAGGCCGTCTTACGGGCGCGAGACGGTTTGGTAGCCGCGATCGGTTCGATCAGGTCCTCCATCGAGCACCCGAGGATGTCCAGCAGCGCCATCAGCAGCTTGAGGCTGAGCCGCTCGGGCCGTTCTGCAACCAGCCGGTAGAGCTGGCTGGATGACAGCTGAATGCCACGCTGGGCCAGCGGCCGGGCTAGATCCGTGGTCTGGAACATGCCGCGCGCGGCCATCACCTGGCGTAGGTTCCACCGGTAGTCGAGCTTGCGCGTCATCGGGCCCTCCCGTCCCGTCCAGTGTCGAGGCAGGCGCCAGTGCCTTGCGCAGTGCGGTGTTCATGAAGTCCCCGCTGACGTGCGTGTAGATCGCCGTGGAGGTGTCGCAGCGGTGCCCGACAGCCTCCTGGATGAAGCGGCGGTCGACGCCGTCCTCGGTCAGGTGTGTGACGTAGGAGTGCCGGGCCGAGTGCGGCGGCAGCTCCTTGGGCAGGCCGAGCGCGTCCCGGTAGGCGACGAAACGCGCGTTGATCTCCGCCGGCTTCATCCGGCCACCGCGTTCGGTTACCCATAACGCTGGCTGATCCGCGCAGCCGAACCGAGGCCGTCCACGTAGTCGGCGATGGCCTCAACCGCCCAGCCCATCACCGAGGGCACGTTCCGCCGCCGCGGTGGCTGCCCGCGCACCGCTTTGCCATAGCGAACATGCAGCATGCCGTACCGACCGAACTCCGGAGCGGCCGGATTGCGCCCCCAATCAGCCAAGTCCAGCCTGGAGGTCTCGGTGCGACGCAGACCCCACCCATACATGACCTTGAACAACGTGGCGTCCCGATAGGCGGCCAGCGTCCCCTTCCGCTTGGCTTTCACCGCCCGTTCCACCTGCTCATCGGCGTAGTCAAAGAACCGCTGCAGCTCCTCACGGGTGAACGGCCGGGCCTCGGGCCGGCCCTCGTAGTCGTTCAGGTGAGCGATCGTGTGTCATTCATGGCAAATCGGCACCGGATGGGCACCCGGCCCGAACTGCGTCTCGCACTCGGCCGCCCAGCCGTATCGGGCGTCGGTGAGGTACTCGCTGAACAACCGCAGGTCGGTCTGGTAGCCACGAATCGTGGACGGTGCCAGATGATGCTCGCTGGTCAACGACAACGTCCACTCATCCACGTGCCCGGGCTGCCACCGCCACGGGTACTCGTTACAGAACGCCAGGAACCGGCGGACAGACGTTCACGCGGCGCGATGGTGTCCTCCTGCAGCCCACGAGCGGTCTGCTGCGCCCGCCAGTCCCGCAGCATCGCCTCGAACACGGCGTCCTCCGGCCGTAACTGCACCACTCCGGACACCAGCTCCAGATGCGCGGCGCCCGCCAGATCACCTCGTCTCACAGGCCCCCTCCAGCCCATGTAAACCCGACCGTCTGAAGGGTGAATCCTGCATCTGATGGGAGCATCGCGCAAGCGGTTCAGCTCAAGTGGTACGAACGATCACCCTGTCGCACCCATTCCGGTGGCCCGCTTAGCAGGCGGCCTGCGGTTTCTCGCCCGTCTGATGCAATTCCCGAAGATTGGTGTACCGTCGCGTGGTGTCCAGGCGGGCATGCCCCAACAGCTCGGCGACCACGACGATGTCCACGCCCTGGCGCAGCAGGTTGGTGCCGAAGGTGTGCCGCAGGGTATGTGCGGAGGCGGCGGGCGCGCCGGTCTCGTCGACCAGGTCGGCCTCGGTCGCGAGCTCGTCGAGCAGCTGGTCGACGGCGCGGGCCGACAGGCGGCCGCCGCGGTAGCGGTTGAGGAACAGCGCCGGGCCGCCCGCGCCCGGCCACGCGCTCCGTTCGGCCTTCCACTCTTTGACGGCCTCGCGCACAGTGACATCCAGCAGGGGCACCTCGCGGGAGGTCTCGCCCTTGCCGTTGCGGACGATGACCTTGCCCTTGCGCGCGGAGAGCGGCACGTCGTCGACGTCCAGGGCGACCAGCTCGGCGACGCGCAGCCCGGAGTGGAACAGCAGCCGGCCGATGGCGCGGTCGCGGGCCAGCCGGCGCACCTCCACCGCGCGCAGGAAGCGCTTCTGCTCGCGGGCGTCCAGCGCCTGGGCATCCCTGTAGTCCCGGGAAATTGTGGTCGGATTTCGCTGACCTGCACTGATGTCGTTCCTCGGGACGGGAGGTCGCTGTTCGCTTGCGGTGTGGGCCATGAGCGATGAGAGGCCGGAGTTCAGGTACGGCCAGGGTCGGCGGCCGCTGTGGAGCAAGCGGGATCGCGACGCCGCCAGCGGGATGGTCAGCGGGGGCGGCGGCGCTGGACGGGGTCGGCTTCGGCGGTGGGTCGCGCCGGCTTCGTCAGCCGATCCCTATGGGCTTGTTGAGGAGCTGCCACATGTTGTAGACCGACTCGGGGTTCTCGACGAGGGCCTTGAGCTCGTCGGGGTCGAGCTTGACGCCGTTGTGTTGCCCGCCCGCGCATCGATAGGTCTCACCTCCCCTGATGCCGTCGAGCGTGATGCCGTCCGGCACCTTGCCTCCCTCACGGATGCAGGTCCCGATGCTGGCCTCGCGGAGCGTGTGGCAGGTGTAGCCGCGGGCGGTCGGCTGGCAGTCTCCCCACTCGTCGGCATGGGCGGGAGCGGCGGTGAGGGCGAGAGCGGCGGCGGTCAGGGCAGTTGCGGCGGCAGCGGCGATGGCGACGGTGCGCGATGTACGGGACATGAATAGTCGAACCCTTCCTGGATGGACTCCTTCTTATGAGCTGCCCTCGGCCCATGATTACGTAACGTGATAGTTATGTTGCTCTATGTAGCAACGGAGTGCCGTGAAGGCTCTTTCGCCGGATTCTGCTCCAGGGCTCTTCTGAGGGCGCGAGCTGTGCACGGAGAAGAGCCTTCCGGCCCTCGCTTGCCGGTGGTCGCGCAGGCAGGCGGTTCGGTGCTTGCCGCCAGCGCATCCGATGGCGATCGTGCGCGGGCCTGCCGCACCGCGCCACCCGGCGGCCGCCGATCGAGTTGCTGGCCGAGGAACGCCAGCGGCTGCACCCGTTGCCGCAGCAGCCGTTCACCGCCGCGTTCGGCACCACTCGCCGGGTGAACTGGGACTGCACCATCTCGGTGGACGGAGTGCGCTACTCGGTGCCACACCCGCTGGTCGACACCCGCGTCTGGGCCCGCTTCCACGGCGATGAACTGATCGTCACCGCGGTCGGCGGCAACGGGACCGCCACCGAAGTGGGCCGGCACCGGCGCGGCAGCCCCGGCAGCCCGGTCATCGACGAGGCGCACTACCCGCCGCGCGAGGACAAGGACCTCGAGCGCGCCCGAAGGCCACCACCGCCGAGGAAGCCGCGTTTCTGATGCTCGGGCCCGGGGCGAGCGCCTGGCTGGCCGAGGCCGCCGCCGCGGGCATCCGCCGGATCAAGGCCAAGATGGGCCAGGCCGTCGCGCTGGCCAAGCTGCACTCGCCCGCCGCCGTCGACCGCGCCCTGGGCGCTGCGGCGATCACCGGCCGGTTCGCCGAAGCCGACCTGCTGTCCATCCTGGACTACCAGGCCCGCCGAGCCGGCACCGAACCCAGCCGGGCCACCGAGGCCCACAGCCTGCAGTCGGGCACTTCGGCCTGGGCCGCCTTCGGCACCACCATCAGCGGCGCCACCAGTCCGGCCGCCGCGCCGCCCACCGACAACAGCCGCGACAACAACTCCGGAAGCGGCACCGACCTCGATGAGGATCGGCGGCCGCATCCCCGCCGACGCCATCATCTGCACAGCCGGCCTGCACGCCAGCCCGCTCACCCAGCAGATCCCCGCCGACCGCGACCCGCTCGGCCGCCTCCAAGCCGACCGGCACCTGCGCGTCCTGGACGACGTCTTCGCCGCCGCGATGTGGTCATCACCCTGGCCTACCCACCTGCCACGTCGTGCGAAGCTGCCAGTACGCCACCATCCCCATGGGCAAGGTCGCCGGCCACAACGCCGCCGCTGACCTGCTCGGCCTGCCCCTCGTGGGGTTCGCCCCCGACCCCTACACCACCTGCCTGGACCTCGGCGTCACCGGTGGCGTCCACACCACCGGCTGACAGCAGCGACGTCCAGCTGACCGGCCCGCAGGGCGAACACCTCGAAGACACCATCCTCCAGATCATCCACCCACCCCTCGACGACGCCGCCCAGACCCCCAGCAGGCATGCGAGCAGAGCAACCAAATCTCCGCTGCGTCCGCTGCGGCCCCGGGGCGCGCACGAGCAGTGTACGGATGGCGACGAGACCTTCGGACGCGGAGCCCGGAGGGCAGGCTATTCGGGCGGCTCGGCGATCTCGATGACGTGCAGCGGCTCGTCGAACCCGCGAACGGCCGGCGCCCAGTGCGAGCCGTCGAGGGTGAGGATCGGGCAGACGGAGGTGTCGGCCAGCACGGCGACGTGGGCATCACCCCAGTCGAGACCGGTCCGGGCCAGAACCGACCCCAGCGCGATGCCGTGCTCCGGCTCGCGCAGCCCCGCCACCGTGATCTGCTCCATGGTGGCGATGCCGAGCAGCAGATCGGTGGCGTCCTTCGAGCCGGAGTCCCGGGCGGCAGCGGCGACGGCGACGACGGACATGACCATCGGCTGGCCTTGCTCGTCCCACCGCGCCATCATCTCCATCAGGTTCAGGTCGCCGCGTGCCAGCTCCACCAAGACGCCGGTGTCGAGGATGAGCGGCGGCAGCGTCACGACGCCGGCTCGCCGCTCAGGGCGGCGAGCTGTGCGGCGACATGGGCCATGCGGCGCTCCACGAGCTCGTGATCGGCGCCCTCGTGCGCGCGATCGCGATGGGCTTGCAGGAGCGCGCGGCGCCGGCGGTCCTCATGCACCTTGGCGGCCAGGGCCTCGTTGACGTAGGCGGAGAAGTTGCCGGCGTGATGGGTCTTGGCGTACCGGACCAGGTCGGGGTCCAGCGTGACGGTGATGGTCTCTTTGGCGGCCATGACCGCATCCTAATACCACAGTAAGATCTTTCCTGGCTGAGGGCTGTATGCCCGGCACACCCACCGCCACTTCACCCCCGGCCCGGTCGGCCTGCCCACCCTGGCCGCCCTGCTGTCGGTCTGCCTCGCCCTGGTCGACTTCATCGACGCCGGCCAGATGGGCGCGGTCATCCGCCGCACCAGCCCCGTCGGCGGTGCCCGCCAGGACCTCGACCCCTATCTGGCCATCGCCAACGTCGCCGGCGTCCCCGCGGGCATCTACCACTACAACAGCCTCCAGCACAGCCTGGAACTGCTCAGTAAGGCTTCACCCACGATGACGCCCCCTACCTGTGCGCCGGGCAAGAACACTTCGGCGGCGCGGCGTTCCTGGTCATCTTGGCCGCCGTCATCGAACGCATGCGCGTCGAGTACCGCACCGCCCGCTGCTACCGGATCAGCCTGCTGGGCGCCGGTCACCTCGGCCAGACCTTCGCCCTGGCCGCCACCGCCTTGGGCCTGGGCCCGTTCCAGACCGGCGCCTTCCATGACACGGCCCTCGCCGAACGCCTCGGCGCACCCCTCTCACCTGAGCAATGCCGATCTCCGCTCATCCCTGGACGAGCCTGGCGCGGCAACGGCGTGAAGTCCTGGCCGATCAGGTCGCGAACAGCACGCGGGGTTCGAGGTCGAGCCGGGTGGTCGGGTTCTGATCCGGCGGGGTCAGGTCGAGCGTCCAGTTGCCGAACCGGCGCACGCTGTGCGTGATGTAGGGCGAGACGGTGGCCAGATCGTCCAGGTCGACCGGCCGGCCTTCGGCCGCGATGTCGTTGGCGGCGTCGGTGATGTCGCAGGCAGTGGAGTAGATGACGCATGACAGGGGCCCGGAGCGCCATCAGGTCCTCCGGGCCCCTGATCGGCGCCAGCGGTCATCTGTTGTTGTTGCCGCACCAGTCGACCCAGACGTGGCCGCTG
>NZ_JAATEP010000120.1:0-6942 GCF_012034275.1 Nonomuraea composti | reverse complement strand
GGAACCGCATCCAGGCACACCTCGCCGCCGAACGCACCCGGCGTGGCACGATCCTGCTCGACCAGGGCGTCGACGGTCTGCTGTCCACCCTGCATCCGGACATCCGCTGGGCGCCGCCGACGCTCTACATCCGCAACGGCGACGAGACCCCTGCCGAGCTGACGCTCGACGGGCGAGGGCTGCTGCTGGTGTCGTCGCTCTTCCTGCGGGTTCCCACAGTGATGTACGACCCGAGAAGCCTCACCGGCGGCTTCCTGTTCTACCCGGCCGCCCTCGGCGCCGAGCAGGCCGCGAGCGTCTGGACGACCGGGACGTCGTCGAGCGCGCTGGCCGGCCTTCTGGGCCGCACCCGCGCGGCGATCCTCACCGCCATCGCCGACGGCGTGACCGGCACCGGTGTCCTGGCCAGGCGTCTCGGCCTCCCTGTAGTCCCGGGGAAATTTTGGTCGGGTATCGCTGACCTGCACTGATGCGGGCATGTTCCGTTTGTTGATCACTTCCGCTACGGTTCGTACGGTCCTGACCGGGTTGCGGTGTGGAGGTGGTCGATGTCGACCCGGATGTTCTCCGAGGACCAACTGGAGCGGCTGCGCTCTTTCCCCGACATCAGCCGTGAGGATCTGATCCGGTACTTCACCCTGACGCCCGCCGACGTCGCCTTCATCGACCCGGGTCGCGGTCGCGGCCCGGGTGATCGATTAGGGCTTGCCGTTCAACTGGCGACGTTGCCCTGGCTGGGGTTCGTGCCGGATGAGGTGAGCTCGGCCCCGCCGGTGGCGGTGGCCCGGTTGGCCGAGCGGCTGGGGATCGATCCGGTCGTGCTGGAGGGGTACGGCGAGCGGACGCGCACCCGCTCGGATCATCTGCGGTTGGCGGCTGGCTATCTGGGGTGGAAGAGCGCCCCGGCCGGCAGTACCGCGATGAAGGAGCTGGAGCAGTTCCTGCTGGACCGGGCGATGGAGCACGACTCGCCCACGTTGTTGTTCAACTTGGCCACCGAGTATCTGATGGCGGCCAAGACAATCCGGCCGGGTGTGACGACGCTGGCCAAGATGGTGGCCACCGCCCGGACCGGCGCCACCGCGCTCACCTGGGAGAAGGTCGCGCATCTGCTGACCGGTCAGTTACGCGCGGACCTGGACCGCCTGCTGGTCTATGACGCGAGGCTGAAGATGACCCGGCTGGTCTGGCTGATCAAGGCTGCCACCGATGCCAGCGCCACCTCGGTGAAGAACGCCATCGACAAGCTGCTGTACCTGCGCAACATGGACGCGCACACCCTGGACGTGTCGGAGCTGGCGGCCGAGCGGCGCCGTTTCCTGGCCTCGGTGGGCCGCCGCTCGACCAACCAGGCGTTGGAGCGCCGCGAGCCGCAGCGCCGCTATCCGATCTTGCTGGCGGTGGTCGCGCAGTCCGCCGTGGAACAGGTCGATGAGGTGGTGATGTTGTTCGACCAGGCTGTGTCCGCGCGGGAGTCGCGGGCCAAGTCCAAGACGGACGAGGCGCTGATCGAGCGGGCGAAGGCGGGTGAGGCCCGTCAGCTGCTGCTGGATGTGATCTTGCCGGTGCTCGCCGACCCCTCCATCCCGGACGAGCAGATCGGCGGGCTGCTGCGTAACACGATCGGGATGAGCAAGCTGCGCGAGGTTGTCTCCGAGGGCTGGAAGAAGCTGCCCCGCGATCACGGCCGCCTGTCGGCGCTGCACGCCTCCTACACCTACCTGCGCCAGTTCACCCCGCAGGTGCTGGCGGCGATCGACTTCCAGGGCGGGACCGGCACCGCGGACCTGATGGAGGCGGTGGCCCTCTTGAAGCGGCTCAATGAGAGCGGAGGCCGCAAGGTGCCCGACGGTGCGCCGACCTCGTTCGTGCCCACCCGCTACGCCGAGTACCTGGCCAAGGCGCGAAAAGACGGCGACGAGACCGCCTACCGCCACTATTGGGAGCTGTGCGCGGTGCTGGCGCTGCGCGACGGGCTGTGCTCCGGCGACATCTTCGTGCCCGGCTCGCGCCGCTACGCCGACCCGGCCACCTACCTGTACACGCCCGAGCAGTGGGCGCCGCGGCGTGCCGACTTCTGCAAGCTGGTGCGCAAGCCGGCTGAGGCGGCCGAGGCGATCGAGCAGGGCAAACAGGAGCTGCACGCCGCGTTGGGCCAGCTGGAGCAGACGCTGGCCCAGGCGCTGCCGGACGACACCGGCGCGGTCCGGCTCGATGAGGACGACAAGCTGGTCATCCCGCCGCTGTCGGCCGAGGACGTGCCGGGCGAGGTCAAGGAGCTGAAGGCCGAGCTGACCGGGATGCTGCCGTTCGCGCCGATCGCCTCGCTGCTGATCGAACTGGACGTACGCACCGGGTTTCTGGACTGCTTCACCCACGCCGGTGGCCGCAAGATCAGCACGTCGAGCGAGGTCAAGCGCAACATCCTCAGTGTCCTGATCGCCAACGCCACGAACCTGGGGCTGGCCAGGAGCTCGGAGGCCTGCGGCATCGGCTACGACGTGCTGCGCTGGACGCAGGAGTGGTATGTGCGGGAGGAGACGCTGCGCGAGGCCAACACCTGCCTGGTCAACCACCACCATGCCCTGGAGCTGTCGAAGGTGTTCGGCGGCGGCACCATGTCGAGTTCGGACGGCCAGAGGTTGCCCGTGCGCGGGAAGAGCACGACCGCCCGGGACATGACCATCCACGGCGGCCAGGTGCTGTCGTCCTACACGCACGTGTCGGATCAGCACTCCACCTTCGGCACCAAGATCATCGTGCCGAACGCGCGGGAGGCGCACTTCGTGCTGGACGACTTCCTGGGCAACGCCACCTATCTGCCCCTGTTCGAGCACACGACCGATACCCACGGCGTCACCTTGATCAACTTTGCCCTGTTCGACCTGGTGGGCAAGCTGCTGTGCCCGCGCATCCGCGATCTGGGCAAGATCACCCTGATCCGGGACGACACCCCTGCCGAGACGGTCAAGCGCTACCCGCACGCTGGCCCCCTGCTGAGCACCCGCTGGAACGAAGACCTGATCACCGAGTGCTGGCGCGACCTGCTGCGCATGGCCGGGTCGCTGAAATACGGCCAGGCCACCGCCTCGCTGGTGGTGGGCAAGTGGTCGGCCGCCTCCCGGCAGAACACCCTGGCCGCCGCGCTGAAGGAGTGGGGCATGCTGCGCCGCACCCTGCACGCGGCGAAGTATCTGTCGGACCCGGCCTACCGCAGGAAGATCGCCCGCCAGCTGAACAAAGGCGAGAGCCTGGACGCGCTGCGCCGGGACCTGCACTACGCCCAGCAGGGCGCGGTCACCAAGCCCGCCCTGGCCGATCAGACCGACCAGGCATGGTGCTTGACCGTTTTGACCAACACCGTCATCACCTGGACGACGGAATACTACTCGCTGGCCGTGCGGCAATTGCGTGCGGCAGGCCGAGACGTGCCGGACGAGCTGCTGGCCCACATCTCCCCGGCGCACAGCGAGAACGTCAACTTCTTCGGCGTGATCACCGTGGACGTAGAGGCGGAGCTGGCCAAGCTCGACACCAGCGGCTGGCGACCGCTGCGGCCCGCGCAGCTGCGCGAACTGGGGCTCTGAGCCGATACCGGCGCAGAACCTGTTCCGGTGGGCTCGCGACTGGCGAGGGGCGACGGGTGGTCTGGCAGGGCGAGGCGGTCCACTTGTCAAACTTGCAGTGCCCCCCTTGGTCTCGTTCCTCTATCGCTGCCCTCGGTTAAGGGCCTCTCGATTCCTTCTCAGCGATCTGGGAGAGCCCAAGGCCCCTTGTCCGTTGCTGACTACGGTGGGCATTCCAACCTGGAGCCCCTCGCCGGAGTTAATTCGATACATGGACCGTTACGAGGGGTTCCACGAGTTCGTACGCACGCGTCAGCAGTCGCTCATGCGGACGGCGTACCTACTCACCGGGAACCCCCATCTCGCCGAGGACCTCTTGCAGACGGTCCTCACCCGTGTCGCCTCCCACTGGACGAAACTCGCCAAAGGCGGCAACCCTGAGGCCTACGCCCGTAAGGCCCTGGTGAATCAGGCCATCTCGTGGCGCAGGCGCAAGCAGGTTGAATTACCAGGGGCCGAGCTGCCGGAGACAGCCGAACCGGGGCAACCACACGACGAGGCAACTGTGCGCCGTCTCACCCTGCGCCACGCGCTGGCGAAGCTCACGTCTAAGCAGCGGGCCGTGATCGTACTGCGCTTCTACGAAGACCGCTCAGAGCTCGAGACCGCGCAGCTCATGGGCATCTCGGTCGGCACCGTCAAGAGCCAGACCAGCTACGCGCTGTCCAAGCTGCGCGCGCTCGCCCCGAATGAGGTGTACCGATGAATCACACGTTGCGCGAGGACCTGCACGCGCTGGCCGACCAGGCGCCCACCGTCGATCTGGCGGCACAGGCGGTGCGCGGCGCGCGCAGGAGGCGCGCCACCCGGCTGGCTGTGGTCGCCGTCGCTGTAACGTGCCTGATCGCGCTCGGCGGCGGAGCCATGCTCCTACAGATACGTTCCACATCCCCGATCGTGCTCGCCCCGCCTGACACCAAGGCCCTTCCGTTGCCCGCGAAGGGTGTCGGGCCGGTGGAGCAGGCCTTCCGGCCTGGCTGTGTCGGTAGCTCGTGCGCCGGCAGTCCTTGGCAGATCGTGACGCGCCAGGGCGAGACCTACCAACTGGGCAAGGAAGCTACTGGGCCGCTGGAGGTCACGGCCGACGGCCGCAGGATCGCCTTCTACAACTCCAAGCATCGTGGCATCGTCGTACGCGATCTGGCGAGCGGCAAGACGTGGCAGGCGCCGCTGAAGCAGCCCGCGGACGACGTCGCGGCTGAGTACACGCTGCGGCTGTCGCCTGATGGGCTGCGTTTCGTTGTGTCCGGGTGGGGCGGCCGGCGGGAGCCGAACAAGCTGGTGGATGTGGAGCGCGGGACGGTAACCAACCTTAAGCGGGGATGGTGGCCGGTGAGCGTGTCGGACGGTTCGGGACCCGTCGTGCTGGCCAAGCCATACGACATGACCAGCCAGGTGTGGATGCTCGGCCATGATCCGATCACCATCCGGGACTTCACGTACTACTACAGCAGCCTCGCACCTGACGGGCGAACGCTCGCCCGGCTGGGACAGACCGTCGACCGGAACCGGCGGCCGATGGTGCAGCGGGACGGATCCATCGTGACCTTCAGTGCGACGCAGGCCGGTCGGGAGAGCCGTACCTCAATCTCCGGGCTGCCGGAAGGGCTCCATCCTTCGCGGCTCGGGAGCTGGGTGAACGCCACGGAGGTAACCGTGCTGGCCGTCCCCGAGTCTCCGAGCAGGACTGCGTCGGTGGTTTACGCGGTGGATGTGCGGACAGGCAAGAGCAGGGAACTGTTCGCAGTACGCAAGGACGGCCTGAACGTGGTGCCGGGGCTGGTGCGCTGAGCGCGACGATTTCGGGAGAGCAGGGCACGCTGGGCTAAGTGGTCCAAGACTAAGACCGTGGCCGCCACGAGTACCGAAGGTGACCAGGGGCCAGAGATGATCCTCCTCGGCCCCTGGTCACTCATGCGATCTCCTTCAAACACCGGCACGGTAGACGCACATCTCAGGCCCGCTCGCCACTATCGATGCGACACAGAACTTGCATTATCTGTCACATAGGCGGCCGTCGGGCTGTTGTCTGCCCAGCTCGGCATTCGCCGCAGCGACGGCGACTCGGCTACATTATGTGTCACATCGCCTGTCCGGAGGTCGCCGTGTCCGTCGTGGCCTTCCCCGCTCACCCGACCCCACCGGCCGATCCCGCCGCCGGCCCGGCGACCGAATCGCCGATCGCGGCCGCCGTCGAGCGTTTCCTGGAGTCGGTGCAGGCGGCCACCACCCGCGCCGGCTACGCCGAGACCCTCGCCCGCCTGACCGCCGTGGCCGGGCTGGACTATCCGGTCGCCGCGCTGACGCCCGAGCAGTACGCCGCGGTGATGGAGCGCTGGACAACCGCGGCCGCCGCCACCTGGAACCGGCACCTGTCCGCGCTGGTCTCCTTCACCACCTGGGCCCAGCGCCAGGACCTCCTCGCGACCAACCCCGCCCGACGGCTGGAGCGCCGCAAGCCCGCCCGGCGCGGTGACCGCGCCATCCCGGCCACCCGGCTGGACAAGCTGTTCACCAACCCTGCGCACGCCCTGCGGGAGAGGGTGCTGTGGAGGCTCCTGTACGACACGGCGGCCCGCGCCGAGGAGATCCTCACCCTCAACGTCGAGGACCTCGACCTGGAGTTCCGCCGCGCCCGGGTCGTCTCCAAGGGCGGCGCCATCGAGTACGTGCACTGGGCCACCGCTACCGCCCGGCTGCTGCCCCGCCTGCTGGCCGGCCGCACCGCCGGGCCGGTGTTCCTGGCCGACCGGCGCGCCCCCACGTCCGGCTCTCGCGCGCCCGTGCGCGGTGACATCTGCCCGATCACCGGGCGGGGCCGTCTGTCCTACCCGCGCGCCGAGCACCTGTTCAAGACCGCCTCCGCCGAACTGGATCCGCACCACCAAGGGTGGACCATGCACCAGCTCCGGCACAGCGCGTTGCAGCATCTCGCGCAGGCCGGACGGACCGCCCCGGAGTTGCAGGCCAAAAGCCGCCACCAGCACCTGGCCAGCCTTGGCCGCTACGTCCGCCTCGGCGAAGAGACCTCCGCCCGCATCACCGCCGAGGCCGACCCCGTTCAGCGCCGCCGCCCCCGCTGAGCATCCCACCGGCCCAGCACCGGAGACGCCGTCAGTGCAGGTCAGCGAAATCCGACCAAAATTTCCCGGGACTACAGGGAGCCCGTCTCGACGTCTCCTCGGCGGCGGTCAGCCAGCACACCGCCGTACTGCGTGAGGCGGGCCTGATCACCACGCTCCGCCATCACGGCACCGTCCAGCACCACCCCACGCCGACCGGCCTGGCCCTCCTCGACCGGCCTGACACACCCCAC
>NZ_JAATEP010000012.1:0-257311 GCF_012034275.1 Nonomuraea composti | reverse complement strand
ACCATCACCATCGGAGGCGGCTCGCTCGCCGGCACCGGCGGCTCCAGCTACGGAGGGAGCGGCGATTGTATCGGCTACGCCTTGGGGGCCTGCGGAGGCGGCAGTCCGAGCTATTCATCTGGCGACATGATAGGCAGCTGCATCGCCTGCGTCGGCGCCGGCGACGTCATCGTGGACCCCGAATGGGCTCGCATGATCGAGCTAGAGAAAGAGAAGAAATTCTGGCTCGGCGACGACGAAGTCAAGCGGTTGGGCTTGGAGGTGATGCCCAACGGCCGGCCCGTGGATCAGCCAAACTTCTGGTTCGCCGATGAGAAGGTGCAGAACACCTATATGGAGAACTGGACACCAGAGCTGAAGGACAAGCAGCTGGAGTTTATTTGGATCAAGGCAGGCGGTCTGGACAGCTTCGTCGACATGATCAACGCAGCTGAAGCGAATCCGAATGATCCTCGCCTGGCAGGGTTCAAGGTCCCTGTCCTTGGCGCGCCGAACAAGAGCCGCATCATGAGCCAATCGGCCGCGTCAAATAAGAGGAATGTTCAGCTCAAAATAGATGTCAAAGGGTTCAAGACCCCATCGGGGAAGGGCCGCGACAAGTACTTCCATGACTATTGGATGCTGGTGGCGTATGCCCCCGACATCCAGGCAGCAGCTACGAAGTGGAAGGTGGATAGGCATACTCTCACAGCAGTTCTTATCTTTGAGCTGACCGACCTGGAGGTGCGACTCCACAGGGCGGGCGTCGGCGATAGAGTAAACGTCGAAATAAATGGGAAGGACGGCTCCTACGGCCTTGCTCAACTCGAGCCTTGGAAGGCACAGCGAGTCATCAAGAAATATCAGGGTAAAACTATCAACACCGACACGGCCATCGCCACATTGTTGAATCCCACAGAATCGATTCATCTCGCCGCCATGTGGCTCAAATATGTGAAGGAGACCGTCAAGATCCCTCTGGGCAGCCGAGACAATGCGCGGCGAGACATAACCTGGGCCGAGGCCGGAGTTGCATACTGCGGATGTTCCGGCGTGACTCTGGACAAGGAGAATAATAATGAATTCACCTGGCGGGAATTCATTAAATGGCGAAAGGGGTTGAAAGTGAATGGAGCTGCGGACGCTCGCCTTAAGGCTCTGGAGTCGGGCGGCTGGGCAAGCAACGCCGCCAATGCCTACTGGAACTGCGTTAACAATGATACCTGTTCGGCGGTCGCAAAGAGAGGGTGGCCTTTCTAGGGTTGCGCGGGGAGGCGGGATGGACAGTGCGGCAACGGCGCTCGTGCGGAGTGACCGGAGAAGTAGCCCCACGCGAATTATTCATGCACTCATGACGCTATGCTTTTTGGTGAGCATTTCGGGCTGCGAGGTGCCCTGGCTGGCCGGCGTGCGTCTTGAAGCGGATGCTGCTGCGGTTCGTGAAGTGAGTAGCATCGGAGACGTCATTGCGCGCACTAGTCAAGAACTTCAATACGAAAGAACTGTCCAAGTTATACAGCTGCTGATTGTTGACGTAGGAGCATCTTCATTTTCTGAAGCGCTCGACGTTACTCGGGATCGGTTGCAGCGGCACGGTTGGGTAGATAACGCCACGAGTTCCGATGGCTTCTCAATGAAATCTCCGAAATGGAAAAAGATAATAGTCACGGCAACCTCTCTAAACACGCTTGAGCCGTATCATGCCAAATCGCGCCCTGATATCACTAAGGCGATCAAGGAAAGTTTGGTCGGACCGCATGTCTATATCCTTATAGATATAACCCAACTTGAATAGACGGCCGGCGTGGCATCAGGTCGGCAGAGCCCCGAGTCACCGTCGGCATACCGTCTCTGGCGCCGACTGTGGACGGCTGACGTGCAACCTTGTGTCTGGCTGGTCTCCGCAGGTGCCGAGTTGGATTGCCAGTGAAAATTGTGTCATGAGCCTGTGCCGCTCAAATACTGAGTGCGTGTCCTGAGCTGTAGTTATGCGGCGTGGTCGTATCCGCTGATCATGCCGGCAACGACGGGTTTCGGCGGACGATCCGCTGGTTGTTGAGGTCGGTCACGTCATTAGGTGGCTGGGCTGCGATGTCTGGGGGACGTTGCTGCCGGGACCGGTAGGGCCGGTGCCGGTTGTAATGAATCAGGTACTTGCGGAGCACGAGTTCCAGGTGGCGTTCATCAAGGAACAGGATCCGGTCCAGAAGCTCACGGCGCAGTGTGCCGGTGACCGGTGGGGAGCCTCAGTAGGCGTTACGCAACTAGAGCTTACAAGGCCGTCATCATACTTAGGAAAGGAAACCCAAGAGCGTGGACATACGGAAAGAAGGTCTGCCAGCCATGAGGCGCCGACGCTAACCGGGCACGGAAAGCGGCTCATGGCGTCTGGCGCCGGGGCGGCAGCTGGAGGCCGTCCAGCGGCCGCAGGGCGTGGTGAAGCGCGGCCGATCTCGAAGTAGGACTTCTGGCTTTCGTGCCGCCGCTCGAACAGTTCCTTGAGTCCGGCCTCTAGTGTCCTGAGTCAGTAATTCGCCGACAATACGAGGCGAGGGCGTCGAGGATCTCTTCGGCGGTCTTGGCCCAGACGAAAGGCTTGGGGTCGTCATTCCAGGAGGCGATCCAGGTGCGGATGTCCTTCTCCAGTGCCTGCACCGTCTTGTGGACGCCGCGTCGTAGCTGCTTGGTCGTCAGCTCGGCGAACCAGCGTTCCACCAGGTTCAGCCAATGAGCCGGTCGGGGTGAAGTGCAGGTGGGAGCGCGGCCGCGGCCTGCGTTCGCCCGCGCGTCCACCGGGCAGGGCGATCACATCGTGCGGACGACGCAGCGCGGGCTCGGCGTCGTAGAGGGCGCCGAGAGTGGCGGGTGTGCCAGCAACCAGCGTTTGATCGCGGGCGTCTTGTGCGTGGCGTAGTTGTCGCAGATCACATGGACCTCAAGCTCAGCCGGGACCTCCTTGTCCACCTTGATCAGGAACTTCTTGAACTCCACCGCGCGATGCCTGCGATGCAGGGAACCGATCACCTTGCCCGAGATCACGTCCAAAGCCGCGAACAACGTGGTGGTGCCGGCCCGGACATAGTCATGGGTGGACCGCTCGGGCACACCCGGCATCATCGGCAGCACCGGCTGAGCTCGATCCAGCGCCTGGATCTGCGACTTCTCATCCACGCATAAGACCAGCGCCCGCTCCGGCGGATCCGGATACAGACCGACCACGTCATGCACCTTCTCCACAAAGAACGGATCAGTTGACAGCTTGAACGTCTCCGACCGATGCGGCTGCAGGCCAAAGGCCCGCCAGACGCGCGACACCGTCGACTGCGACAGACCCACCTGCTTGGCCATGGACCGCGTCAACCAGTGCGTAGCGTTGGCGGGCTTGGTCTCCAAGGTGCGCGCGACCAACTCCGCCACCTGCTCATCACTCACCGTCCGCGGCCGGCCCGGACGCGGCTCATCCGCCAGACCCATCAGCCGCTCAGCCAGGAAGCGCCGACGCCACTTCGAGACCGTCTCGCGCGATACCCCGACCTCCTCCGCCACCACCTTGGTGGACACGGGCAAGCCGTCCTCGCCGACATCATCACACGCCAGGATCAGCCGGGCCCGTAACACCATGTCCTGGGCGCCCTTGCGCCGCCGTACCCACCGCTCAAGCTCAGCCCGCTCGCCCTCGGTCAGATGCAGCGGCTCGACCTTCGGTCCCGGACGTCCCATAGCCAAGAACCATAGACGAATTACTGACTCAGGACACTAGATGATTGATTCCAAGGAGTTGGGATCAGTGGTCGTAGGCGGTGCGTGATCGGGCGGTGGGCTGGCCGGTCTTGTCGTTGTGCCAGATCACGGTGGTCAGGGGCAGGATGCGGGTGATCACACGGATTGAGCTTCCCCCCGTTCTCCGGACACTTGACCTGAGGTCACCCTTGATCATCAGGATGGATGTCCTCCATGCCCTCGCCACACCCTCCGGAGTTCCGGCGTCGCGCGGGCCGTGGACGCGTTGATGTTCTTGGCCGAGGTGATGACGCCAGTATTCGGATAGATCGTTGTTGGTGACGAGGGCGCGGAGTTTGAGGATGGCTTCGGCTCCGGCAAGACCCCAGCGGGCGCCGGTGATGTCGAGGCGGTCGGCGATGAGGTGGCGGCAGGCGCCCTCGATGACGCCGGTCGCGATGGGCCATCCAGCGGCCAGGGCCTGGTCGTAGCGGAGGAACTCTGCGTGCTCGCTCAGGTAGCGCATGCAGGTGTCGATGCCCTCTCGCCGGTCGGCGGGCAGGTGCGTGGCCTGGCTGTCGAGGTCGGTGATGACCTGGCGTGTGTGTCCGGCCAGCAGGACCAAGGCGTGGGTGGCGACCCAGTCCTCGGCCCCGGGATCGGCCGGGCGGTGCAGGCACCACGCGCCGGCCCAGAGCTTTTCGATCACGTGAATGACATCGATGACGATGGTGATGGTGATGGCCGCACTGCGGCGGGCGGCCTCGGCGCGGATGAGATCGAGCTGGTGGTGGGCACCGTCGACGAGCACGACCCAGACACGAGCGTGGCGGGGATCGCGGGCTTCGGCCTGATCGAACAGGGCGGCGATCACCTCGTCCGGATCGTTGATCACCGAGCCGCACAGCCACTTTCCGTTCGCGTGCGGGCCCGGCCGCGGCCTGCGTTCGCCGGCGCGTCCACCGGGCAGGGCGATCACATCGTGCGGACGACGCGGCGCGGGCTCGGCGTCGTAGAGGGCGCCGAGAGTGGCCATCCGCTTGCGGCACGACTTCTGACCGGCCGCAAGGCGAGTACGGAACGTGCGCTTGGCCCGGGCGGCTGCCGGGCCGCGGGCAGCGACAACGCCACGTCCGCGGGATAGACGTTGCGCAGGCCGGGAGCACGCCAGGCGCACCGCGTCGCGGTCACTGTCCCGAAGAGGTTCCGGTGATGGCATCGGGTCGTCGACATCACCTGGCCGCGCTGTCGAGGATGAAGGGCGAATACATCCGCGACCGCACCCCTCATAAGTCACGAATCGGCCTGCAGCCGCGGCAAGACCATCGGGGGCGCAAGGAGGGTGCCGTAGACAGCCTAGGCGAAGGTGAGCGAGCGGAAGGCGTTGCGGATGTCGGCCATCGGTTGGCGCTCTCTGCCGTAGTAGAGCTTGTTGGTCAGGAGGAGTCCCCAGCGGTTCCGTTCGCGTGAGATCCACATGCCGGTGCCGGTGAAGCCGTAGTGCACGTAGATGTCGTCTTCCGGCGTGGTGCCGGGGGCGGGATGCCAGAACAGGCCGCGCGCCGGCTGACGGTCTCCGGTGTGGATTTGCAGAGACTCGCGGGTCCAGTCCTCGCCGAACCCGCCGGCGTCAGTGGAGGGCTTGAGGAGATGACGCAGGAAGATTGCTAGATCGTTCATGACGGAGAAGGCGCCCGCGATGCCGCAGACTCCGCCGAGCAGGCGTGCCGAGAAGTCATGGGCGACGCCTCGCAGATGCCGGCCGGTTTCCTGATCGTATTCGGTGGGGGCGCATCGTCTCGTGAGGGCGGTCGGGAGAGGGCCGAAGCGGGTGTCGTTCATGCCGAGGGGAAGCCAGACGCGGGTTCGGGCGAGCTGGTCCAACGGGCGGCCGACGAGTTCCTCGGCGAGGAAGCCGAGGATGAGGGCGGCGCGGTCGGTGTATTCGACGGCCTCGCCGGGAGGTCGGTGCAACGGTTCGTGGAGAACGCCTTCGCGGATGGCTTGCGGGTCGGTGCCGTAGAGGTTTTTGAGGTTGGCGCGTAGCGGGACGCCGGCCGTGTGGGTGAGAAGGTGATGGACCGTCACCTGGCCGAGCTGGTGGCCGTCCAGGTCCGGCATGAGGGCTGCGAGGGGGTCGTGCAGGTTCAGGCAGCGCTCCTCCCAGAGGGTGCCGATGGCCGACCACACAGCGATGATTTTGGTGAGGCTGGCGATGTCGAAGACGGTGTCCGGCCGCATCGGGTGGTCCGGGTCTGTGGGATCGAGCAGGCCGCAGCTGCCGCTGAACAGGATGCCATCGGCATCACCGACCGCCCAGACAGCGCCGGGGTAGACCTGGTCGCGGACGCCTTGCAGGAGGAGGTGCTCGATGCGGTCCTGCTCGGGCGCCATGGGAAGCCTTTCTGCCTGGGAGAGCGTGATGGTCAGCGTAGTGACGAGGGAGGGCCGCGGCCGGTGAGCGACGCGGCCTGGAGTGTCAGATGATCCGGTTGCCGAGTTCGGTGAGTGCGGTGGCGGTGTTGCTGATCGGGTAGCGGCGCGCGTTGGCGTAGCCGGCGGCTTGCAGGTCGGCGGGCAGGGCGGGGTCATGGCGCAGCAGGTGCAGCGTGGCAGTGAGTGCGGCCGGGTCGGTGAAGTCGAGGGGCAGGGCGCTGTCGGCCAAGACGTCGACGAGACCGGGGACGGGCTGATAGAGGACGGGCAGGCCGCAGGCCTGGGCCTCGATGGCGACGAGGCCGAAGGCTTCCAGGGTGGTGGACGGGATGACCAGGGCGTCGTGCTGGCGAAAGCATTCCCACAGTTGGCGCCGGGTCAGCCAGCCCAGGTAGCGGTGTGAGCAGCGGAGGGCCTGGAGTCGTGCGGCGAGGTTGGTGTACTGGGTGGGAGGCGCCGCGATGCTCAACGTGGTGCCGACGGTGTTGGCGCAGGCTTCGGCGAGTGTTCGGACGCCCTTTTCGGCGGTGAGTCGTCCGGCATAGAGCAGCCGGAACGGTCCCTCGCCGCCCGTACGGGACCGGGATGGGGGTGCGCTCAGCAGGTCGTCCGGCACTCCCCACGGAACTTGGTGGATCTTGGTGGCGTCCAGGGCGGGAGCCAGTTGGCGCAGGCGGTCGGCCATCGCCGGCGTGGGGACGACGATCGCGGTCGCCTTGCCTGCGACGTGTTGGAGGACTCGGTGCTGCGTGTCGTGACAGGCTGCGTGGAGCAGGTCGGTGCCGTGCACCAGGGCGAGGCTGGGGATGCCGGGGAGAGCACGGAGCAGGGCCGGGCTGGCGCCGAAGGCGAGGTGCTGCAAGTGGGTCAACGCGACATCACTCGGATCGAGTATGGCCGTGAGCTGGGTGGTGAGGGTGTCGGCATATGCCCAGAACCGGGAGCCGGTCAGGCACTTTCCGCTGTCGTGCAGGATTTCGATCGGCGGGAGCGGCGGTTGATCGCCTTCGAGCATGAAGACGCGGGCCGGGATCAGCGGGCCGGAGCCGGCGTAGAGGTCGTGGAGAAGCTCGATACTGCCGCCCGGGCTGCCGGTGGGGACGTCGAGCACGGTGACGATGGCCGTCATGCCTGCCCTCCGATGATCTCGCGGTAGAGGCGGGAGGTGTCGATACCGGCGCTGGTGGTGTACTTGCGACCGTGCTGCTGGTAGCTGGCGACGGCGCCGAAGGGGTTGAGGAAGACGAGCTTGCCGAAGGTCATGCCGGGATAGACCCGCACCGGACGAGCAGTGCGGATCTCCAGGGTCCAGGCGATGGCGTGGCCGGTGTGGCCCAGCGGGGCGGAGACATGGACCCAGATGCCGAGGGCGCCGATGGTGCGGTTGCCGTTGAGGAGTTGGGCGTAGCGCTCGGAGCAGGAGCGCTCGTGGGTCAGGCCGAGGTACAGGGTGCCTGGCTGGAGCAGCATCCCGGAGGCAGGGATGAGCGCTTCGGTGCACTGGGTGGGCTGGGCGGCGTCCAACGGGTCGAGGCAGATCTGGATGCGATCGCTCAGGCGCCAGTCGTAGGCGTTGGGCGAGAGCCGGTCGGGGTCGTACGGGTCGATGGTGATGTCGCCAACGGCTATGGCGGCCGCGATGGCAGGGCCTGTCAGGATCACGACACCCCCGCCCCGAGCAGGTCGTGCCAGTAGCGGGACGGTTGTGGGCCGACGGCGTCCTGGTACTTGCCGCAGTAGGCCTCGATAGCGCCGGCGGAGACGAAGAACATGATCTGGCCGATCTTCATGCCGGGGTAGACGCGCAGCGGGCGGACCGGGGACAGCATCAGGGTCCATTGGCCGTGGAAGCCAATGTCGCCGATGGGGGCGGTGATCTCGACGAACAGGCCGAGCCGGCCGACGGAGGAGCGGCCGAACAGCAGCGGGACGAAAGTGTCGGAGCCGACCTCTTCGAGCGTGTGGCCGAGGTAGAGCTCGTCCGGGCGCAGCACGTACCCGTCGCGGCCGATGGTGGTCGCGCGGGTGGTGTTGGGCCGGTGCGCGTCGATGACCGGGTCGGTGTAGGTCAACAGGGTCGGGCCCAGGCGGACGTTGTAGCTGTTCGGGTTGACCTGGTCGGGGGCGAACGGGGAGATACGGATGCGGCCGTCGCCGGCGGCGGCGCAGATTTCAGGACCGGTGAGGATCATGATGCATCTCCTTCCTGTCCTGTCAGGATGGTTCGGACGATCGGCGCGAGCGCGAGCGGTGGGCCGTTCCACCGGCCGCCGAGGAAGGTGTCGGCAAGGTAGCGCGTGGTCCAGGCACACCGCGGCATGTCCGGGCCGGGATACACGAGCAGCGGACCGACCTGGACGCTGAGCGTGCCCAGATCTGCAGTGACGAGGTGAGCGCGGACCAGTTCGTTGGCGAAGGGCTCGATGGCCATCAAGTCGCCTTCGCGCAGGACCTTGCCCAGGTGGACGGGGCGCAGGCTGGTGTCGTTGAGCAGGACGGCCTCCGCCGCATGACAGCTGCCCAGCCACGTGGCGATCAGCGTGAGGACGCGGCGGCGGTCGAGGACGGCGTCCCGGAAGGGAGCGGAGAGAAGGCCGATCGGCTGGAGCAAGCGCTCACGCATGGCGTCGAGCTGGGCCACCAGAGCGGACACGGGCGGTGCGACGATGATCCCCTCGGGGAACCTTGACGTGTGCGCGGCCCAGCCACCGTCCTGCCGGACGACCTGGGCGTAGCCCTCACCCAGCTCGGGGCCCTTGAGCACCACGCTGTCGCGCACGCGGGCCGGTCCGTACTGCGGGCTGTGGCAGTGTCCTGAGAAGATCACGGAGACGAACGGGCACGCTGTGGCGAGGGCGAGATCGTGGTCGAAGCCGGTGTGGCTCAGCACGATCCAGTCGTCGACCGCATCGCGGTGACGCTGGTACAGCTCCTGCAGGGCGAGCTCGGGCCGGATGACGCCGTGCCCGATGCGCTCGGCGAGCGGGATGGTGGCGAAGGCGTCCATGCCGATCACCGCCGTCACGGCCACGCGCCGGCCGCCGATCCGCTCGATGCGTACGGTGCGGAACAACGGCTCACCGGTCGTGGTGTCGACGGCGTTGGCGCAGACGGTCAGGGCTCGCAGGTCGGGCTCGAAGTGGTGGCGCCAGCCGTGGTTGCCGGGCGCCAGAACGTCGTACAGGGACAACAGGACGTGGCGCTCGATGGCGCCGCCGCCCAGCCGGTAGTAGCCGCTGCCTTCGAAGAAGTCGCCGGCATCGACCACCAGCGCACGCCGGCGGGCGGCCTGCAGGTGCGCGAGCATCGGTGTGGGCCGGTCGAAGCTGGAGTGCACGTCGACGGTGGCGACGACACCGTCCAGCACGCGCTGCCCGCTCACGCGGCTTCCTCGGTGATGTCCGCGCCGAGGTGACGCAGCTTGCCGGGCAGGTCCGCGTGTCCGCGGCGCAGTTGCGCCAGGCCGCTGACGGTGGTGGTGCCGTCGGCGGCCAGCGCGGCCACGATCAGGGTGGAACCGGTACGGATGTCACCAGCCCTCACCGCGGCCCCCGTCAGCCGCTGCGGGCCGGCAAAACGGCAGTGCGTCGCCGACAGCTGTTCGATCACCGCGCCGAGGCGGGCGAGCTGCGGGACGAGGTTGCCGTGCCGTCCCGGGTTGATGGCATCGGCGAACAGGTGCACGCCCGGCACGCCGAGCGCGAGCGCCATCAGCGGCGGCTCGAAGTCGGCGTCCAGGCCGTCGGGGGCCAGGGACGCGATCGCCCGCAGTGGTTGGCCGGTCAGCTGGGTGTCCTGGCCCTGCACGGTGACCGTGTCGGCTCCCGCGTGGGCGGGAATCCCGAGCCAGGCGAAGGCCTCCAGCGCGGGCCGTACATCGGCCGCCCGCACACCTCTGATCTGAGCCGACCCTCTGCTGATGGCGACCGCGCAGGCCAGCGTGACCGCCTCGACCTTGTCGCCGGGCACCTCCCAGGCCAACGGCGCGTCGCCGCCGAGATGCAGGGGCACGAGGACGAGCGTCTCGTCGTCGGCGGACGCCTCCCAGCCGGCCTCCCGTAGGAAGGCGAGGATCTCGGCCACCTCCGGCGACAGGTTGGGCTGCGTCACGGTCAGCCGGCAGCGTTCGATCACGGCTCGCAGGACGGCCGCCACGGTGGCGCCGCGTGACCGGTACGGAAGCGTGATCGTCAGATCAGTCGCTCGCCTCTTCCCTCTGATCACTTGGTATCCCAGGCTGTCCAGCAGCACCTGGTCGCCGAACTTCTCGTAGACGCGGAAATGCAGGTCCATCCCTCGCTCGCCCACCGGGCACCCGCCGGGCCACGGCAGCCGGGCCCGCCCGCAGGCGGCCAGCAGCGCGGGCACCAGGTAGTAAGAAGCGCGGATGCCGCCCGCGTCGGTGAGGTCGGCGGGCGGCTCGGTCCTGGAGATCGGCATGATGACGACCTCCTCCGGATTGCTCTGTGACCGCGCGACGCTGTAGCCGCACAGCCGGAGCAGATCGAGCATCGTCCTTACGTCCTGGCACTGGGGCACGTTGCCCAGATGCGCCAGGCGCCCGACGGCCGCCGCCGCTGCGATGAGCGGAAGGGCGGCGTTCTTGGAGCCGTCCACACGGACGGTACCGATCAGCGGTTCTCCTGAGCGGATCGCGATCGCGTCGGCGACAGAGACAGTCGAAGGCATGATGGCCTGCGCCCCTTTCGAGGCAGGGAACGTGGATGACTCTCAGTAGATGTCCTGCGCCGGAGCGTTGTCAGGAGGACAATGAGTGGCAGACGCGGACGCGCTTGTCCGTCCCTCGCGGGGGAGGAAGGGACACGTGATGTCACCCCGGCATCTCCTCATGCGCCGTACGGCTACGCAGCGAGCGCGAGGCTCGGCTCTGGGACATCCCGGAGATGGCCCGCGAGCTCCGCCATCTGGCGCCTGAGCTCCCGGACATCACGACGCTTGCCCGGCTGATCAGAAGGTGGGAGGGCGGACAGCACCGGCCCGGCACACGGTACAAACTGCTGTACGCTCGCGCGTTCGGCTGCTCCTACGAGCGGCTCTCCGCCCCGATGCCATCGCCGAGAGCAGATACCGGACCGGTGACGGTGATGCCCGACGGCGAGATCGCCCGTTTCGGCGCCTGGGCAGAAGCGACCGGCGTCGGCCCGGCCACCCTCGAGTACTACGCCGCCTCTGTGTCGCGGCTGACCCGCGAGTATCTCCACCGGCCGCCCGCACCGCTCCTGACCAGCGCGGCCGATCTGGCCAGGGACCTGTTCGACCTGCTGCAGAGCGGCCATCATCGCCTGGGTCAACCCGCGAGCTGTACGCCACGGCCGCCAAGCTCTGCGCGTTCATGGCCTGGGCGGCGGGAGACCTCGGCCAAATCAGCGCCGCGGAAGAACATGCCCGTACGGCCCTCGTCCTTGCCGAGCAGGCCGACATCCCTGCCACGCTGGCGCTGGTCCGTGCGCCAAGTCCAAGACGGCCTTTGGGACGGCCGTCAGCGTCAGGCCGCCACGTTGGCACGCAAGGGCTTCGAGTGCTCACCCAATGACACGATGAAGGTGTTCCTCGCACTGCAGGAGGCCAACGTCTACCAGGAACGCGGCCGGTGGAGCTCACCTTCACTCGTCCGGTCACCGGTCCGGAAGCACTGCAGTTCCACGTCCAGCCGGCCGAGTCGATGCGAACACTGCGGCAGGCACTGTGGGAGGCGATCGCGGACGTGTGGGGCCCGGAACGGGTGCCCGATTCCGAGCAGTGGACTCCGCACGTGAGCATCGCTTACAGCAATTCAGACGGCCGATGGGGCCTTACGCCGCGGCACTCGACAGCGTGCACGCTGAGCCAGTGACGGTTACTGTCCGAGACCTTCAGCTCATCGTTCTGGACCGCGATGCACGCCTCTACCGCTGAACCACCAAGGCGGCCATTCCGCTGTCCGCAGGGAGTCTGTGAACAGCGGAGGCCGCGTCTGAACCGTACTGTGTTACAACTTGCGGGCGCAGGTCACTGGTATGTATCCACTCTTGGGTGCGCCTGCACCGACGAGATACCAGTCATAGTGCTCGGAGCCGCATTTCCTGTATGAATTCTCGCGCCCAATCGACTTCCAGCAGCTCTCCAGGACATCACCCCTTTTCACCTTCCTGACGATCGGAGCGTCCGCCCGCGGTTCATCTCGAACCGCGACCACGTCTCCGGTGACTACGATTTTCTTGTCGCAGGTCGCCGCAGCTGAGCGTGACTCGCTCTGGGCGGGTGCGGGCGCGAGCACAACAGCGGCCACGACCGCTGCCGTCTGGCTCAGGATCAGGATCCGTCGCATGGGCGCCTTCCTCTCTCTCGGAAGGCATCGGTCTATCAGCCTGCATCCGCTCGCCCGGAGTGGTTGAGCCAGGGGATGGAATGCGAAGGCGGAGTCGCCGCCTGCGGCGACTGGCAAGGCGACAGAGGGCAGGCGATCACTCCTCCGCATACTCCTGCGGATACCTCTGCGAACACCCTTACGGATTAAGCGGTAGCGGCACAACCAGCATCGCCCCAGGTCAGAGCCCTGCGACCGTCCTGCGGCAAGCCCCGACTGCTGTACTCGAAGGCCTCCATAAATGCGTCGACCCAGGTGCGCAAATATTGAGAAAGCATTTTGCGCCACATAGCGATCAGCCAAATCCAATCCCATCAATACCTATTTGCATTTCACTTAGCCCCCGCTCAATACAGACAAATCCGGCAGCTCGGTGTATTCAAATAGTTCCTGAGAGCAATTGACTCGATCTTTATTTTTGGATTTAATTGAATTAGTCAGAGGGAGGGGCGCTCGATACAAAGCGGGCGCGGAACGATCGGAGATCGGTGATGGTTAAGAGCGCTTCCGGAAGCGTACCGACCAGCATTCCCGGCAACAGCCTGACGTGCGACGACATGGCGCACGTCAGGCCGGAGGACTGGCAGGAGATCCGCAAGCTGGCCCGCGGTTACTGCCGGACGGTAGACGCCACTCGTTCCTGCAAGCGCATGGACGGCAGCGCCACCATCGTCAAGGCCGGCCACGCCCCGTACGGCACCGACGACGTGTCGGACGACGTCAATCAAGACGCGGTCCTCCTGTTCGCCCAGCGCCTGCGTGACGTGCTCGGCAAGTGCCCCCGCGCTCCCGAGAGCGGTTCCACCCGTGAAACCCAAGCCTGGATTTACGTCCGGCGGGACGGGGCGGAAATGACCATCACTCGTGGAACGCTCCAACGCTGGGCCGTCCGCGATGCCGCCGCCCGCAACGGCTATCGCGTCGATGTGCCCCCGACCGAGGTCGAGGCCACGCCTGGAGCCCAGCTCATGCGCGGGCTGCCGCATGCCGAGAACGTGGCCCGTGCCGCGGTGGCCTTCTCCGCTGCCCAGCACAGTGCGGAGATCTTCCGGCAGGCGTTCGGGGACGGGCAGGACTTCCCGGTCTTGCGAGAGATCATCTCCAAGGCGGAGCAAGCCGATGACCTTGGGCGCGCGGGTGTCCTGGCCACGGTCGCGCAAGAGCGGGAAGGCGGCGCCTACGGGTCCCGCCGTGCTGTCATCCGTGTACGAGACGCGGCACGTGCGGAGTTCAGAGACCTCTCCGAGCGTCTTGACGAGGCACGGGAGACCATGGTGCACACCGGCGACGAATCGGCCATCAGCGACTGACACAGCAGCTCAGCTCCAGGGGCTCCAGAGTTTCTCTCTGGGGCCCTTTCTGCTGCCGGAGCACATTGGAAATTGATTGCTGTCATGCGGACGCTTGGTGAGGTTGGCGGGCCGTATTTAAGTGAGAACGAAATCCGCCCGCCTGCACCACGACGGCACGCCGTAAAGACGATTCATGCGGACGTTGGGGTTGCCGCGGGGCCGTATTTGAGTGAAGCCGTCAACAGCGCGCCGCGATCCTGCTTCACATGATGGCGAATGAAACAGAATCGCGAGCGTCGCTGTCTCGAATGATTATCTTCGCCATCAGGCCAGGCGTTCCTCGCCTCTTCCATCAATCTCCGTCCGGGCGTTACGGCAGGCACGCCCGGACGGCCCCTTAACCCTCTTGAGGAGGTGTCATATCGATGCCCCCTGCCCAAAACCTGACGATCATTGTGCTGTGCCCGCTGCTCGCACCCGTGGCACATGGCACGTGGTGCTCGTTCCGGCATCTGTTCCTGTCGCCGGAGCCCGACCGACCGGGGGACTGGTGCGGAACAGTCACCGATCTCGACCAGATCCGATCGCGCTTTCCCGGAGTGATGTTCCACAAGTGCCTTCTCGGCGAGCTGTGCAACGACATCCCCGCCCCGGGAGCTCCACCAGTCGGTGAGAGTCCGCCGGCAGCACCCGCCGCATGTGATCCAGAGCCGGAACACCGACCGCGAGGAGAACACCCCTATGGCCGTACTTGACGGCATCGCCCTGCCGCCGAGGTGGCGTATCACCTCCCGGCTGCTGGCCGGGTGGCCGATCGACGACGATCACCTTCTCGAACTCTGGCCGCACGGCCGGACCGAGGACGGGCGGATTCGATGGCTGTACCGGCTGTCTCGCGGCAACCAGACGATCTTCTCGGCCACCGACATCAGCTCACCCACCGGAACCAAGCTGAGCACCGACACCCTCATCAGCACCGCACGAACTGTTCTGTCGTTCCTGACCCTGCGCGAGGGCGACACCGACGCCGAGTTTTTCGACCACTACACCCGCACGCAGCGCAAATGGCGGGAGAGCTACGCCGAAGAACTGTCGCTGTACGCCCTCTACGGCGTGTGCGGCTACTGCGGTGAAGAGCACCCTTCGCCCGGCTGCGGAAGCGTGAGGTAGCTCGTGCCGCACAGTTCCGGCAGCTCCCGCTTTCCCGGTCTGCGCATGGCGCAGCGTACGGAATTCAGCACGCGCGGGGCGTTGGCGGCCGTGTGCCTCGCCCCTCAGGAGACCGGGCGCCTACCGGCGGAGTGGGTGGAGCGGTACCGCGCCGATGCGCCTCGCATCGTCTACGTGGTGCTCTCCTACGCCACACCGATCGCATGGGTTCGCGACGACGGTCAGGTGATCATCCCTGACTGTTCCTACTCCCTCACCACCACCCGCCACCAGCGGCTGTGCCGCCTCTGGCTGCCGGAGCCCGGGACACCTGCCTGATTGTTCTACTGCCAGCGGGTCAGGCAGCGCCCCTGACGGCGGCTGACGCAGTCCCTCGAAGCACGCGCCCCCAACTCCACCACGTTCGCAGCGCGCCGTATGGCCTCCCCAGGCTGTGCGGCGCGCTGCGTGTTCTCCACCTGTCCGCCGCCCTGGAGGTATTCACCCATGACCGAAACCGTTTGCCTGTCCCAGCCCGCCGACTACCTCGCCATCGTGCCCTATCTGCTCGGGTTCCACCCGGCCATGAGCCTGGTGATCCTCGCCTTTGACGATCAAACCCTGGTCAGTGGCATCCGGCACGATCTTCCCCACGCCGACGACGAAGCCACGGACATCGTGGCCCTCAGTCTCAAGATCCTCGCGCGCCAGGAGATCCGCCAGATCGCCGTGATCGGTTACGGCCCCGCTGACGTGGTCACGCCGATGCTGGACCGGATGCGGGAAGCGGTCGCACCCACGGACATCCTGCTCCTGAAGCTGTTGCGCTGCGAGGGCGATCGGTACTGGTCCTCCCCGGATGCGGACCCGCCCGAAGGAACGCCGTACGACATCACGACCAGCCAGGCTGCCGCGGCAGCCGTCGTGGCGGGGCTGGCCGCGCTCCCGGCCCGCCGGGCGTTCGCGACCCGCCTGCAGCCGGTGGACGGGCCAGACCGTGACGCCGTACGCACGGCCACCCGCGCCGCTCGCGAGCGCGCCGCATCGCTACTGGCTACCTCCACCACGCCCCGGTACTGGTACGAGGAAGGCCTGCGCGCCGTTCACGCCGCGTTCGCCCACCAGGGGGCCGGCGAGCCGCTCACCCCAGAAGAGGTGGCCTGGCTGAGCGTGCTGCTGACCTCCATCGTGGTGCGCGATGTCGCGATCACGACGACCCGCGCCTATCCCGCATCGGACCACATCGCGCTGTGGACCGAGATGGTCCGCCGCGCAGAGCCTGGCTACGTCGCCGCTCCCGCCACGTTGCTGGCCGTCGCCGCCTACGGCTGCGGCGCCGGGCCGTTGGCCCGTATCGCCGTCGATCGAGCCCTGGCCGACAGCCGCGACTACACCATGGCGCTGCTGGTGGACTGCGCGCTCAACAACGGCGTGCCGCCCTCGGCCATCCACGAGATGCACGCCGCCGTGACGGCCGAAGTTCTCCAGGCTCAGCTGGAGCTCTCTCCTGAAGCCGCTCTCCCCAAGCTCCCCATCCCGCCGGAAGGGCGGTGACCGCGATGTCCCATGCCGTCACCTACTCGGCGACTCTGGTCGGCCTGTCCGACCGCGTGGTGCGTATCGAGGCCGAGGTCTCCGCGGGCCTGCCCGAGTTCCGCCTGACCGGCCTGCCTATGGCCACCACGGGAAGCACCCGTGACCGGGTACGCGCCGCGATCCTCAACAGCGGCCATGCGTGGCCGGACAGGCGAATCACGGTCGCCGTGTCGCTCTCCGAAGTTCCCTCGTACGGCTGCATGCTGGACGTGGCCATCGCGATGGCCATCCTCGCGGCGGCAGGTGTGATCCCCGCCGCGTCGATCGCGCACACCGCGTTCGTCGGCGAACTCGGACTCGACGGCGGCCTGCGGCATGTCCGCGGCCTGCCCTCCGCCATCGAAGCGCTGGCCGCCGCCGGATTCCGCGCCATCGCCGTACCTGTCGCCAGCATCGAGCATCCCGGGCAGCGGCCGGTCATATCCGCCACCTGCCTTACGGACCTGATCGAGCAGCTGGCCCGCGACACGGGCCCCGCCGAGCCTGGCTCTCCTTCCTCGCGCACGAATGCCTATCACGTGGACCTCGCCGACCTGCCAGGCGACCAGGCCGGGAAACGCGCATTGGAGATCAGCGCCGCCGGTGGTCATCACCTGCTGCTCCACGGGCACCCCGCCCCAGCGGCTCTGGCTGACTGCCTGCCCGATCTCCTACCACCCCTGGACGCCGCCGACCACTCTGAGGTCGGCGAGATCTACGCGCTCGCGAACCTCCCCAGGCGCAACCGGCGCCGCCCGTTGTGCACCCCGCACTACTCGAACACCGCCGCCACGATTTTCGGCCTCCGCTCCCATGGCCGGATTCACCCGGGAGCCGTATCGCTGGCGCATGCCGGAGTGCTGTTCCTCGACGACGCCCCGGCCTACGCCCTCAGCATCCTGGACGGCCTGCGCCTGCCGTTGGATACCGGCGAGGTCATCCTCGCCGACAGTGACGGCATCGTGCACCTGCCCGCACGTTTCCAGCTGGTACTGGCCGCGTCCGCCTGCTCCTGTGGCCGGGAGAACTGCCGTTGCCGCCCAGCGCACCGGCATCGCCACCTCAACCGACTCACCGCCCTACGGAGTCGCATCGCGATCACCACGACCGCCCAACCAGATGACCCCAACGCCGCACCGGGGGCCACCACCGCCACCGTTGCCGCCCGCGTGGCCGAGGCCCGTGCTCGCGCGGCCTACCGCCTGGCCGGAACCCCGCACCGGGCCAACGGCGACATCCCGGCGCTGGATCTGCGCACCGCCCATCGCCTGGACCCCGAAGCGCTCGATCCGCTCGACCTTCCCCTGCGCAGCGGCAAGATCACATTCGCGGCGATGACGCAGATCCTGCGCGTGGCCTGGACCCTGGCGGATCTCCGCGCCGCCGCCCGCCCCAGCAAGGACGACACCCACCACGCCCTGCGCCTGTGGCAGGGCGCTCCCCTCTGAACCCCGGTCCGGCGCCCCCCTTCTCGGGGCGCCGGACCCCATTCCCGTGTCCGGCACCAGAGGAAGGACCGAACATGTCCGCCGAGACCCTGACCTGGCTCAACCAGAACACCCTGATCGGCTTCACCGGCAAGCGCGGCACCGCGTGGCACTACCGCGCCAGCCAGCAAGGCGACGAGCCCAACCACTACCCCGGCCCGATCCCCGTCGACGACGTCAAGCGCCGCCTGTTCCACTGGGAGCCCATCGAAGGCAGCATCGAAACCACCTACCTGACCGGCGACGGTGTCACCCGCCTCACCGACCCCGACCGCAAGGCGATCATCCGCCCTGACACCGGCAGCGTCCTCGGCGTCTTCAAGCAGGGCTTCCGCATCCACGAATACAAGCGCTGGCTCGTGGACCACATCGAGACCATCCTGGACGACGACCTGTCCATCGGCTCCGCCGGCCTGCTGAAGGGCGGCGCCGTGGCCTGGGTTCAGGTCGAGATCCCCGAGACCTGCACCACCCCCGAAGGCGTCGCCTTCCGCCCGTTCCTGTCGGGAGCCACCTCATTGGACGGCTCGCTCTCCTCGACCTACCAGACCGGCGCCCAGCTGATCGTCTGCGACAACACCCTGTCCGCCGCCCTGGCCACCAGCAACGCCAAACGCGTCAAGATCAAGCATTCCCGCCGCTCCCTCGACCACGTCGTGGACGTCCGCGACGCCCTCGGCATCATCCACCAGATCGCCGACGGCTTCGCCGCCGAAGTCCAGCGCTTGTGCCAGGTCGACGTTTCCCGGAAGGACTGGACCGCCTTCCTCGACAAGCACACGCCCGTACCGGCGGAGCACGGCCGCAAGCGCACGATGGCCGAGAACAAGCGCCACGCCCTGCACCACCTGTGGACCTACGATCGACGCGTCCGCCCCTGGCAGGGCACGGCCTTCGGCGTCGTCCAGGCCGTCAACACCTTCACCCACCACGAGCAGACCGTCCGCGGCGCCGTCAGAGCGGAGCGCAACATGCACCGCATGGTCACCGGCGGCGTGGACGACCTCGACCTGGGCACCCTCCAGACGCTGGAGGCAGTGCTGAACCGCCCGCTCCTGAGCAAAGCCGGCTGACGTGTTCCAGGTGCGGCACCGATCGCGGTGCCGCACCTCACCGCGTCGTGGCAGGATCTGGGGGACGCAGGGGTTCGGAGGGCAACATGAACGACGAGACAGCGGCGTTGCTCTTCGACGTGGTCGAGCGGCTCGAAAAGAGCATCACCGCCCGCGAATGCCCAGCCATCGCCGCCCTCCAAGGCGAGCGCCTGCTGATCCTCAGCGACTATGACTACCTTCGCGATGATCAGACAGCCGCCGCTTTCGAGGCACGTGCCGCCGCCAAGGCACGTGAGGTATCAGCGGCACGATGGGTCTTCGCCGTCCCTCAGGTGTGGATGATCACTTCGAACAGCGTCTACAGCCGTTCGGTCTCGAATCATCCCTTGAGAGAAGGGGAGCAAGAAGCGATCACCTGGATGAGCTTCGACTCGAGCGATGGCGTGGACTACGGTCGCGTGCCCTACACGCGCCGGCCGAACGGGCAACCGGTGTTCGACGAGCCGGAAGTGTTTGCGATTGCAGTGCGCCCTGCTGACCACATGCCCGGTCACAAGCTGCTTCAGGCGCTTTTTCCTGGTAGCCAGTAACCTCCGTCAACATCGGCGGCATGCGCTCCTGAACGAGCAGGCGACAGCATTCTCGCTTTGGCGATATCCGGCCCGTCGCTGGCTGTCGGACGCGTTCGATCTTGCTCGCCCACCTCTTAGACCCCCTTTGTGACTCCCGAATAGAGGCCGTCGCGCCTGCCGACGCTCATACGTCGCAACCGCACATCTCGTGAATGTGACTCATATCACATCATTCTATATGTGCAACACGAGGGCACTTCTGACTGATCGATTGACCAGCAGACATGATCTACATGCCAACTCGATTCTGACCATCCGTGTCGGGAAAGTGACGCTCCCCTTCGTTGACCGATCGCCGCACGTCAATCACATTCCTCTTGATCCTCCTTATGTCTGCTTTAGGCGCTTTACGGCCCTCTTGCCCGGGGTCTGCGTCAGCGTGCCGTGAAGGAGTTCGGGATGCGTGGTCGCCGTTTACACATGTGGCTGACGGCCTTGGTGGTCAGCCTCGCATCGCTGGTGCTGATCTCCAGCGTGGGTGTACCTGATCAACTCTTACAACCGGCCGCGGCAGCGGCCCCGCCGGAACCGGAGCAGTCAGTCGACGCCCGGCCGGTGCCCGACAAGAAGACCGCCAAGGGCGCGGAGGAGTCCGCGCCCAAGGTGACACGGAAGAAGCCGGTATGGCCTCAGCCCGGCAAGGCCGAGGTCAGCGTGCCGGAGCCGGGCAAGCTGGCCGCGGCCGGGACACTACCGGTGCAGGTGGCCCAGGCTCAGGGCGCCGGGCCGGACAAGGTGTCGGTGGAGACGCTGGCACCCGAGACCGCCGCCAAGCTGGGCGGGGTGGGGATCGCCGCTCGCATGGTGCGGGCCGATGGCGGCGCGAGTCCGGGCAAGGTACGGGCGACGTTCTCCTACGCCGACTTCCGGGACGCCCACGGCGGCCAGTTCGCCTCCCGGTTGCAGGTGGTGCGGCTGCCGGCCTGTGCCGTACAGGTGCCTCGCCCGAAGACGTGTGTGACGCGGCCCACCGTGGTGCCGTCGTCCAACAACCTCAAGGCGGGCACGCTGACCGCGGAGGTCGAGGCGGTCCCGGCCGGCGCGAAGGAGGCGGAGGTCAAGCCGCCGGCGCCGGGCAAGGACCGCAAGGCGGATGTGGCCAAGGCGGCGCAGACCAGGCTGGCGGCGCAGCTGGCGGCGGGCTCGGTGTACCTGCTGGCCGCCGACCTGACCGGGCCGGACGGCAACTGGGGCGCCACCGATCTGAAGCCGTCGGGCACCTGGCAGGCCGGCACATCGGGCGGCTCGTTCGACTATGACGTGCCGTTGCCGGAGCCGCCGTCGGTGGCCGGGAACGGGCCGGATCTGTCACTGCAGTACGACGCCTCCTCGGTGGACGGGGAGGGAGACTGGACCAACAACCAGTCCAGCGTGGTCGGCGAGGGCTGGGACCTGAGCGTGGGCTTCATCGAGCGGCGCTTCCGCCGCTGCGAGGTGACCACCCAGTACGACCCCTGGACCTCCGAGCTGATCTGGATCGCCGAGGAGGCCCAGAACGGCGGCGCCTTGTGCTGGGAGGCGCCGGACGAAAACGTGGCCGGCGTCGACCGGACGCAGTCGGAGCTGGTGCTGAGCGCGGGCGGCCGATCGGCGCAGATCGTCAGGACCACGGCGGGGGCGTGGAAGACCGTCCCGGACTTCGGCTGGAAGATCGAGCAGGTCGCCGGGGGCGCGGACGGCAACGCGTACTGGAAGGTCACCGACCGGGAGGGTCAGGTCTGGCGATTCGGCTCCACCAAGGACGCCCAGTGGCAGGTGCCCTACGTCGGCGACGAGCAGGGCGAGCCGTGCTACGACCGGTACCTGAACAACTTCATCCCGCCCACCTGCACCGCGGTGTGGCGGTGGAACCTGGACCAGGAAGTCGACCGCAACGAGAACGTGATCGACTACTCCTATTCCAGGGACGTCAACCACTTCTGCCTGCCTTCCTGCACCGATGAGATCTACGAGGTGCTGCCGTACGACCGGGGCGGGTTCCTGTCCTCGGTCACCTGGGGCCACAACACCCAGGTGACCGGCAGCACGCCGACCGCGCGGATGACGTTCACCACCGGCGCGCGCACCGGCGACGATGTGCCGACCGACCTGCAGTGCGCGCAGGCGGCGGGCTGCGCCAACGACGCGATCTCCTTCTTCGCCACCCGCAGGCTCGCCTCGGTGCAGACCGAGTCGCGCAACCCCACCTCCGGGGCGTGGGACCCGGTGGACCGGCTCGACTTCACCCACACCTGGATCTACCAGCGCACCGACCAGGGACTGCCGTGGGACGCGGCGATGTGGCTGGACACCGTGCAGCAGACCGGGCAGGCGGCCTCGCCGAACGTGACGCTGCCGCCGCTGGACTTCGACGCGGTGATGCTGGCCGGCCGGATGGACTACATCAGCAACTCCGACTGGCAGGACCAGCTGTCCTGGCGGATGGTGCCGCGCATCGCGGCCATCAAGAACGGCATGGGCGGCCGGATCGAGGTCACCTACGGCCAGGCCGACCCGTGCGGCGGCGCCAAGGGCCGCGACGGCTCCAACTACCACAACGACCAGGTCGGCGACTGCTACCAGGTCGACATGGGCAGCGAACCCGAAAGCGACTACGAGGCGTGGGCCCGCTTCTACAAGCAACTGGCCACCAAGGTGGTCGAGCGGGACATGGTCGCCGGCTCGCCCGACGTGACGTACGCGTACGAGTTCCTGGGCAGCCCGCGCTGGACCAACCCGCTGCAGATCGCCGAGCCGAACCTGGCCCCGCCCGGCTCGGACTGGCGCGGCTACGGCCAGGTCCGCACCGTCAAGGGCTCGGGCAGCGACCCGGCCGGCTACAGCGTCACCACCCGCACCTTCCTGCGCGGCACCGGCGGGACCGTCACCGACTTCGACGGCACCGCCGTCACCGACGCGCCGCTGCTGCAGGGCCAGGTGCTGCAGGAGCAGACCTGGCAGATGACCACGCTCAGCCCGCGCGCCTACACCGAGATCGACTCCACCCGCTGGGAGTACACCCTCAAGCCCACCGGCACCGGCTGGGCCGGGCAGAACTCGGCGTACGTGGTGCAGACCCGTGAACGCTCCCGGGAGAAGGTCACCGGCGGTACCTGGCGTTACACCGACGAAAAAACCGTTACCAACGCCGACGGCTTACCGGAGACGATCAACGACTACGGGCAGGACGGCGTCGCCACCGACAACTCCTGCACCAAGATCACCTACGCGCGCAACACCGACTCCGGCCAGTGGCTGATCGACTTCCCGTCCGTGGTGGAGAAGCGCTCCGGCGACGACTGCTCCGCCGGAACGCTGGCCGGCAAGACCGTCACCCTGTACGACCAGGGCACCGACCCCGCCACGAACAAGCCAAGCGACGGCAACCCCACCGAGGTCCGCTCCTACGCCAACGCGACGACCATCTCCACCACCAAGGCCACCTTCGACGACTACGGGCGCACACTGACTGCGACTGACCCGCTCGGCAAGACCAGTGCGACCGCCTACACCCCGGCAGTTGGCTGGCCGAAGGACGGCATCACCGTCACCAATCCGCTCGGCCACACCGTCACCACCCGGCTCTCGCACACCTTGGGCGAGACGATCTCGGAGACCGACGCGAACGGCAAGACCACCGAAATGGACTACGACGGTCTTCGTCGCGCCACAGCATTGTGGAAGCCAGGCCAACCCCGCAGCGGTGGCACGCCCAGCGCGACAGTTGCCTACAACATTAACTGGGACGGCTGGCTGGGGCAGCCCACCGCACCCATCAAGACCACCACCAAGCAGTTGCTGACCGGCAGCGGCACCACCGCCAAGTGGACCACCAGCCACAACTACGAGGACGGACTCGGCCGTACCCGCGAAAGTCAGACCGCCTCCCCGATCGGCGGCCGGATCGTCATTGCTACCACCTACAACGCCCGCGGCCTCACAGAGACGGTCTCAGAGCCGGTCTACAACACCGACGAGCCAGGCAGCGGCCTGCATAACCCCGCACTGAACAGCCTGCCGCAATGGACCAAGACCGTTTATGACGGCTTGGAACGCGAAGTGGCGTCCATCGCCTATCACCAGAGCTCCGAGCTGCGCCGCACCAGTACCACCTATCCCGGGGCTGAGCGCACCGAGGTCACCCCGCCCGTTGGCGGCAAGACCGCCACCGTCACCGACGCCTTCGGCCGCGTCGTCAAGGTCGAGGAATGGTCAGATTCGACCAATCACGCCGACACCACCTACGGCTTCGACCTCAATGACAACTTGACCAGGATGACGGACGCCAACGGCAACGTCCGTACCTACGAATATGACTGGCTCAACCAGCAGACGGCCGCCGCTGACCCGGACGCCGGCAACTCCACTCACGGCTATGACGCCGCCGGGCGGCGGATCTGGAGCATCGACGGCAAGGGCCAGAAGGTCTCCACCGTTTACGACGACCTGGGCCGTCGCATCAGTCAGTGGGCCGGTGAGCCGAACACCGGCACCAAGCTCGCCGGATGGGCCTACGACACCCTGGCCGACGGCACGATCGTCAAGGGCCAGCTGAGCGCTTCCACCAGCTACACCGGTGGTCAGCCTTACACGCAAGCGGTGACCGCCTACGACAGCGATTACCGGCCCACCACCAGCAAGATCACCATCCCTGCAGCCGAAGGTGATCTCGGCCGCGACTACGTCTTTATTTCCTCCTACGACGCGGCCGGCAATCTGCGCGAGCAGACCCTGCCCGCCGCCGGCGGGTTGCCCGCAGAGAAGGTCACGCACAGCTACACCGACCTCGGTTTCACCAAGGCCACTACGTCCGACCTGGGCGGCTTCACCTATGTGAAGGACACCACCTTCACTGCCACCGGTAAGCTCCAGACCCGGCTGCTCGGTGGCAACGGCCAGATCAAGCGCGTCCTCGAACGCGACGCCACCACCGACTGGCTTGCCCGCGTGAGTACCCAATCCAGGGCGGACACCTCCACTCCCGACACCATCCAGGACGACCGCTACAGCTACAACATCGCCGGCAACCTCACCCGTGTCCTGGACGCCGCCTCCGCCATCCCCGGCCAGAGCGACGGCCAGTCCGAATGCTTCACCTACGATGGCTTGCTCCGGCTCAAGACCGCCTACACCACCACCGCAAGCTCCTGCGCCGGCACCGGCGATGCCAAGGGCATCGATCCCTACAGCCAGGCCTACACCTACGACAAGGTCGGCAACCTCACCACCCTTACCGACAACGGCCAGACTGCCACATACACCTACCCCGCCCCTGGCGCCAGCGCCGTCCGCCCCAACGCGGTCACCTCCATCACACGCCCAAATAGCACCGACACCTACGCCTACGACAACAAGGGCCAGCTCACCGCCCGTACCGTTGGCGGCAAACAGGCCACCTTCGAGTGGGACCAGCTCGACCGACTCGCCCAGGCCACCATCGATGGCCAGCAGACAACAATGGTGTACGGCGCCGACGGTGAACGCCTGATCCGGCGCGACCCCGACGGCAGCACCACCCTCTACCTCGGCGTCATGGAGCTGCGCTTGGCGGATGGTGCAGTGGCTGGCAGGCGCTACTACAGCAGCGCTGATGGCGAGCTAGTGGCAATGCGTGACACCACTGGCGTCACCTGGCTGCTCACTGGCACGCATGGCAGTACCCAACTCGCCGTCAACGGCACCACTGGAGCCGTCAGCCGCGAACGTTATCTGCCCTTCGGCCAGCGCCGCGGCGCCGATGACCTGCCCTTCACCGACCGAGGCTTTCTCGGCAAGACGGAAGATGCTGCCACGGGCCTGACATACCTCGGCGCTCGTTACTACGACCCGGCCATCGCCCGGTTCATCTCCACCGACCCCGAACTCGACCTGCGCACACCCGAATGGGCCAACGCCTACTCCTACGCTGGCAATAATCCCATCGACCAATCCGATCCCGACGGCCGTCGCGTCGATGCTGGCGGTGGCACCGACCCTGATGCGAGCCGCAGAGCCAATGCCAACTTCGAGGAAACTCACAATCCAAACGGCGCGAGAAAGACCGCCTATGAGCGAAAGGTTTACAAAAAGCGCCAGCAGCAATACGTGAAGCAGAAAAAGGAAATAAAAGCATGGAAGAAGCGCGAAGCTCAGAGGTCTCGCTATCACGACCGTGAAGCGTACGTCAAGAAGGAAGATGTAGATGCCTTCCGCTGGCTGATCGCGAATTCAGGCATAACAGACGCAGGGCCGGCGCTGCTTTCCCTCAACGCAAGATACGGGTATGGCAAGGCGCGCCCCCGGTCGGGACGGCCTGCGGCGCCGACGGGCTGTAGTAGCTTCGTGCCAGGTACAGAGGTTCTGATGGAGGACGGTTCCTCCAAGGCGATCGAGGACGTTGAGATCGGCGATGCCGTCATGGCATCGGATCCCGAAACTGGGACAACGTCGGTGAAGGCTGTCACGGCACTCACCCTTGGAGAAGGCGGCAAGAATCTTGTTGAGCTGACCGTCGCGGCGAGCGACGATCACGGCAAGCAGGCAGACAAGGGTGACCAGCGCGCTGGTACGGTGACCGCCACTAATACCCACCCATTCTGGGTGCCCGACCTGCGGGAATGGGTTTCCGCCGGTGAGCTCCGCCCTGGCATGTGGCTGCGTACCTCCGCTGGGACGCACATTCAGGTGACGGCCGTCAAGAAGTGGTCCGCCACCCAGCGGGTGCACAACCTGACTGTAGAGAACCTGCACACCTACTTCGTGGTGGCGGGTGCCGAAACCGTACTCGTCCATAACGCTGGCCCGTGCAGCACGCGGGTACCGTATGGCAGCGAGCCGCTGAGCAAGGCCGCCCAGGGTAGGCGGCTCAATGATGGGCCATCCCTGGGGAAGAAGGGCAATTACGGGGCGGCGGAACTTGATGATGGCGAAATCATCACCGGCCGTTCTGGCGGCGGTAAGCATGCGGAGGAGGATCTGCTCGAACAGGCTGCCAAGAAGGGCAAAAAGATCGTTAAGTTGTACACAGAGCGTGAACCGTGTCGGGCCAGATGTCAGGCCAAAGTCAAGGATCTAGATGTATACTGGTCCTTCCCCTGGGACAACAATAGTAGAGCACAGACCAACCGAGACCTTTATACGGCGGTCGACGAGCTCTTCCGGTATAGCCCGTGGAAGAGAGTGAAACGCTAATGACAGAGTCGGGCGGCACTTCTAGTGGCCCCTTTCAGGATCGACGAATCGTCTACTTGGACGATGATGACATCGGTGCCTCGGCGGCTGCATACCTGGTACAGGAAGGAGTGCCGCCACTGCTCGTAGGTCTCTCCTACGTGGCAGCGGATACTCTTCGTGTAGCACAAAGTCCAACGCGCGGCGAGCTCATCTGCTTCGGCAAGGCGGGACCCTCGTCTACCCTATGCGTTGCACGAAGTAACGGCGAAGTCATTCAGATCGTCGAGGTCGATTCGGGAGAATATGAAGAGGAACTCGTCAACAGTAGCCTGGACCAGTTCGCCAGGTCGGTCGAGGCTGTGAACGACAGGTATCCTTTCTACAGTCTGGACTGCGACATAGAGGTATGCGAAGCCGTATCCGAAGAGATTGCTGAGCGACTCCGACGCATCGATCCTGTGGCCCTGGAAGACGGTAGGTTCTGGGACACCGTCGTGGCGGACATGATGATGGGTGATTACGCGACGGAGATGATAGGAACGCATGCCAAGGGCTGACGTCGCCGCCAACTACTTTTTGTCAAGAAGGCCATACGTAGCTACTCGAAATCCGGCATTCACGAAGCTGGCCGCGACGAGCGCGAATTGGATAGCGGTGGGTGATGCACCAGATCGGCTCGAGTCTGATGATGAGGGCCGGTCTGCGCAGCGAATGGCTCCACATCGGTACTCTTATCGAGCTTCGCCGCGAACAAAGTGAAACCGGTTCGGCAGCCGGGGACCACATGAGGAGCAGAGGGGTCAGCGCCAGGCGCCTGACTCCTCTGCTCCTCATCTCGATCAGCCGGCGACAGGAATCGCCACGTTCACCTTCTGTCGAAATCAGCCTGGGCGTACTGCTCCGGCATATTCAGCCTGTCGTCTGGTCGTCCATTGGTCGATCTGGACGTTACTTCCAGTGGCTGGTGCATGCAGGTATCGCTTACCGTCGATGTTGATGACGACATGATGGATGGTTGCCGGGTTCCTGGGATCCTTGGCGAAGAAGAGCAGATCGCCTGGCTTGAGCTGAGCTCGTGGGACGTGAACGCCCGCATGCCATTGTGTGGAGGTGTGTCCCCCGATCTTCACACCGGCTTTCGCCCAGGCGTACTCGGCCAGGCCCGAGCAGTCGAAGCCCTTCGTGCTGGCACCGCGGCCGATGCCGTAGCTTGGCCCGTCAGGGCCGCCTCCGCCCCAGGAGTAGGGCACGCCCAGCATCTTGAGGGCGGCGGCCAGTGCGACACCGCCACGGCCGGACGTCCGTAGCGTGGCGAGTGTTTCCGGATCGAGCGCCTCGTTGATCTTCCGAGACAGGTCGTCGCAGGTTCGTCGGGCGACGCTGGTCACGATCCTTTCGGCCAGTCGGCGTGGATCCATTGCCCGCGTGCCTTTATGTGCGCTGGTCAGCTTGCCGGCGTTGAGTGCCTCCTGCACGTCGGCCACGAAGGTTTCTCGGGGGACGCCGAGGGCTGTGGCCAGTTCGAGGCTGGCACGAACGGCCTGTTCGTCTTTCTCGGAGAGCTTCAGGCTGCTGTCCGAGGTGCGAGGTGGTCTTGGTTGTCGGGAACGCCTCGTCAAGGTGGAGATGAGGGCTTGGGCGCGAGTCTCGTGTTTGGCGTAGGCGTTGGGATGGGCCGATCGCTGGACGGCTTGGGCGACGGCTGTCAGGGGCTTGGTCTCCCATTCTCTGATCTTCTTCAGGCGGGAGAAGAAGGTCTGGGTGGCGTAGTGCTGGTTGGTGACCTGGGTCCGCGTGCCCCAGCCGTATTCGGGGTGCTGCTGGAAGAGGCCGAACGCCCGTCCGCGGTCGCCGACGGTGTCGTTGCGGAGTGAGGACTCTTGCAGGGCGGTGGCGAGGGCGATGACAGCGGCCCGGCGCGGCAGGCCCAGAGCGTTGGCGGTGTCGATGATGATGCGCGCGTTGGCCGCTTGCTTCGAGGTCAGCGGAACCGAGTCGACGTGCTTGTGCGGCAGTGGCGACTTGGGGTCCTTGCCGACGTACGCGCAGACGGCGGAGGCGAGCCGGTCAGGATTGGCTGCGGTGGCGGCGTATTGGCCTCCGCCGGCCATCCCGGCGACGAGGGCCACGCTGGAAACCAGGCCGCCGCCGGCGGCGAGGGCTTTGACGAGCCCGGCTTCGAGGATCACTGGCAGTCCTCCTGCGCGTCGGCCTCCTGGTCCTCGGCTGAGGCAGGGGTGGGGGCGATCTGGGGTCCGAGGCCGGGCCAGTGCTTGGTGAGCTCGGCGAGCCGGCAGCGGGGGTGGTCTAGGTCGGTGGGGAGCCAGCGGGCGCCGGCCGGGCCGTCGTCCACGGTGCCGTTGACGGTGCCGGCGTGGCCGGTGGCGACGGGGACGAACATGTTGGCGGGGTGGTGCTTGATTTTTTTGCGGAGGTTGGCTTCGCGGCGTTCGCCCTGGACCCAGAAGAGCACGGGGGTGACGATGCGGCTGGCTTCGGTGAGGCGGGCGTAGCCGTCGAGCTTGTGGGCGACCCGGTCGAGGGGCTCGGTGCCGGTGTCGTACTCGAGGAAGAACTCGATGTTGTGGGAGCCTTCGGTCCAGCGGGCGTAGGCGTCGGGGCGGGCCATGGGGGCCCATTCCTTGGCGCAGCGGTGTTCAGGCCACCAGGTGGTGAGCTCGGTGAGCGGGTGGCGGCGGGAGTAGGCGTGCAGGCTGGTGGCGATGCCGTTGGTGCCGACGGTGTGGGCCAGGCGCTGGCTGTAGACGATGGACAGGATGCGGTCGCGGCGGTAGCCGTACTCGCTGAGCTCGATGCCGTCTTCGGAGGCGAGCACCGCGGCGGCGGTCTCGCCGATGACGTAGTGGTACGGGGCGGTGCCCATGGAGGGTGGGAGGTTGGGGCGGAAGCGCTCCAGCAGGCCCATGCGGGTCAGGGCCAGGAGCCGGCGGCGGGCGGCGTCGTCGGTGTCGAAGAACAGCTCGCTGACCTGCGGCGAGGTGAGGACGCGGAAGTCGCGGGTCAGGCGGATGAGTTTGCGGTCGCGGTCGGTGAGGCGGGCGGCGAGCTGGGTGAGCATGGTGGGCGTGTAGCGGATGGACACAGTGGTCGATCTCCTTACTGGAAGGTGTGCCGGGCGTCCGGCTTGGGCGTGGTTGGGCTCGTGGTCGTACGGCCGTGTGCCTGTGCGGCGGCGGCTCGCAGGCGTTCGGCGGTCTCGGGGGAGGGGTCGGGGAGCGGCCGGGTGCGCAGCGTGAACGGCGGGGCCTCGGCGGAGCGGACGACAAGGCGGGCGGCGGCCTGGTAGGCGTCGAGGTTGGCGAGGTCGTGCGCGGTCAGGAACGGGGTGAAGTGGTGTTCGGCCTCGCGGGCGTCGTCCGGCCCGAGTGAAAAGTAGATCTTGTTGCGGGCGTCGGAGGAGATGGCCTGGCGCAGCTGGCGGGGGAGCTGGGCCAGGTGCTGGTGGGCGAGGGTGAGGGAGATGCGGTAGGCGCGGGCCTCGGCGAGCATGTCCGACAGCGCGTGCGGGAGGGTGAGGAAGTTCTGGCACTCGTCCACGTACACCGCGGCGGCGTTACGGGAGCGGCCGATCTTGGCGCGGCGGGAGGCGGCCTGCCAGACCTGGGCGAGGATCATGGAGCCGAGCAGCCGGGCGGAGTCGTCGCCGAGCACACCCTTGGGGAGGCGGACGAGCAGGACGCCACCGTCGAGGACCTTGTTCAGGTCGAAGGTCGAGGTGGCGGAGCCGATCACGTCGCGGACGAAGGGGCGCAGCAGGAAGGCGCGCAGCTTGTTCATGATGGGGGCGGTGACGTGCGCCTGGGCGGACTCCGACAGGGCGCAGTACCAGGTCCAGAAGCCGCGCAGGAGCGGGTCGTCGACGGTGGCGATGTGGCGCTGGCGGAAGGCGGTGTCGGAGAGCAGGGTGGGGATGTCGGCGAGGGTGCCGTTGCCGCGGGCCAGGGTGAGGGCGCAGCCGCGCAGGATGTCGTCGGTGCGAGGCCCCCAGTAGTCGCTGTAGATCTGGTGGAAGATGCCGACCAGGTTGTCCACGCCCATGGTCAGGTCAGGGCCGCCCAGGACGTTGAGGGACGGGCGCGGGTGCCTGTCGTCGGGGTCGATCAGCACGAGCCGGTCGGCGCGGTCCTCGGGCATCAGGCCGAGCAGGTCGCGCACCAGGTCGCCCTTGGCGTCGATGACCACCGTGCCGCGGCCGGCCTCGATGTCGGAGAGGATCATCTGGGCCAGCAGGGTGGACTTGCCGGTGCCGTTGGGGCCCATCACGTGGACGTGATGGAAGGAGTCGGCGACGCGCAGGGCGGTGGGGCGTTCGTGGCCGGCGTCGGAGAAGCCGAGCACCTTGGCGTACCCGCCGTGGGCGATCTTCGGGGACGGGGGGACGGTGTTGGCTCCCGCTCGCTGCAGGCCGGGAACGGCGGCGTCCAGAGGCAGGTGGGCGATGGCGGCCAGCTCCAGCACCGACAGCAGGTAGCCGCGGCTCATCCGGCGTGCGGCCAGGCGGGTGGCGGGCCAGAGCAGCCGTCGGCGTCGTAGCCGGTTGTGCCCGCTGTAGAGGGCGAAGGCGGCGGCGATCGCGTGGGCGCGGCCGCGGATGGCGTTGCGCCGGATCTCCTGTGTCCCTGCCTGGTCGGCAGGCGTGGGTTCGTCGGCCTGGACGGCGTAGCGAATGGTGATCTCGTAGCGGGAATGGTGGGCCTTGCGCAGGACGGCTCGTGCCTCGGCCGACTCCTCCAGGCGCTCCAGACGGTCACCCGTGGGCCGGTTGACGTGGCGGGGGCCGGGGACGGCAAGGTCGAGGAGCGCTCTGATCAGCCGGGCGGCACCGCCGCAGGAGGTGGTGGTGAGGCGGCGGCCGGTGGCGGGGCGGGCGAGGATCTGTACGCACGCGTGCTGCCAGCCGGGCATGCCGACCGCTGCGCCGAGCAGGGCGCGCAGGGGGTCGGTGGGGTGCTCGTGCCGGGTGGGAAACTGCTCGGCGCGGGCCAGGACGAGTCGCCCGCCGGTCGATAGGCCGTCGCGCGGCACGGGCGGCTCGGCCTGCTGGATGGTGGTGCGGGCGGATGGCCATGCTGCCTCGACGGCGTGCTCGACGAGGTATTGCGGGACCGTGCCGGGCACCCACAGGCGGATGGCCACGCCGCCGGAGCTGAAGGCGTATTCGAAGCTGAGGTGCGGTTGCCCGAACAGCAGCCGCTTCCAGGCCGGCCGCAGCAGCCCGATCAGGTTGTTCCAGAGGGCTTCGGCGCCCGGCATGCCGGCCACGGGCGGGGCCAGGATCTCCACGCAGCGGGCGCCGCGGGCGAGGGTGCGGTGGCGCAGGCGTGTGATGATCGTGCGAGACAGGACGGCGAGAGCTGCGAGGCCGAAGAGGACCGCGAGCAGTTGCCAGGCGTGGGCGTTCAGCCAGCCGAGCACCTGCTCCAGGACGGCGTCGGGGTCTCGGAGGAGGTCGTAGATCACAGGTCGGCCTCCTCGTGGTCGAGTTCGGCCAGTTCCTGAGGTGAGGAGGTGACGAGCTCGTGCTCACGGGCGCTGGAGATCACTTGCAGGGGGCAGCGCTGGCCGCCCGTGCCGGCGGTGAGCAGGCCGGTGCCGCGTTCGGCGGACAGCAGGAGCTGGCGTTCGCCGTCCGAGAGCCGGAACGCCTCGGCCACCGTGTCGATCGCCTGGGGTGCCTGGCGGAGCAGGATCTGGGTGGTGGAGTTGGCGACGATGGCCTGGCCTAGATCGGAGCCGAGCAGGTCGGCGGCGTCCTGGGTGACCACGGACAGGCCGGCCCAGTGCTTGCGGGCGGACTTGGCCATCCGCAGCAGGAACCGGGCGCCCTCGGGGATCTTCATCAGCAGCCAGGCCTCGTCGACCACGACCAGGCGGGGGCGGCGGTCGTAGGGGTCGGAGACGCGGCGCCAGATGGCGTCCAGGGTCAGCAGCGTGCCGACCGCCTTGAGCTCGTCGGGCAGGTCGCGCAGGGAGAAGACGATCAGGTGGGAGTCGGGGCGGGTGGTGGTGGGGCCGTCGAACAGCTGGCGGTGGCTGCCGGTGACGTACGGTGCCAGCCCGGCGGCCAGTTCCTTGGCCTTGGGGTCGGTGTCCTCGGCCAGGATCGTGGCCAGGTCGCTGAGCAGCGGCGCCTTACGGCTCCAGGTGTGCGGGGAGGTGGTGATGCCGGCTTGGCGGTAGGTGGCGAGGATCGCGCGGTCGAGGGCCGCCTTGCCGGTGTTGGTCAGCGGCTCGCCGAGCATGACGGCGATCAGAGTGTGCAGGAACAGGGCGCGGCGGGTGAGCGGGTCCTCGCCGCGCTGGTTCTTGGGCGGCAGGTCGAGGGGGTTGAGGCGGACCTTCGGCGCGCCGAGGTGAACGTAGGCGCCGCCGACGGCGTGGGCAAGGCGGGCGTACTCGTCCTCGGGGTCGATGACGGCCACCTCGATGCCCGCGTACAGCGAGCGCAGGGCTTCGAGCTTGGTCAGGTAGCTCTTGCCGCTGCCGGAGCGGGCCAGGGTGACGGAGTTGTGGTTGTCCTGAGCGAAGCGGTCCCAGGCGACCAGGGAGGCGCTGGCCAGGTTCGCGCCGTACAGGACGGCGGTGGGCCCGAGCTCGGTGGTCAGGTCGGGGCTGGTGAAGGGGAACGCCGCTGCCAGCGCCAGCGTGTCGAACGTGCGGCGCATGCCGAGGTTGTCGTACGCGAGCGGGAGGGTGGACACCCAGCCCTGGAGCTGGCGGAAGGTGACCTGACGGGCATCCAGCAGGAGAGAGGCGGCCAGCGCGCGGACCTGCGCGCAGGCGTCGTCGAGCTCGGTGGCGGAGGAGGCGTGGACGGTGAGGTAGATCGAGGCGCGGAAGAGCTTGGACTGGCCGCGGGCGATGCGGGCGGCCAGGTCCTGGGCGTCTTCGGCGGCGGCCTCGGCGCCCGGGTCGAGGAGGCGGCCGTGCTCGTGGTCGGAGCGCAGGCCGGACTCCAGCCGGGCCAGCTGCTTGCGCAGCCGGTCGGTGGCCACCAGTGAGGGCACGGGTTCGACGTGGAGGGAGACGTCGAGCCGGCCGGGGTAGGTGAGCAGGGGCTCCAGCCAGCCTGGGGTGACCTCGCGCGGGTAGCCGGTGATCGCCAGGGTCGCGCACAGGCTGCCACCGATCGTCAGACTGCGGGCGTCGACCGATACGGCTTCAGGGCCGTATGAGGATGCCGTGCTGGTACGGCGAATGCGCATCAGATACCTCCGGTCGTGATGACCTCGCCGGGCAGGGCGAGGTCGCTCTCGGGCAGGGGCGGAGCGGAGGGGTCGAAGCAGGAGGCGAGCAGCTCGCCGGCTGCCCTGGCATCCAGCAGCCGGGCGGTGAGCCCGCAGGAACCGAGCACTCGGGAGGCCTCGTCCAGGCGGCGCAGGGCTCGGGCGGCAGCGGCGTCCCGGCCGTTGGTCGCGACGGCCGGCTCGCGAATAATCAGCAGGACCTGGCGGCGCAGCAGGTCGTGGCGGGCCGAGACGTCGTCGAGGAAGGCGGCGTGCTCCAGGGCGGCGGATGCGAGTGCCGGGTGCGGCAGCCGGCGGGCGTTGTCCTGAAGGGTGGCGATCGTGTTCGACAGGTCGACGCGTTCGGCCCTGACCAGGATCTGGGCCGGGCCGGACAGCGAGTTGAGCCAGCGGCCGAAGACCGCCACCAGGGCGTCCTGCTCGTCGGGCGTACGCAGGGCGAAGCTGACAGTGGAGATCTCGGCCACTGCGGCGACGCCGTCCGGCCCGAGGTCGATGAGGCCGTCGCGGGCGACACCGCGGGCGGGCAGCTTGAGCGGAGCGGGCGGGCGCCGGGCATTCGCCGTTATCCAGGCTGGTGGCATGGGGATGTCCTCGCTGGAAGAGATCAGGTGCTTGGGGGAGCGCTGGTAGCGGATCGCCGCCAGGAGGTAGCGGTCGAGGGAGATGCCGTCGCGGTGGCCGATGGCCAGCAGCACCGCGCCGATGGCGATCGGCAGGGCCGCCGCGGCACACACGGCGGGCGGCACATGGTCGGCGGCGAACGTACAGGCGGCATACAGCACGGTTCCGGTGCCGGCCAGGATGGCCACCTGGCGGGCGGTCAACGAGCCGATGATCTTGTCCGGCTGCTCGACATCCGCGGGAATGCGTACTGACTGCGACCAGCTCACCCGTCTTCACCCCTGGGGCGTCGTTCACTGGCCGGAGGCAGGGGTCTGCTGTCGGGCGGGGCCCACACCCTGCGAGACGGCGGCGTGGTCGTCCTGGGCGGGGCGGGACGTTTGCGTGGTCCCGTCTCGGTGGCAGGGGAGCCGCCCGGTGCCGTCCATCGCGGAGCCGGATTCGCCGACCAACGGCGGTTGGCTCCAGGTGTGTCGGAGGCACCCCAGCCGGCAGGCGCGTAGGGGTCGGGAGGCGTCCAGCGCCGACCGGCGGATTGCCAGCGCGGCTGCGGCCCCGGCAAGGCCGGCTGCCCTGGTGCCGTGCTGTTGGAGCCCGGCTGATGCCAACCTTGGCTGAACGGCGAAGCGGATTGCCGGCCCGACGGGCGTCCCGGTATGGCCCGCTGGCCCGGTGCCGTGCCGGTGGAGCCCGGCCGAGGTCTGCCTTGGCCGACCGGCGGAGCGGCAATCTGCCTGCCCGCTCCGGTACCGCCCCGGGCAGCGGAAGCGGCAGTGATTGCCGTCGCCGCGGCAGTGCCGGCCGGGCCGCCGACCGTGGTGGCGATCACCTTGCCGGTCACCGCTCGGGTTGCCGCCCTGCCGATGCCGCTCTTGCCCCGGCCCTTGCTTCCGACTCCACCGCGCAGGTGCATGGCTCGGAGCACGGGTGTGGTGAGCTTGGACATCACGGCGTACTTCACGATCCGGGTCAGCGTCGAGCCGCGGCCGCCGCCCTGGATGAAGATCCTTCGTGAGATCCAGGAGGGGATGCGCACCAGGATGATCAGGAGGCAGAGCGCCAGGATGAGGTTGACCAGCTGGCCTGACGGAGCGGCCCCGATGAGGAACCTTCCGTCCTGGTTGAAGAAGATCCGTACAGCGAGGATGAGCGTGAGCGACTGCGCGACCTGGATGACCAGCAGACCTCCGAAGGCCCGCCACCAGAACCGTGCCAGCCCATCGGTCTGGGGCAGCGCGTGGAGAGCCAGGGCCAGAGGCGCGGCCACCACCAGAAGCAGCACCAGTGCCGACCGCATCATGAAGCTGATCAGCAGCAGAACCATCAGGATGATCGCGACGAGGGCGAGCAGGGTGTAGAAGATCTGCGATTTGCTGGGCGGGAAGATGAGCTGACGCAGTTGGGCTGCCGCCCGCTCCCTGTCGAAGTCATCCCCGACAATCGCGGTGGAGAGGGCGTTGACCGTCTCCACGATCTTCCCGCAGAGCAGGAAGCTGGCATTGGCCGCCAGGATGGCCATGGCCAGCCGCGGCAACACCTCCTTGACCGCGTACCGGGTCTGCACCGTCTGATGGCCCATCGCCGTGATGGCGCTGATCGTGGCCAGCAGGAGGAAAGCGGAGTTGGCAATGGCGGCAGTGGCCGTCCACAGGTCCAGGAGCCGTTCGTTGCCGGCCACGTCGGGGGTGGCGAGCACCGTTGCCGCCAGAGCGTTCAGGACGGGTTGCATGGCCGAGGCGGCCAGAGTGGCGAACCAGGAATTGATCTGCTTGATGATCCAGTCGCCGAAGTTGAGGGGTAGGCCCGGCGAGGACGGCAGTTCCGTTGGCGCTGACGGTTCCAGGAGCGCCCATGAGGTGTCGGTGGCCATCGTGAGTGCCGCGGTGGCAACAGCGGCAACGAGCAGGCCCCGCACCGCTACCGCTGGGAAGAGGCGAGGTTTCATCGTGGTCACACGCCGCCCACGATGCCCTTGAGAATGGTGACGAACAGCGGAGCCAGAACAGCAAGGCCGTAGCCGAAGGCTGCCGCCTTCAGTGCCGCCTTGGCCTTCTGTACCTCGCCCGGGTCGCCGCCTGCCACCAGGTAGCGCAGGCCGCCGATGGTGAGCATGAGCGTTGCCAGTGTGGCAAGCAGGCCGATCAGCCAGTTCCGGAGATTGTCGAAGACCGCGTTGAGGTTCTTCGGTGGATCGGCGGAGCCGGCGAAGGCCGCTACCGCGGCGACGGCAAGGACGACGGCCACGAGTGCCGCCACCACCAAGCAGCGGAAAAGACGGTGCCGTCGCGATCGCGGGAGAAAAGTGCGGATCCGCGCGGAGCCGGTGGGGCTGCCCCAGCCTCCCTTCGGTGTGGTGATGATGGGCTTCGGATCTGAGGTGATCCGGCTCCGCGCGGAAGTCATGAGGTGGTCGTGCGCCCTGCGCCTGAGGTCGGACCTGATCGCCAGCGCTCGGGTCGGCTCGACATCACCTGCCAGAACGGCATCGGCCAGGATCGAGTCGCACCGTTGCCGCGGATCGTTTGCCATGGCCGTAGGCGGCTGAGCGTCGTCGCCGAGCTGCCGCGCCTGTTCGACCAGGGCGCCGGCGATGTCCATGCCAACGGCCTCGGCCAAGACATGGATCGCTGCCTCGGGGCTTTCTGCCGAGCCGTGGCCCCGGCGGGCACCGGCAATGCCGGTCTCGGCTTGCCGGCGGGCCTGCTCGCCGGCGCACATGGCGGTGGTGCAGATGCGTGGCAGAACGTCCGGAAGCTCGAGGTTGGCGTCCTTGACCGCGGTGATGAAGGCGCTCAGGACCGCCGCCTCGATGGCCCTGGTACTTGCCGCGGCCCGGTAGAGGCAGAGCCGTCCACAGATGCGCCGCAAGACCGGCAACGCCATCCCGACCGCGCCTATCCTCCACTGTGGGCCCTCCCACCGAGCCCGGTTCACGAGCTCCCGCCAGACGACGTCGCGGGTAGGGATGGACACCGTGGGGGAGGCCAGAAGGTCACGTAGCTCCGTCAGCGGCAGCTGACGTTGGGGGAGCTCAGCGGCGAGCACCCTGCCGTCGAGGCTGAGGCCGGCGGGCGCGTTCGTGAGGAATTGGAAGACGCACTCGGCGACGCTGAGAGGCGAGTCGTTGGCGACGTTCGGCTCAGGAAGGTCGGTACTCATCGGGCTGCTCCACGGCGAGAGGGATTCGGTCTCGCAACCCGGTTTAGGAGCCACCTCTGGCCACCCTTGTGCGACCCTTTCCGACGCATGCCCCCTCGTCGCCGGCGACCATTGGCCGCCCAAGATCGACTTATGCGCTCAGATGGCGTCGGCCGAGAGCCGCCGGCCCCTGTCCCTGACGCTGTGGCCGATAGAGGTGTGCGTCAGCGAGATGCTCGTGAATGCTCAAGATCAAAGAGGCGTGACCAGCAGAGTCCAAGGTCATCCAGCTTTGGCAGAGGGCGATCAGCGGGCGCGCCAGATCTTCGCCAGAGCTGGTTGTTGGAGTGAAGGTGTGTTCCCGTACGGGAGCGCTGCGGATCTGAGGCCCGCCCCAACCGGCGATGACAACGTTCATCACCGTTCCACCCACCACTACGACGACCGCCCACCCTCCAACTCCATCTGTGCCGCTGAGCCGAGAGCACGAGAGCTCGAAATGCGGATCAGCGCGGCCCGCTTCCCCACCGGCGCCACGCGGCTCCGTAGCCGGTGGTGCCCATCGCCCGACCATGTCCAAAGACGGCGCTACAGACCGTGGCACCAGCCGTCTGATCATCGTGCCGATCGCCCTACGGACGGCACGCGCCTTCATCGCCTGGTCCCACCGCCACCTCCTGCCACCTCAAGGCGTCAAGTTCGCCATCGGGGTCAACACGCCAGACGGCACCCTGGTTGGGGTCGTCACCGCAGGACGCCCGGTGTCACGCGTCCTGGATGACGGCTTCACCATCGAAGTCACCCGCCTGGCCACCGATGGCATCGCCAACGCCTGCTCCGCCTTGCTGGGCGCCGCCTGGCGCGCGGCCAAGGCCATGGGCTACCGCCGCCTGATCACCTACACCCGCGCCGACGAACCCGGCACCAGCCTCCACGCCGCCGGACTTCACCGTGTCGCCACCCGCGCCGCCCGCAAGGGGTGGGACACCCCAATCCGACCGAGAACCTCCCGAGGTTCCGACCACATCGCCCGTGTCCTATGGGAAATCAGCACAGGTACCAGCCACAACCGCGGTGAGGCCGAATGAGTCGTCCACGCGGTCCATGGATCCGCTCTTGCTCGCAAGCTGGGCCACCATCATCGGCATCCCCTGGAGAGGAAACGCAGTGAGTCCGCTTACGCTCGCGGAGGTGACGGCCTTGCCAGCCGTGATCCCTCTCCTCACAGCCGCCAGAGCCTTGGGCCTGAGCCGTAACACGGCCTATCGCCTCGTCAATCGTGGCGAGTTCCCCTGTCGGGTGATCAAGACGGGTGACACATACCGTGTGCCCACTCTGGAACTGCTCGTGCTACTAGGTACAGACAGGGCCACTCTCGACACGCTCCTAGGAATGAGCACCAACAGATAGAACCTTCACGCGAGGGCCCGAGCTCGCCGAGAGCCGGGCCCTCGCCATTTGATGAACGCGCCGGGCATGGAGAAGTTTGTTTGCCATCACGAGCAACTCGTAGATCGGTTGCGTCTCCAGGCGTATCGGACGTGATCAGCTCTCCCTTGCGTCTGGATACCCATCCTCATCTTCCTGATGGCGGCGGCGAGAACGCCAGGCGCTCGCGGATGAGGCCCAGCGCCAAGGCGGTGATCGCCGAGTACAAGCAAGCGCAAGACGGGTTGTTGAGACCCCTCGCAGGGGCGATGAGGACCGCCCAGTCGTAGGGCTTCCTGTCGCCCTTGAGCGGTTGAGACCCCTCGCAGGGGCGATGAGGACGCCTGCTGCCGTCCGGCGGTTGGCTGGCGTTGGTGTTGAGACCCCTCGCAGGGGCGATGAGGACAAGCTGATCTACGGTCAGTAGTCAAGGCCGCATCTTTCCAGTTGAGACCCCTCGCAGGGGCGATGAGGACCTCCTTCGCCGGGCGCTTCCGGTTCGTACATTCCTCGTTGAGACCCCTCGCAGGGGCGATGAGGACGAAGATCCCGAACTCTTCTACCCGCCCACGTACGGGTTGAGACCCCTCGTAGGGGCGATGAGGACGCGACGCGGCGGCGGACGCGGTGAAGGCGCACGAGTTGAGACCCCTCGTAGGGGCGATGAGGACCCGCCTCGGAAGCCGGGCGCGTCCTCGACGATCTCGAGTTGAGACCCCTCGCAGGGGCGATGAGGACGGTGGCACGTACACGCTCAGCATGTACGTGTACTTGTTGAGACCCCTCGCAGGGGCGATGAGGACGTCGCCCCTCCCGATCCCGTCCCCGTCCCGACACTCACGTTGAGACCCCTCGCAGGGGCGATGAGGACGCTGAGGCTGCTGCGGGAATCACGGGTAAGGCCGGGTGTTGAGACCCTCGCAGGGGCGATGAGGACGCTCGTGGCCACGCCCGCGCTGTCGGTGATGAGCGACATGTTGAGACCCCTCGCAGGGGCGATGAGGACCCCGGCGGATCGCGGTGGCCGGTTCCTGGCTGCCGTGTTGAGACCCCTCGCAGGGGCGATGAGGACGGTTGCCGTCCACGCCCATCGGGGCGTTGATGCGGGTTGAGACCCCTCGCAGGGGCGATGAGGACACGGAACCGGGACGTTCCCGCCCGCGACCTGCGAGTTGAGACCCCTCGCAGGGGCGATGAGGACGCCGAGCCGCTTCTTCTTCTTGGGCAGCTTCTTGTCCGGTTGAGACCCCTCGCAGGGGCGATGAGGACGAGGCCGAGATCGTCACCCTGCAGACACGCACCATCCCGTTGAGACCCCTCGCAGGGGCGATGAGGACTGGGACTCCCCCGCCGAACGGCCCACCGTCGAGCGGTTGAGACCCCTCGCAGGGGCGATGAGGACCCCAACATAAAGCCGCAGGTAGAGCGTGACAAGAGACACGTTCCAGGATGGAGTTTTGCAGCGAACCTCCGGTAATGCAGGAACCCCGGTAGGTCTGCTGCAAAATCATGATCGACAAGCCTCCTCGATCTTAAAGAAAGCACTGAGGACTGCACCGCTCATTCATCGCCAAGGGCATTCGCAAGTGCAGCCTTCCCATCACCCAGCCGCCTGTCACCCTGCAAGGCTCGGAAGCGCTACGGACAGCGAAAATGAAGCACTTTGGTTCCCGGAGCTGGCGAGTACTGTCCGCTGTCGAACCATCACGGTGATGAAGCGCACCGGGGGAAGGCGCCCTCAAAGGGTCGCCACATGTCCCAGGATCTACCAGGTTGAGCCGTTGCCGAGTTCAGGCTACTCAGCCGCTCGACGAGCATGATGGCTCGCACACAGATCTCACAGAACAAACTTGAACACGGCCCTGCCCGGTCGCGAGGCGAGCGCTCACGGTCAAATGACGGTCAAACGATCAAGAGGCCGGATCCACGATCTTGGGATCCGGCCTCTGAGCTGCTGCTAGTCTGTGGGGCTACCAGGACTTGAACCTGGGACCTCTTCCTTATCAGGGAAGCGCTCTAACCGACTGAGCTATAGCCCCGCTCGCACCCCGAACGTTATCGCATCCGCCTCCGGGAGGCGAACCGGTTGTTCGGGACGAGGAAAAGCTTACCGCCTCCAGCAGGCTGCTCGCGCCGTCCGGCCCTGCCGGGCGGCGCGAGCAGCGGCCGTTACTCGGCCTCGCTGAAGGTAACCTCGACGCCCCCCACGAGGTCGGAGGCGATGTTGTAGATGACCGCCCCCAACGTGGAAAGAGCCGTGATGAGTACGACGTTCACCGCCCCGATCAGAGCCGTGTAGCCGAGGATGCGCACGGGCTCGAACCAGGAGGCGATGTCGATCGGGATCGAGCTCTGCCCCTGCTCGCCCTGGCCGAGCTGGTTGACCAGGTCCACGATCGAGTCGAAGACGCCCAGGGCCGACAGTACGCCGTAGAGGACGGCCACGGCCACGAACAGCACCACGAAGCACACGAGGGAGACCACGAAGCTGAACTTCATGGCCGACCACGGCTCGACACGGCGCAGGACCAGGTGGGCCTTGCGGGGCAGGCGGCCGCCGGAGGCGCCGGACCCCTTCTTCTTGCCGCTCAGCTCCACGACGGGCGGGGCCTCGCTGGCCAGCGAGGGGCGCAGGCGTACCGTCTCGTTGCCCTCCTGCTGGGCCCCCTGGGGAGGCACCGGCGGGCCCTGGGGCCCGGGAGGGCCGGGCGGGCCCGGCTGCGGGGAAGGCTTGTTGTCCTCCTTGGCCGGCATGCCCCGGCCCTGCGCGGGCGAGGTGTCCTGGCCCTCTTCGACCGCGTCGAACATCTCAGTCTCTGCGGGCTTCTTCGGCTGCTGTCCGTTGCCCGAAGCCGCCTTGGTCCTGGCGGGACCACCCTGGGCGTTCATGAACTACTCTCCTCCCCCGTCTTCATCACTCTCCACCGAAGTCTCCATCGACTCGGCGTTGCGGGCGAGGGCCACGACGCTGTCGCCTTCAGCGAGATTCATCAATCGAACTCCCATGGTCTGGCGGCCGGACTGCTTGATCTCGCCGGCACTCGTCCGGATCACCCCGCCGGCGGACGTGATCGCGAAGACCTCGTCCTCTGGGTTGACCATGACGGCTCCGACCAGCTTGCCACGGGAAGATACGATCTTCGCAGTCAGCACGCCTCTACCGCCACGTCCTTGAACTGGATACTGCTCCACTGGCGTCCGTTTTGCGTACCCAGCCTTCGTGGCGATAAGCACATCTTGACCGTCTGCGATCCGATTCATGGCGAGAAGTTCGTCACCTTCGAGGAACCTCATGCCGATGACACCGCTGGTCGCCCGCCCCATGGGACGAAGCGCCTCGTCGGAAGCGGTGAAGCGGATCGACTGCGCGCCCTTGGAGACGAGCAGCAGGTCGTCGGACTCGGAGACCAGCCGGGCTCCGATGACTTCGTCGTCCTCGCGCAGGTTGATCGCGATCAGACCACCGGACCTGGGGGAGTCGTACTCCGACAGGCGGGTCTTCTTCACGAGCCCGCTGCGCGTGGCAAGGACGAGATAGGGGGCGACGTTGTAGTCGCGTAGGTCGAGAACCTCCATGACTGTTTCGTCGGGCTGCATGGCAAGAAGGTTCGCGAGATGCATGCCCCGGGCGTCGCGGCCCGCGTCGGGCAGCTCGTACGCCTTGACGCGGTACACGCGGCCCTTGTTCGTGAAGAACAGCAGCCAGTGGTGCGTCGTGGTGACGAAGAAGTGGTCGACGATGTCGTCCTGGCGCAGCTGAGCGCCGCGCACGCCCTTGCCGCCGCGCTTCTGCGCCCGGTAGAGGTCGGTACGGGTGCGCTTGGCGTAGCCGCCCCGCGTGATCGTGACGACGATCTCGTCCTCGGCGATGAGGTCCTCGATCGACATGTCGCCGTCGTAGGCGATGATCTCGGTCTGCCGTTCGTCGCCGTAGCGGTGGACGATCTCGGCGAGCTCCTCGTTGATGATCTCGCGCTGGCGGCTCTCGCTGGCCAGGATCGAGTTGTACTCGGCGATCTGCGTCATCAGCGAGTCGTACTCGTCCTGGATGGACTGCCGCTCCAGGGCGGCCAGCTTGCGCAGCTGCATGTCGAGGATGGCCTGCGCCTGCACCTCGTCGATGTCCAGCAGCCCCATGAGGCCCTGCTGGGCGGCGGAGGCGGACTCGGAGGCCCGGATGAGGGCGATGACCTCGTCGAGGCGCTCAAGGGCCTTCAGCAGCGCCCGCAGGATGTGGGCGCGCTCCTCGGCCTTGCGCAGCAGGTAACGCGTCCGGCGGACGATGACCTCGATCTGGTGGGCCACGTAGTGCCGGATGAACTGGTCGAGCCGCAGCGTGCGCGGCACGCCGTCGACCAGCGCCAGCATGTTGGCGCCGAAGGTGTCCTGGAGCTGGGTGTGCTTGTACAGGTTGTTGAGGACGACCTTGGCGACCGCGTCGCGCTTGAGCACGATGACCAGGCGCTGCCCCACCCGCGAGGAGCTCTCGTCACGTACGTCGGCGATGCCGGTGAGCTTGCCCTCACGCACCAGCTCGGCGATCTTCAGCGCCAGGTTGTCGGGGTTGACCTGGTACGGCAGCTCGGTGACGACCAGCGCCTGCCGGCCTTTGTCCTCCTCGACCTCGACCACGGCCCGCATGGTGATCGAGCCGCGGCCGGTGCGGTAGGCGTCCTCGATGCCGCGGCGGCCCACGATGAGCGCCTTGGTGGGGAAGTCGGGGCCCTTGACCAGCTTGATGGAGGCTTCGAGCAGCTCCTCGTCGCTGGCCTCGGGGTTCTCCAGCGCCCACTTCACCGCCGCGGCGACCTCGCGCAGGTTGTGCGGCGGGATGTTGGTGGCCATGCCGACGGCGATGCCGCCCGAGCCGTTGACCAGGAGCTGCGGGAAGCGCGACGGCAGGACGTCGGGCTCCTGCGACTTGCCGTCGTAGTTGGGGCGGAAGTCGACGGTCTCCTTGTCGATGTCCCGCAGCATCTCCATGGCGATGGGGGCGAGCTTGCACTCGGTGTAGCGCATCGCCGCCGCCGGGTCGTTGCCGGGCGAGCCGAAGTTGCCCTGCCCGTCGACCAGCGGGTACCGCAGCGACCACGACTGCGCGAGGCGTACGAGCGCGTCGTAGATCGAGGTGTCGCCGTGGGGGTGGTAGGTGCCCATCACGTCACCGACGACGCGGGCGCACTTGAAGTAGCCGCGGTCGGGACGGTAGCCGCCGTCGTACATCGCGTAGAGCACGCGGCGGTGCACCGGCTTGAGGCCGTCGCGCACGTCCGGCAGCGCTCTGGACACGATGACGGACATCGCGTAGTCCATGTAACTGCGCTGCATCTCGGACTGGATGTCCACAGGCTCGATGCGGTCAGCCGGGGGAGTGGTGTTCACGTCCGTCACAGGTGTTGGTCCTTCTTAAACGTCGAGGAAGCGAACGTCGCGCGCGTTGCGGATGATGAAGTCGCGCCGCGCCTCCACGTCTTCCCCCATCAGCACGCTGAACAGGTCGTCGGCCTGGGCCGCGTCGTCGAGCGTGACCAGGCGCAGCAGCCGGGTCGCGGGGTTCATCGTGGTCTCCCAGAGCTGGCCGGCGTTCATCTCGCCCAGACCCTTGAAGCGCTGGACGTTGTCGCGCGGCCGCGGGTCGGGCTTGCCGTTGGCGATGCCCTCGGCGATCACCGCGTCGCGCTCGCTGTCGGAGTAGGCGTAGGAGGCGTCCTCGCCCTTCCGGTCCCACTTGATCTTGTACAGCGGCGGGCAGGACAGGTAGACGTGACCGGCCTCGATGAGCGGCCTCATGAACCTGAACAGCAGCGTCAGCAGCAGCGTGTTGATGTGCTGGCCGTCGACGTCGGCGTCGGCCATGAGGATGACCTTGTGGTAGCGCAGCTTGGCGATGTCGAACTCGTCGTGCACGCCGGTGCCCAGCGCCGTGATCAGCGCCTGGACCTCGTTGTTCTTCAGGACCTTGTCGATCCGCGCCTTCTCGACGTTGAGGATCTTGCCCCGGATGGGCAGGATCGCCTGGAAGCGCGAGTCGCGGCCGCCCTTGGCGGAGCCGCCGGCGGAGTCGCCCTCGACGATGAACAGCTCGCACTTCTCCGGGTCGTTCCACTGGCAGTCGGCCAGCTTGCCCGGCAGCCCGCTGCCCGCCTCCAGCAGCGACTTGCGCCTGGTCAGGTCGCGCGCCTGGCGCGCGGCGATGCGGGCGCGCGAGGCCTGCAAGGACTTGTTGATGATGTCCTTGGCCTCGCCGGGGTTGCGCTCGAACCAGTCACGCAGGTGGTCGTTGCACGCCTTCTGGACGAACGACTTCGCCTCGGTGTTGCCGAGCTTCGTCTTCGTCTGGCCCTCGAACTGCGGGTCGGACAGCTTGACCGAGATGATCGCGGTCAGCCCCTCGCGGACGTCCTCGCCGCTGAGGTTGTCGTCCTTGCCCTCCTTGAGGAACTTCTGCTCGCGCGCGTAGCGGTTGACGATGGACGTCAGCGCCGCGCGGAAGCCCTCCTCGTGGGTGCCGCCCTCAGCGGTGTTGATCACGTTGGCGAAGCTGTAGACCGACTCCGAGTAGGAGTTGTTCCACTGCATCGCGACCTCGACCGCGAGCCCGTCGCTCTCCTCCTCGAAGGCGATGATCGACGCGTGCGCCGGCTCCTTCTTGGCGTTGAGGTGCCGCACGAAGTCGGACAGACCGCCCTCGTAGTGATAGGTGACGGTGTGCGGCTCGCCGTTGATGTGGTCGGGCCGCTCGTCGGTCAGCGTGATCGTCAGGCCCTTGTTGAGGAAGGCCATCTCCTGGAAGCGCCGCGAGAGCGTCTCGTAGTTCCACGTGGTGGTCTCGAAGACGTCGCCGTCGGGCCAGAACGTGATCGTGGTGCCGGTCTCGTCGGTCTCCTCACCCTTGGCCAGCGGGGCCGTGGGCTTGGACATCTCGTAGCGCTGGCGCCAGTAGTGGCCGTTCTGCTTGACCTCCACCTCCATGGCGGTGGACAGCGCGTTGACGACGGCCGAGCCGACGCCGTGCAGGCCGCCGGAGACCGCGTACGACTGGCTGTCGAACTTGCCGCCGGCGTGCAGGGTCGTCAGCACGACCTCGACGGCCGAGCGCTTCTCCACCGGGTGGATGCCGGTGGGGATGCCGCGCCCGTTGTCGACCACGCGCACGCCGTTGTCGGCGAGCAGCGTGACGTCGATGCGGTCGGCGAAACCCGCCAGGGCCTCGTCCACCGCGTTGTCGACGATCTCCTGGACGAGGTGGTGCAGGCCACGCTCGCCGGTGGAGCCGATATACATACCCGGGCGCTTGCGAACCGCCTCAAGCCCTTCGAGTACGGTGATTGAGCTAGCGTCGTAGGACAACTGCGAAATCCTCCTGCCGCGGACACGCGGCGGGGGAGGCCATCAACTTTCGAAGCTGCCCCTGCCGTGCCCGTCACCGTCGTGAGTGCCCCGATGCGCGGTCACCCAGGGGAGTCGGCTTGCTGCCGGGGTGACACGCAAGCGGACGTGTCCGGAATCCTTTTTCATTCTACCGCTTCCGGAGGGCCAAGGTGGCAATGAACGCGCCTGTGATGCCCCCTAGCTCGTTTGGCCCCCGGGCAAGCATCCCCCCTCCGGAAAGGGGGCTTATCGCGTCTGCGGCGGTCTGATCGCCCCGAGCGCCCAACCGGAGCTGCTCCGCACCGCTGCTCCGGACCGGCGCTCGACCGCGGTCATCCGTACGTGTCACGCGGGCCCCGCCTTCCGGTCACCCGCAATCCCCCCGATGGACGCGGCGCCGTCTGCGGGCCTCTGACCTTGACCTTCGTCACCGTGCCGTCGCCGAGCTCCTCGTTGAGCCTGCGTACGAGGGTGCGGGCGAGCAGCCGGACCTGCGTCGCCCACGCCGTCGAGTCGGCCGCGATCAGCACCTCGCCGTCGTCGAACGACTCGGGCTTGGTGTGGGCGGCCAGGTCAGGGCCCACGATCTCGACCCAGCGGCCGAACACCGCGCCCACCTTCGCCGGCCGCTCCCAGCCGCGATCGGCCAGGAGATCGGCGATCGCGCGTCCGAAAAGCTGGGGGTCGCCGCTGTCCCGGCGCGGGCCGGCCGCCCTGCGCCTGGGCTCGCGGCGGGGGAGCTGGCCGCGCTTGGCGGCGTCGGCCTTGGCCTGGGCCAGCTTCTCCCGTGCCATGGCCACACCTCTGGCCGTCGCGTTCTCACCACCGGCGGCGGCCGCCGCAGGCCCTCCACCGGACGCGCCCGCCGCACCTGGACCGGCACCTGAGGCGCCCGCCGCGCCTGGACGGGTGCCTGGCACGCCCGCCATGCCTGGACGGCTGCCTGGCGTGCCTGCCGCATGTGGACCAGCGCCTGCCGCATGGGGGCCAGTGCCCGCCGCTTGTGGACCAGTGCCTGGCGCGCCCGCTGTGCCCGGCACGCCTGGGCCGCTCGTCCCCAGCTGTGGACGAGCGGGCGTCCCGGGCGCCCCTTCCGGTGCGCGGGCGGCACGCGTCCGTCCACCGGACGCCCCAGCCTGTGGATAACCTGCGCCCCTCGGCGGGAGGCCGTCACCACGGCGCACGTCATCAGCGGACACGGGTCACACTCCCTTCTGCGACGTCGAACCTGCCCCCCACCAACTCGTCCGGCACGTCGTCGGCGACGGCCGCCGTGATCAGCACCTGCTCGGCCGGCGCCACCATCTCCGCGAGCCGCCGCCGACGCTGGCTGTCGAGCTCTGCGAACACGTCGTCGAGGATCAGCACGGGATCGCCCCCGTCGGCCCGCAGCAGGTCGTAGGCGGCCAGCCGCAGCGCCAGCGCGAACGACCAGGACTCGCCGTGGCTGGCGTAACCCCGGGCGGGCAGCTCGCCCAGCCCGAGGATCAGGTCGTCGCGGTGCGGCCCGACGAGCGTGACGCCGCGTTCGAGCTCCGACGAGCGGACCTCCAATAGCCGCTCCCGCAGACGCTCTTCAAGGGTTTTCCCCAAGTCTGTGGATAACGTCTGTGTATCGAAAGATCCCCGCTCACCGGGGGCTTCGCCCTCCGGACCCCCCTCACCGGGATCCCCACCTGTGGACAACGTGCTGCGGTAGGCGAGCGTCGCGGGAGCACTCGACGGGGCCAGCGCGGCATAGGACCCGGCGACCAGCGGGCGCAGCGCCTCGATCAGCTCCAGCCGCCCCCGCAACAGCTCCGCCCCGTGCCGGGCGAGATGCGCGTCCCACACCTCCAGAGTGCTCAGGACGTCGCCCGCGCCCGCCGCGGCGAACCCGGTGTCACTCTCGTGCCGCCGGGGGCTCCTGCTGCCTCTGCGGGCCTGCGCGGCCGTACGCAGCAGCGCCCCCCGCTGCTTCAGCACCCGGTCGTAGTCGGCGCGCACCCCGGCGAACCTGGGGGCCCTGGCCACCAGCAGGTCGTCGAGGAAGCGGCGGCGCTCGGCCGGGTCGCCCTTGGACAGCGCCAGGTCTTCAGGGGCGAACAGCACCGTGCGCAGCAGGCCGACGGCGTCGCGGGCGCGGGAGACGGGGGAGCGGTTGATCCGGGCGCGGTTGGCCCGCCCCGGGTTGATCTCCAGCTCGATCAGCGCCCGCCGATCCTCCCGCTGGACGGCGCAGCGCACGATCGCCCGGGTGGCGCCCTGCCGCACCAGCGGTGCGTCGCCGGCCACCCGGTGGCTGGAGTGCGTCGCGACATAGCCGAGGGCCTCGACCAGGTTGGTCTTGCCCTGGCCGTTGGGCCCCACGAACGCCGTGACGCCCGGCTCCAGGCCGAGCTCCACGGACGCGTAGGACCGGAAGTCGGTCAGCGAGAGGTGGGCGACATGCACCCCACGAGGTTAGTGCGCCTCACGGGTCACCGGGGTCACCGGCATGCGGTCTGTGGAAAACCGGCGCGGAGGATGACCTCAGCGCTCCGACTCGCGCGGCGGCGTCACGTCGGCGCCGGGGGAGTCGGCCCCCTTGCCGGTGCTGCCCTCCGCCGAGGTGATCGCGTGGCCGCCGAACTGGTTGCGCAGCGCCGCCACGACCTTCATCGCGGGGGAGTCGTCCTGCCGCGAGGCGAACCTGGCGTACAGGGCGGCGGTGATGACCGGCAGCGGCACCGCGTGGTCGACGGCCGCCTGCACCGTCCACCGGCCCTCGCCGGAGTCTTGTGCGTAACCGCGCAGCTGCTCCAGGTGCTCGTCGTCGTCGAGCGCCCGCACCAGCAGGTCGAGCAGCCAGGAGCGGATCACGGTGCCGGTGCGCCAGCTGCTGAAGGAGCCCTTGACGTCCTTGACGACGTCGGACGCCTCAAGCAGCTCCCAGCCCTCCGCGAACGCCTGCATCATGCCGTACTCGATGCCGTTGTGGACCATCTTCGCGAAGTGCCCGGCGCCGACGTCGCCCGCGTGCACGAAGCCGTCCTCGCCCTCGGGCTTGAGCGTCTCGAAGATCGGCATGAGCCGTTCGACGTGGGCCTTGTCGCCGCCGCACATGAGCGCGTAGCCGTTCTTCAGGCCCCACACGCCGCCGCTGACGCCGCAGTCGACGAAGCCGATGCCCTTCTGCGCCAGCTCGGCGGCGTGCTTCTGGTCGTCGACGTAGTGGGAGTTGCCGCCGTCGATGACGATGTCGCCCTCGCTGAGCAGCTCGCCCAGGTCGTCGATGGTGGTCTGCGTGGGCTTGCCCGCGGGCACCATGACCCAGACGGCGCGCGGTGCCTGCAGGCGTTCGGCCAGCTCCTTGAGGCTGGCGACGTCGCTGATGGCCGGGTCGCGGTCGTAGCCGACGACCTCATGACCGCCGCGGCGCAGCCGTTCGGCCATGTTGCCGCCCATCTTGCCCAGTCCGACCATGCCGATCTGCATGATGTCTACCCCCTTGTCAGACTTCCATCATCTCCGATGACAGTTTCAGCCTGACAGTCGGATCGGCATGATCAGGTAGCGGTAGTCCGTTACGGCTCCGTCCTCCACAGGCTTGCCACCGGTGAGGATAGCGGGCTTCGTGGACGTGGTCATCTGCAGCCTGGCCACATCGGAGTCGATCGCCCCGAGCCCTTCCAGCAGGAACTGGTGGTTGAAGGCGATGTTCATCTCCTCGCCCTCGTAGTCCACAGGCAGTGCCTCGACGGCCTGCGCCTCGTCGCCGCTGCCGGCCTCCAGCACGACCTCGCCGCTCTTGAACGCCAGGCGGACCGGGGTGTTGCGCTCGGCGACCAGGGCCACGCGCTTGACCGCCTCGACGAACGGGCCTGTGGACAGGTCGGCACGGGCGGAGAACTCCGTCGGCAGCAGCGAGCGGTACTTCGGGAACTCGGGGTCGAGCAGGCGGGTCGTCGTGCGGCGCCCCGCGCTGGAGAAGCCGATCATGCCTTCGCCGGTGCCGCCGGCGGAGCTGAGCGCGATCTCCACCTCGGCGCCGGTCGCGCCGAGCGCCTTGGCGGTGTCGGCGAGCGTCTTGCCGGGGATCATCGCGATGGCGGCGAAGTCGGGCTGCCCCGGCTGCCACTTCAGCTCGCGCACGGCCAGCCGGTAGCGGTCGGTGGCGGCGAGGGTCACGGTGTCGCCCTCGATCTCCATGCGCACGCCCGTGAGCATCGGCAGCGTGTCGTCACGGCCCGCGGCGACGGCGACCTGGCTGACGGCGGAGGCGAACACGTCGCTGCCGACCCGCCCCGCGGCCGGCGGCATGGCGGGCAGGGTCGGGTAGTCCTCCACAGGCATGGTCAGCAGGGTGAAGCGGGCGCTGCCGCACGTGACGACCGCCTTGGCGCCTTCCACCACGAAGTCCACAGGCTGTGCGGGGAGCGCGCGCGTGATCTCGGCGAGCAGCTTGCCGGAGACCAGGACGACTCCCGGCTCACCCGTGTGCAGCTCCAGGGTGACCTCGGCGGAGACCTCGTAGTCGAAGCCCGAGAGCTTGAGCTGCTGCTCCTCGGTGACCTCCAGGCGCATGCCGGCGAGCACGGGCACGGACGGGCGCGCCGGGAGGCTGCGTGCCGTCCATGCCACCGCCTCAGCGAGGACGTCTCGCTCGATTCGGAACATCACGGTGATCAGCCTCCTGGGTTCGTCGTTGATTCAAGGATCTCAAGGATCCGCCCTCCCGCGCTCGCGCTCCGGGAGAACCCCTCTATGGGTCTTTGAGTTTCTAGTTAGAGATAGAGGAAGTCATCACACTAGGGGCTGTGGAAACTGTGGACAACCAGAGTTTTGGCTGGTCAGCGGCCAGATTTTCTTCCACTTGTCCTGTGCACGAAGCCTGGGGAGAACTTCGCCGCCTGGGGATGAACTTTCTTCGCCCACAGGCCGTCCCCAGATCATGGTCCCGTCATCCACGGGAAGTGCCGGGTTATCCACGAGGTTTCCACAGGTTATCCACCGGGTAGAAGGGGCCCTTTTGGAGCCCCAGATCCGTTGTTCACAGTCCGTCCACACGTTGTCCACTGGTAGTCCCCAAGTTGCCCACAGGATGTCCCCAGGGTTGTCCCCAGCCCTTGTGGACCGATTTTTCCCAGCATTGTCGGGCGAACGGCCGGTGAATTTTCGTGTTTCCGCTGGTCCACAGTGTTTTCCACAGGCTGTGCACAAACTCAAGATCCACGCTGTGTCTGCTTGATCCGCATTGTTAGCTCGTTGACCTGGTTGTACATCGACCTACGCTCCGCGATGAGCGAGCGGATCTTGCGCTCCGCGTGCATGACGGTGGTGTGGTCACGGCCGCCGAACTGCTGGCCGATCTTCGGCAGCGACAGCTCGGTCAGCTCGCGCGCGAGGTACATGGCGATCTGCCGGGCGTTGACGAGCGCCCGGCTGCGGGAGGTGCCGCACAGGTCGTCGATGCTGATGCCGAAGTACTGAGCGGTTTCGCTCATGATGGCCGCGATCGTGATCTCGGTGTCGGACTCCGAGGTGATCAGGTCCTTCAGCACCACCTCGGCGAGCTGCAGGTCCACGCCCTGCCGGTTGAGGCTGGCGAACGCGGTGACCCTGATCAGCGCGCCCTCGAGCTCACGGATGTTGGTGGAGATGCGGCTGGCGATGTACTCGAGCACCTCGGGCGGCGCGGCCAGGCCCTCCTGGATGGCCTTCTTCCTGAGGATGGCGATCCGGGTCTCCAGCTCGGGCGGCTGGACGTCGGTGATCAGGCCCCACTCGAACCGGTTGCGCAGCCGATCCTCCAGCGTGATGAGCTGCTTGGGCGCCCGGTCGCTGGAGATGACGATCTGCTTGTTGGCGTTGTGCAGGGTGTTGAAGGTGTGGAAGAACTCCTCCTGCGTCTGCTCCTTGCCCTCCAGGAACTGGATGTCGTCCACGAGCAGGATGTCGATCGCCCGGTAGCGGCCACGGAAGCCGTCGGCCTTGTGGTCGCGGATGCTGTTGATGAAGTCGTTGGTGAACTCCTCGGAGCTCACGTATCTGACCCGCGCGCCGTCGTACAGGCTCTGGGCGTAATGCCCGATCGCGTGCAGCAGGTGCGTCTTCCCCAGCCCGGAGTCTCCATAGATGAAGAGCGGGTTGTACGCCTTCGCAGGGGATTCGGCCACCGCCACGGCCGCCGCATGGGCGAACCGGTTGCTGGCGCCGATAACGAATGTCTCGAATGTGTACTTCTGATTAAGCCTGGCCGGTTCGCTGGGCTTGCTGCTCTTCGCCTCCCACCGGTTCGCCGCCGGCTCGGGCGACTTTTCCACAGGCGGTGTGTACGACTGGGCCTGTTCAAAAGAGAAGCCCTGCTGTGGATATTCGGTGGATATCTGGGACTGCTCCGGCTGTGGAGAGTAGAACTGCGGAGGCTCCGAAGCCTGGTTGTGCTGCGGTTGCACGGGCTGTGCATAACGCAGCTGACTCTCCACACCCTGGGGATAACTTTGAGTCACAGGCTGTTGATGAGACTCGCCGGCGGGCTGCTCGGGCGCCGCCGTGTCGATCATCACGGCCACCCGCATGGTCCGGCCGAGCTCCTGGGAGAGCGCGTGGGTCACCAGCGGGCGCAGCTTGTTGCTCTCGATGAGGTCCTTGAGGAAGTCGTTGGGGACACCGAGCACGATCGTGTCGTTGGCCAGGGCGATCGGGCGCACCATCGACAGCCAGGTGCGCTGCTGGATGGGCACGTTCTCGTTGAGGAAGTTGCCCAGGGCTCTCGCCCATACCGTGCCGAGGTCGACACCGTTCATGGTGCGGCTCCCCCTCCTTCCTCTCGCGGCCCCCCGCGATCGTTATCCACATGGCACAGTCGCCCGTACACTTCGGCGGCGCCTTCATCCACATGTGGAGACAGGGCCTCGCGCCCTCTTCCTCCACAGGCCGTCCACAAGCTGTCCACAGGGCTTGAGCGGCCCCGAGAGGCCCGACAGTAGCTTTGTGCACAGGTGTGTTCAAGCGTTGTCCACAGCCTAGTGGCACCCGAGTGCACAACTTGTGGACGTGGGACCGGCGGTGGAAAAGTGGCCTGTGGATTGGTGGACAACCGGTCCGGTTTGACCTGGACGGTGCTTGCCCCGTAACGTACGACGGTCGGCTTGTCACGCGACGGCTATTTCGCGTGCCCTCGTAATCTGGCAGGCCATCCATGTGTGTTAGGCGCCCTCGCGGCGCATCATCAAGCCTGGAGCCCACCCGTGAGCAAGCGTACTTTCCAGCCGAACAACCGTCGTCGCGCTAAGACCCACGGCTTCCGGCTGCGGATGCGCACCCGGGCCGGTCGCGCCATCCTCGCTTCCCGCCGCCGCAAGGGCCGCGAGAAGCTGTCGGCCTGATCGTCCTGCGCGATTTCAGCCCGCCGGCGATGTTCGCCGGCGGGCGTTAGACGTATACGGTGCTGTCCCGTCAATCCCGCATGCGACGCGGGGAGGAGTTCGAGGCGGCGGTCAGGCGCGGCAAACGCGCCGGTCGTCCTACTCTTGTGGTGCATTTCACCATTTCTGGGGAAGAGCCACCTCTCGTGGGTTTCGTGGTGAGCAAGGCCGTCGGGAGCGCCGTGACCCGGAACAAGGTCAAACGACGGCTCCGACACCTGATGCGAGACCGTCTCGAACGGCTGCCGCGAGGTAGCCTGCTTGTGGTACGCGCCAACCCACCGGCCGCGTCCGCGCGATTCGAGCACTTGGCCGCCGAGCTCGATCTCGCGCTGGATCGTTTGCTCAGGCGGCGAGAGTCCTCGACGGGTGGACACAGATGACGGAGCAGCCGCAAGGGGTGGTGCCGGGCCTCGCCGCCCGGGTGCTCATCGTTCCCATTCGGTTCTACCGGGCGTTCATCAGCCCGCTGCTCGGTCCACGCTGCCGGTTCTATCCGTCGTGCAGTGCCTATGGACTCGAAGCGATTGCCGTGCACGGGGCATTGCGCGGCACATGGCTGACTGTCCGGCGTATCGGGCGGTGCCACCCATTCCATCCCGGAGGTATAGACCCGGTGCCCCCACGCCCGGTCCGGTCTCACGAAACGCAAGGGAGATAGCTCGGTGGAGCTGTCCTGGCTGAGCTGGCTGTATCAAGCCGTAGCCCAAGTCATCATCTGGATCCATACTGCATACAGCACGGTCCTCAACCCGGACAGCGGGCTGACCTGGGCGTTGACGATCATCACGCTGACCGTCTTCATGCGGATCCTGATCTTCCCGCTCTTCCTCAAGCAGATGCGCTCGTCGCGGAAGATGCAGGAGCTCGCCCCCAAGGTTCAAGAGCTGCGCAAGCGTTACAAGAACGACAAGCAGCGCATGAACCAGGAGGTCATGGCGCTCTACCAGGGTGCGGGCGCCAACCCGCTCGGCGGCTGCCTTCCCGTCGTCGCCCAGTTCCCCATCTTCATCTCCATGTTCACGGTGCTGCAGAACATGGCGAACGGGCACCCCAAGTACGGCATGACGCAGGAACTGGTCGACAGCGCCAGGGCCGCGCACATCTTCGGCGCGCCGCTGCCCGCCAACTTCTGGATGTCGGAGAGCGACCTCCAGGCCTTCGGCGCGGGGAACGTCCAGACCAAGATCGTCCTTGGCATCTTCGTCGCGATCAGCTCGCTGACCACGTTCCTCACCGTCCGGCAGAGCGTCACCCGCTCCATGGCGCAGATGCCCGACAACCCCATGGCGCAGCAGCAGAAGATCCTGATGTACATCTCGCCGCTGTTCGCCTTCTTCAGCCTGAACTTCCCGCTCGGCCTCATCATGTACTGGGTGACCACCAACCTGTGGACCCTCGGTCAGCAGCACTGGTTCTACAGCCGGCACCCCATGCCGCAGTACGACGCCAAGGGCAACGTGATCCCGGTCCAGCCGAAGCCCGGTCTGTTCGCCAAACTGCGCAAGACCACTCCGGAAGAACAGGCCCCTCCGCCCGCTCCGGAGCCTAAGATCATTAGGCAGCAGCCGAGCAGGCAGTCACGCAGCAAGCGCACCGGCAGCAAGAAGTCTTGAACACGAAGGAGAGGCCGGCCATGACCGAGGCCGAGCAGGAGAAGGCTCCTGATCTCAGCGCGCTGGAGCAGGAAGGTGAGATCGCTGCCGACTACGTCGAGGGCCTTCTCGACATCGCCGACATCGACGGCGACATCGACATGGACGTCGAAGGCGACCGCGCCCTGGTCTCCGTCGTCGGCCTGAAGAGCACCGAGCTGGTGGGGCCCGGGGGAGAGGTCCTCGAGGCGCTGCAGGAGCTGACCCGGCTGGCCGTCCACCGGCAGACCGGCGAGCGCTCCCGGCTGATGCTCGACGTGGCCGGCTACCGCGAGCGGCGCCGGGCAGAGCTGACCAAGCTCGGCACCGAGATCGCCAACCAGGTCAAGGAACGCGGCGAGTCCAAGGCGCTGCAGCCGATGACCCCGTTCGAGCGCAAGATCGTCCACGACGCGGTGGCCGCCGCCGGGCTCCGGAGCGAGTCCGAGGGGGAGGAGCCGCAGCGGTACGTGGTGGTCCTGCCCGCCTGAGGCGCTTGCCCACCTCCGTCCGATCCAGCCGTCTGCCCGCTGTCACGCGTGGCAGGCGGCCGTTTCTTTTTGTTGGTGAGTACGGGCGGCGCGCTCGTACGCTCGCCGCCGGGGCATGGGGGTGCCGACGGCGCGCTCACAGGCCACCTTCACCCCGGCCCGCTAGTCTGCCTTTGTGATCTCACCCCGTAGCCTTGGGGGAGCGACAAGACCGACACCGTCCCAAACCGGGCGCCACGCCCGGAACGCCCAGCGGCGCCGGGCCGCGGCCCTGACCGCAGCCGCACCCACCGGCACGCCACCGATCTCCATACCGAACTTCATACCGATCGAACACCCACCACCCGAGCAAGGGCCGCCAGGTCCCAGAAAGGGCCACCGAACCAGTGAGCGACGATGAGCTTCCGGAGCCGCCGCAGATCGCGCGGGACGTCTTCACCGGGGAAGCTTGGGAGCGCGCCAACGCGTTCGCCGGGCTGCTGGCGGGCCCCGGCGTCGTCCGCGGGCTCCTCGGCCCGCGGGAGGTGTCCCGGATCTGGGATCGTCACCTGCTCAACTGCGCGGTGGTGGCCGAGGTCGTCCCGCCGGACGTGAGACTGGTGGACATCGGCTCCGGGGCCGGGCTGCCCGGCCTGGTCCTGGCCATCGTGCGGCCGGACATCACGGTTACGCTGTTGGAGCCGCTGCTGCGCCGTACCGTGTTCCTGGAGGAATGCGTCGCGGCGCTCAAGCTGGACAACGTCGAGGTGTTGCGCGGGCGGGCGGAGGAGCTGGCCGGCAAGCGCGAGTTCGACGTCGCCAGCGCCCGCGCGGTGGCGCCGCTCGACCGCCTCCTGAAGTGGGCGATGCCGCTGCTCCGCGAGGGCGGGGAGCTGATCGCCATGAAGGGGGAGCGGGCCGCCGACGAGCTCGCCGAGGCGGAGTCCCAATTGCGGGCCAGCGGAGCCCGAACGGCCGAGCTTGTGACCGTCGGGCACGGTAAGGTCGAGCCGCCTGCAACATTGGTTCGGGTGGTAGCGGGTCGCGCGCCGGAGCGAGCAAGGCCGCGACGAAGGAGGTGACGGTTGTGCCAGTCGCGTCAAGCGGTTTGGGCTGGCCCGGCAGCCGTCGGTCCGAGAGTCCCCACGGGGTTGGCTGGCCTGAAATGGGCGTGTCGCGACAGCAAACTCCCGGCACCGGCACACCACTGGTTGAAAGGATGGCCAACGTGACCCAGACCCCCCTGAACCCCGGTGATTCGCCCCTGGTACGAGAGGCCCTCAGCTCAGTGGTTTCACGTGAAACATCTGCGACCCAGACGGCTGCCCAGCCCGGCGACCCCTCGGGCGAGAGCAACGGCGACTGGCCGCGTCCGTCCAAGACCAGAGTGATCGCGGTTGCCAACCAGAAGGGCGGCGTCGGCAAGACGACCACCTCGGTCAACATCGCCGCCGCGCTGTCCATGCACGGCCAGCGCGTCCTCGTGGTGGACCTCGACCCGCAGGGCAACGCCTCCACCGCCCTGGCCACGGAGCACCGCGGCGACGTACCGGACGTGTACCAGGTGCTCGTGGACGACCTGCCGATGGCCGACATCGTCAAGCAGGTGCCCGACATGCCGAACCTCTACTGCGCGCCGGCCACCATCGACCTGGCCGGCGCCGAGATCGAGCTGGTCTCCCTCGTCGCCCGCGAAGCCCGCCTCCGCCGCGCCCTGGCGGCCTACGACGCGATCGAGCTCGACTACATCGTGATCGACTGCCCGCCGTCCCTCGGCCTGCTGACGGTGAACGCGCTGGTGGCGGCGGACGAGGTCATGATCCCGATCCAGTGCGAGTACTACGCCCTGGAAGGTCTCGGCCAGCTCCTCAGAAACGTCGACCTCATCAAGGCCCACCTGAACCCGACGCTGCGCCTGTCCACCATCGTCCTGACGATGTACGACGGCCGCACGCGCCTCGCCTCCCAGGTGGCCGACGAGGTCCGCGCCCACTTCGGCGAAACCGTCCTCAACACGGTGATCCCCCGCAGCGTCCGCCTGTCGGAGGCACCCAGCTACGGGCAGTCGGTGATGACGTACGACCCGGGATCGAGCGGCGCGATGGCCTACATGGACGCCGCCCGCGAAATCGCCCACCGCGCCACCGTCGCCTGACCATCGGGACGCCGCGGGCACGCCAGGCTTCCCCCTGCGCCCGGCTCCGGACACGTCGCAGGCTGAACGCCCGCGGGCCGCGACGGCGCGCCCTCGTGCGTCGGGATTGCCGTGTGGGTGGCCCTGCCGTGGCACGAACCCGCTCCGTCCTGCCCACCGAACGCATCGGACCACACCGCCAAGCCCTTCCGGCACGCTTCCCCTGCGGCTCCAGGACGCCGGACTCTGAGCGTGGCGCGGGGGAGGCGGCCTGCAAGGGGACGGCGCGTAAGGCGGCAGCGCTGCAGACAGCGCTTCAGACGGCGGCGCTTGGGACGGTGGCGCTTGGGACGGCGGCGCTTGGGACGGCGGCGCGCAGCGATTGCGCCTCAGGAGGCTGCACGCGCAAGGCGACTGCGCCAAGGGCCGAAGAGTGCCGCGCTGCTGCGCGCGGCGTGGGTTGCTCGCCGAGCGATTGTGTGCCGGGCCCTGACGTGCCGTGCGGTGAAGTGCCGGGGATTGAGCGGCAGGCTCTGCGCGTCGCTCACGCCCACGCTCACGCCCACGCTCACGCCCACGCAGCAGCCAACGCCCGCTGTCCGCCCCATTGCCTGCGCCCGCTTGCGGTTCGTGCCCGTCTGTGGTCCGTGCTGGCCTGGCCTCTGTGACGGCCCTGTCCGATGCTTGCTGCCCGCTCCTCGCCGCTATCCGCGTCCGCCACACGGTCTGTGCCTGTCCTGTGCGCGCGCGCCTGCCCTCCGCTCGCACTCCGCGCCCCGCCTGCTCCTGCGCTCATCTCCTGTGCGTGCCCGCTGCGCCCGCAGTCCGTGCTTGTCGCGCTTGCACCCGCCTACGGTCTGCATCGCTCTCCCGCGCTGTCCCGCTCCTGCACCGTCCACCCGCGCCCTCCCCGGACCGTCCACGTTGCCTGGTGTGCCGGGTGTCGGGAGGTGGCGCGGGGCATCTTGGGGCTCAGTCACGAGTTGGGCAGGTTTGTGACCGTGTCGGTGTAAATCCAACGCGGTGGTGTGTGGCGAGCGGGCACCCGGCGGGGCGGGCGACGGTAACCTCTCCTGGAGTGACCGGAATCGACCGGGTGGATGAGGAGACGCAGTGAGTCAGCAGCGGCGGGGATTGGGCAAGGGGCTCGGGGCGCTCATCCCGACCGGTCCCATCGTTGACGGTACGGGGTCGGCGCCGGCCCCGTCGAACGGGTCAACGGGGGAGACGGGGCCCAAGCCGATCGCCGGGGCGTACTTCAAGGAAGTCGCTCTGTCCGCGATCGTCCCCAACCCGCGTCAGCCACGTGACATCTTCGACGAGGAGCGTCTCGAAGAGCTTGCGGCCTCCATCCGGGAGGTCGGCCTTCTGCAGCCGATCGTGGTCAGATCGGTCGGGGGTGGTCAGTACGAGCTGATCATGGGGGAGCGGCGTTGGCGAGCTTGCCAGCAGGTCGGCCTCGACCCGGTGCCGGCGATCGTGCGCAACACCCAGGACACCGACCTCCTGCGTGACGCCCTCATCGAGAACCTGCAACGTGAGCAGCTGAACGCGTTGGAAGAGGCGGCGGCGTACCAGCAGCTTCTCGACGACTTCCAGGCGACTCACGACCAGCTCGCGAAGAAGGTCGGCCGCTCCCGCTCCCACATCACCAATACCCTGCGTCTCCTCAACCTCCCGCCCGAAGTGCAGCGCACGGTGGCGGCTGGAGTCATCAGCGCCGGTCACGCCCGCGCTCTCCTCGGCCTCGAAAGCGCCGAGGAGCAGATGCAGCTCGCCAAGCGCATCGTGGCGGAGCTCCTCTCGGTCCGCGCAGTGGAGGAGATCGTGGCGATGGGGAGCGCGAAGGCCGCGAAGAAGGCGCCGCGGGAGCGCCAGCCGGCCAAGCCGACCGCGCCCGGCCTCACCCACCTCGCCGACCGCCTGTCGGATCACTTCGAGACCAAGGTGAAGGTGGATCTGGGACGTCGGAAGGGGCGCATCGTCGTGGAGTTCGCCACGATCGATGACCTTGAGCGGATCATCGGCACCATGGCGCCTGAGGCCGTGCGCGCAATGCGAGAGTCTGAGGACTGACGCGGCCAGTAGGTAGGGGAGAGGCGGACCGGAGAAGCCAAGGTCTGCGGTGCTCGAGCGCGGGATCGGCCCTGGGTCTTAGGTGATCGAGGCTGGAGGGCCGTGGGTTTGAGACGCGCTCGGCCGGAGGGTTGAGAGCGAAGGTCCGTGGGGCTGGAAGCCCTAGCGCGGGGAGTTCCTCCGGGCTGAGGGGCGCGGCCCTTCAGGCGCAGGGGGAGAGCGGGGGCCGGATGGCCGCTGGCTCGCTTTGTTTCACGTGAAACACGTCGGTCCCCACTCTCGTGGCGACTTCGGCCTCTGTTTCACGTGAAACACGTGCAGGGGTGACTGACGGCTGCGGGTTCCGTGCGGGGCAGGGGATGGACAAGGCGGCGTTGACGTGGCATCGAACCGCGCTGTGATCCCGAGCCTGGTGATCTCGCGTCCTCCAGTCGGACAGCCCAGCCACGTGGCGAGGGCGATGTTTCACGTGAAACGCACCGTGTGCCAGACGCTCGAAGGTGACGAGGGTGGTCGGAGGCGCGCTACGAGCGGAAGGCGAGGAGCACCCCTTTCCGGTGGCAGTTGGCGACCTGTGCATGCCGAGGGTGCGTGGCGAGAGGGCCAGAGGCGCGCACGAGGTTGATGACCCCGTGCGGAGTTGCGTAGCGGAATCGATGGAGGAGCGCCGACTGGGGGCGTTCGGGCGGTGGTTGTCGAGCGGTGTAAGGGGCGCGCTGTCCGCCCCCAGGATGAGTTGTCCGCGCCCCGGGAGAGAGTAGTCCGCGCTGCCCGAGGGGCTGGCGACACCGCCCGAGGGGCTGTCCGCGCTGTATCAGGGTGGCGTACTCCGGGAGACGTGAAGGAGGCGCTGTCTGTGTGGCGGCGAGGACCGCCGCTCCGGAGCGCGTGGGCGACACTGTTTGCGCCGGGGCGAGGGGACGCTGTCTGCGCCGGGCGAGGGTGGCGTCTCCGGGCGACGTGACTGGGCGCTGTCTGCGCGGTGTGAGGACGGTGTCTTCGCGGGCGGTCCGAGGGGCGGTGTCTCTGGAGCGAAAGGCGACCCGTCCGCGCGAAGCGAGGGTGGGGTGCGAGGACGGTGGCCTCAGAGGGAGAGGCGACAGCGACGCGTATCTCGCTCCCGGGATCTGGGGACGCTCGGCGCTCCTGGCGCTGGGGCCAGGGAGCGCGGGCGTGTTTCACGTGAAACAGGGGCGGGTGGCGGGAGTGAGCTACATGGCGGCGGCTTTGTGGATGTCTTCGAGGAAGTCGTCCACCTGTTCTGGGGTGGTGTCGAAGGCGGTCATCCAGCGGACGGTGCCGGCGGGCTCGTCCCAGTAGTGGAACAGGTAGCGCCGGCGGAGGGTTTCGGCGGCTGCGTGCGGGAGGGTGGCGAAGACGGCGTTGGACTGGACCGGGTACGCCAGGGAGATGCCGGGGATGTCTGCCAGCCCGTTCGCCAGACGGGTGGCCATCGCGTTGGCGTGGGCAGCGTTGTGGCGCCACAGGTCGTCCGTCAGCAGGGCCGTGAGTTGGGCCGAGATGAAACGCATCTTCGAGGCGAGCTGAAGGGACTGGCGACGGAGGAACGGGACGGCGTTCGCCAGCGACGGATCGAGGACGATGACCGCCTCGGCGGCCAGTGCGCCGTTCTTCGTGCCGCCGAAGCTGAACACGTCCACGCCGGCGTCCGTCGTGATGGCCCTCAGGTCGCATTCGAGGTACGCGGCCGCGTTGGCGAGCCGGGCGCCGTCCACGTGGAGGCGCAGGCCCGACTCGTGAGCCGTCTCGGTCAGGGCGGCGATCTCGGCGGGGGAGTAGGTGGTGCCCAGCTCCGTCGTCTGGGAGATCGAGACGACGGCGGGCTGGGGCTCGTGTGGGTTGCCGATTCCATGCAGGCGTGACTTGATGTCGGACGGGCGGAGCTTGCCGTCTCCGGTGGGGACCGTCATGAGCTTCACGCCGAGCAGACGCTCCGATGCTCCTGCTTCGTGGGTGGCGATGTGGGCGCTGTCGGCACAGATGATGGCGTCGTAGCGGCCCAGCATGAGCGCCAGGCCGACCATGTTGGCGCCCGCCCCGTTGAGCACCGCGAAGCCCTCGGCGGCCGGGCCGAAAGTCTCCTTGATCTTCTCCTCGAACGCCGACGTCCAGGAGTCGTCGCCGTAGGCGGGCGCGTCGCCGTGGTTGGCGGCCGCCATGGCTTCCAGGATGGTCGGGTGCACGCCGGCGTGGTTGTCGCTGGCGAAGCTCTTGGGGTACATCGATTCGATCAGCACACCGTAAGGCTACTTATCGAGGGCATGAGGCTTGGCTCGTGGTGGTGTGGTGAGAGGGGACGTCGTGGCGACCGCGCGACTTGGGGTGGGGTGCCTGCATGCTTCCAGGGGTGGCAGGAGCAGGAGGGCGGGCGGGAGTGTGTGTCCGGCGCTGTGGCATCGGTGTGGCCACGGTAGGTCGGTTCGCGGGCTGGGGGGCTGAGCGGCGCGCGGGTGTCTGGGCGTGCGGCGGGCTCGGCGCGGGTGTGCGGCGGACTGGGCGCGTGTGTGGCGGGCTTGGCGCGGGTGAGCAGCGGGCTGGGCGCGGTGCGGGCAAGGGAGGGCGAGAGTGGAGAGGGCGCCCGATCGAGGTGCGTGGCGGCGAGTGCACGCGATGAGATGGACGGGATTGAGAGGTAGGAGGACCGGGGTGGGGTGTGCGAGGTGTGGTGCGTGGCGATGAGTGCACGCCATGGGATGTGCGCGGTGTGGTACGTGGCGGTGTGGTGCTAACGGTGGATGGCGTGGTGGCGGATTGCGTGGGGTGCGGTGCGCATGGCAGCAGCGCGCGGTGGACGCCTTTTGATGCCGGCGTTCTTGGCGAGCGCGCGGTAGGTGTGTGAGGTGCTGAGCTTGCCCGGGGGAGGGCTGGCAGGCTGAGGAGGCGAAGCACTGCGGTGCGACGTGCCGTGGGGGTGCGACGTGCCGTGGGGCGTGGCGCGCTGCGGGGAACAAGGTGCTGCGGGGAACAAGGTGCTGCGGGGTGGGGCGTTCTGCGGGGGAAGCGCTCTGCGGGTGTGTCGCGCTTGGAGGGTGAGGTGCTGCGGGAGCGAGGCGTTCCGTTGACGGGACAAGTCGGCCTGCGGGCCTGAGGCGCCGTGGGGGTGATGCGCTGCGGTGACAAAGCGCGCGGGTGAGGCCCGATGCGGGGGGAGGCTCCGATACGGGGGAGACGGGGGAGGCGATGCGGACGTGACGTGTTGAGGGCCGCCGAGCGCCGGGGCGCTGCCGGTGTGCGCGTTGTTCCGCGCCGACGTGTGCGGAGCATCCCCGAGGGGCGGAGGGCTGCGGGGTGGTGGTGTGGGGGAGAGGGCGCAGTTGTGGTCTGCGCCCCGACCGGGTGCGTCAGGAGGAGGAGGAGCGGGAGGCGGCGTTCTGGAGGAGGGTGCGGCAGAGTTCGCCGAGGTCCTGGCCGGCGGCTTCCGCGGCCATCGGGAGCAAAGACGTCTCCGTCATGCCGGGGGCCACGTTGACCTCCAGGAAGTGGGGGACGCCGTCGGCGTCGACGATCAGGTCCGTGCGGGAGATGTCGCGCAGGCCCAGGGCCGTGTGGGCGGTTACGGCGGTTTCGGCGCAGGCGGCGGCTGCAGCGGCTGAGAGGCGGGCGGGGGCGAAGAACTCGGTGTGGCCGGCGGTGTAGCGGGCCGCGTAGTCGTAGACGCCTTCGTCGGGGACGATCTCCACGGCGGGCAGGGCGACGGGGCCGGCGCCGAGGTCGACGACGGAGACGGCCACCTCGACGCCTTCGACGTACCGCTCGATGAGCGCCGTGTCGCCGTACGCGAAGCAGCCGACCATCGCGGCGGGCAGCTCTTCGGCGGTGGGGACGAACGAGGCGCCGAGGGCGGAGCCGCCGCGGGCGGGCTTGACGAAGAGGGGCAGGCCGAGGTGCTCCACGATGCGGCCGAGCACGACGGTGGCGCCGAGGTCGTGGAAGGTCTCCTTGGGGAGCGTGACCGAGGCGGGGGTGCGCAGGCCGACGGAGCGGACGACGGCCTTGGCGGTGGGCTTGTCGAAGGCGACCCGGCAGGCGTCGGGGTCGGCGCCGACGTACGGGACGTTGAGCAGCTCCAGGACGGAACGGATCGCGCCGTCCTCGCCCGCGCCGCCGTGGAGGGTCACGAAGACGGCGTCCGGCGGGTCGGCGAGGACGGAGGGGACGAGGGAGGCGTCGGTGTCGAGGGTCTCGACGTCGATGCCCGTCGCGCGCAACACCTCGCTGACTCTGCGACCCGAGCGCAGAGACACCTCCCGCTCGTAGGAGAGGCCTCCGGCCAGCACGAGCACGTGGCCCAGATCGCTCATCTCATCCCTCCGCTGAAGCCGTGAAGCCGTTGATGCTGCTGATGCCGTTACCGACGCTGCCGCCGTTACCGACGCTGCCGCTGCCGACGTCGCTGATGGCACGGCTGTCCAACCGTATCGGCGGCTGGGGCTAATGGTGTACGGGAGGTGCTTTCTCCGGCGATCCCCTCCCACATCCCGCCATACACAGCGGCAGCATCCCGCCATACACAGCGGCAGGCCGGCGTTCGCAGCGGGTGCGGCGCCGGCCTGCCGGTGGTGTGGTGTGCGGTGGTCAGGCCAGGTCGGGGCCGGGTGTGTCGACGCCCTGGTGGTCGCGGGCGGAGGCGGTGCCGAAGGTGTCTCTGAGCTGGATCTCCTGCTCGATCACCCCGGCGAGCCGCCGCACGCCCTCGCGGATGCGGTCGGGCTCCGGATAGCAGTACGAGAGCCGCATGTGCCGCGCCCCGCTACCGTCGGAGAAGAACCCGGTGCCGGGCACGAACGCGACCCGCTCGGCCACGGCCCGCGGCAGGATCGCCTTGGAGTCGAGCCCTTCGGGCAGGGTGGCCCAGACGAAGAAGCCGCCCCCAGGCCGGGTCCAGGTGACCTCGGGCGGCATCAGCGATTCGAGCGCGTCGAGCAGCGCGTCGCGGCGCTCGCGGTAGAGCTCCCTGAACGATTTGATCTGTTCGTGCCACGGCTGCGTGGCGAGGTACTGGCCCACGGCGAGCTGCGTGAAGGAGGAGTGGGACAGGACGGCCGACTCCATGGCGAGGACGAGCTTGTCGCGGATGGCGTGCGGCGCGAGCGCCCAGCCGACGCGGAAGCCGGGGGCGAGCGTCTTGGAGAACGAGCCGAGGTAGACGACGCCGTCGGGGTTGTCGGCGCGCAGGGCGCGCATGGGCTCGCCGTCGAAGCCGAGCAGCCCGTACGGGTTGTCCTCGATGATGAGGATCCCGGCCCGCTGGCAGATGTCGAGCACCTGCTGGCGGCGGGCGATGTTGAGCGTGACGCCGCCGGGGTTGTGGAAGGTCGGGATGGTGTAGAGGAACTTGATGGGCGCCCCTGCGGTTTCCAGGGCGTAGATGGTCTGGGCGAGCGATTCGGGCACGATGCCCTGATCGTCCATCGCGATGTGGACAACTTTGGCCTGATACGCGGCGAACGTTCCGAGCGCTCCCACATATGAGGGCCCTTCGGCCAGCACGACGTCACCGGGATCGATGAAGATCCGGGTGATCAGGTCGAGGGCCTGCTGCGAACCGACGGTGACGACCACGTCGTTCGCCCCGGCATGAATCCCCTCCAGCCGCATGACCTCGCAGATCTGCTCGCGCAGATGCGGGTCGCCCTGGCCGGAGCCGTACTGCAGCGCGACGGGGCCGCGCCGCGTGACGAGGTCGGAGACCAACTCGCCGACCATGTCGAGGGGAAGAGCCGTGACGTACGGCATGCCGCCCGCGAGCGAGACCACCTCGGGCCTCGACGCGACGGCGAAAAGAGCTCGGATCTCGGAGGCGACCATCCCGGTAGCTCGCGCGGCGTACCGATCGACGTAGGCGTCGATGCGCGACCCTTGGGTCGCGGGTGTCTGACCGTGATCCTGCTCTTCTGTCACGGCCCACCTCCTAGGTGTCATATCGGGCTGAAATACCAGATTACGCCAGACGGACATGTCGCCCGTCGCCGGGCTCGACCGTCGTGGTGTCCGGTGGCGACATCTTCACTGGGCTACGATGCCACCTGTAGACGCGGTTTTCGCGCGCTTTTCCGGGTCAACGATAGGGGCCGTAGTTGTCGCGCCGGCTGGTCAACATAACCCTGGACAATCTCGATGATCTCCCGCGCCGCTGCCGAACGTGCGTGTTCTGGGAGCTCGACCCCATGAGCGGGGAGCGAGCACTGGATTCGGGCGATCCGGGGCTGGAGAAGGAGGCCTGGATCTCCGGCACGCTGCTGGAGTGGGGGAGCTGCGGGAAGATCGCCTACGTCGACGGCGTGCCCGCGGGCTTCGTGCTCTACAGCCCGCCGCTCTACAGCCCGCGTTCGGTGGCCTTTCCCACTTCGCCGGTGAGCGCCGACGCGGTGTTGCTGATGACGGCGCACATCATTCCCGAGTTCTCGGGTGGCGGGCTGGGCCGGATGCTGATCCAGGGGGTGGCCAAGGATCTGACGCGGCGTGGCGTGAAGGCCATTGAAGCTTTCGGGGATCTGAAGTGGGAAGAGCCTAGTTGCGTCGTTCCAGCGGAATACTTGCTTTCTGTGGGGTTTAAGACTGTTCGTCCCCATTTGAGATTTCCGCGGTTGCGTCTGGAGCTGAAGAGCGCCGTGTCGTGGCGTGAGGACGTCGAGGTGGCCCTCGAACGCCTCCTCGGCTCCATGAGCCCGGAACGGGCACTACGTCCCGTCTGAAGCCTCCTCAGCGCCACCAGAGCATATGAGAAAGCCCCCGCGCGAGGCGGGGGCTTTCTCATGGGCGTCCTAGATGATGCCCTCGAGCTCGCGCAGCAGCATGGCCTTCGGCTTGGCGCCGATGATCTGCTTCACGACCTCTCCACCCTTGTAGACGTTCATCGTCGGGATCTGGAGCACACCGTACTGGCGGGGCACCTCAGGGTTCTCGTCGATGTTCAGCTTCACGATCTCCAGCTTGTCGCCGTGCTCGTTGGCGATCTCCTGGAGGATGGGCGCGACCTGGCGGCAGGGGCCGCACCACTCCGCCCAGAAATCGACCAGCACGGGCTTGTCGCTCTTGAGGACCTCGGATGCGAAAGTGGCGTCGGTGACAGCCTTCACGGTGCGCTCCTTACTTCTCGTTGTTGGCCAGCCAGCGCTCGGAGTCGAGCGAGGCCGCACAGCCGGTGCCCGCCGCGGTGATCGCCTGGCGGTAGGTGTGGTCGACGACGTCGCCGGCGGCGAACACGCCCTCGATGTTGGTCGCCGTGGACGGCGAGGCCACCTTGATGTAGCCGTCTTCGTCGAGGTCGATCTGGCCCTTGACCAGCTCGGTGCGCGGGTCGTGACCGATCGCCAGGAACAGCGCGTCGGTCGCCAGCTCGCACTCCTCGCCCGTCTTGACGTTACGCAGCTTCACCGCCTCGACCTTGGTCTCGCCGAGGACGTCCACGACCTCGGAGTCCCAGACGAAGCGGATCTTGTCGTTGGCGAACGCGCGCTCCTGCATGATCTTGCTGGCGCGCAGCTCGTCGCGGCGGTGCACCACGGTCACCATGCGGCCGAACCGGGTCAGGAACGTGGCCTCCTCCATCGCGGTGTCGCCGCCGCCGACGACCACGATGTCCTTGTTGCGGAAGAAGAAGCCGTCACAGGTCGCACACCAGGACACACCGTGGCCGGACAGCCGCTTCTCGTTCGCCAGACCCAGCTCGCGGTAACCGGAACCCATCGCCAGGATGACCGACTTGGCGTAGTAGGTGTCGGTGTGGGTCTTGATGACCTTGGGGTTGGCGTTGAGGTCGACCTCGACGACGTCGTCCGCCACCAGCTCGGCGCCGAAACGCTCGGCCTGCTTGCGCAGGTTGTCCATGAGGTCGGGGCCCATGATGCCGTCGGGGAACCCGGGGAAGTTCTCCACGTCGGTGGTGTTCATGAGCGCGCCGCCCGCGGTCACGGAGCCCTCGAAGACGAGCGGCTTCAGCTCGGCGCGCGCGGAGTAGACGGCCGCCGTGTAACCGGCAGGGCCGGAACCTATGATGATCACGTTACGGACGTCGCTCAACGTTCCCACGCCTTCCTGGTCTGTTGTGTGCACCGGCGTCAACAGATCCTAGAGCGCCCTGATTCCCTGCCCTACCCGGCAACGCTGGGAGAAACGAAAGAGCCCGCCGAAGCGGGCTCTGACGTGGGTTTACGTACGTGCGGCCGGTTACCAGCGGCCCAGCGCGGGCTTACGCAGGTTCTTGCAGTTGAACGGGTCGACGACGTCGATACGGACCTTCTTGGCGGCCCGCTGCTTCCAGGACGCCATGATGAGCGCCTCCTGGCCGTTGTACTGCCCCTGGTCCACCGCGAACACCTTCAGGTGCGCCCGCTTGGAGACCGCGCTGACGCACTTGGCCACCTTGCCCGCGTCATTGGAGTCGCCAGGGATGGCGGGAGCGGGAGCCATGAAGCTCTCGAGCGACATGCGCAGCTCTGGATCGCTGTAGTTGTGGTCGCTGTTGGTCACATAGACGTCCCTGGCCCGCGTAGCGTTCCTGGTGGGCTCGGAGGACGGCTGGGCCGACTGCACCGGTGGCAGGGCGACCGGTGGCGGCGCGACGCTCGTGCCGCTGTCACCACCCCCACTGGCCAGCAACCCGGTGGAGGCCACCGCCGTGCCGACCACCACGGCCGCCGCCGCGGCCGCGACCGCGGGCATCGCCCAGCGCCGCCGCCGCATGCTGCGCGTCCTCGCGGGGACGATGGTTCCGTCGTCGGAGACGACGCCCAGGCGGACCGGCTCTGGCCTCTCCTCAGGCTCTGAGGAGGCCACGGCGCCCAGACGTACGGGCTCCTGGGCCGCTCGCTCCCACGGGGCGTCCCGCATGAGCTCATCCCAGTCCGGTGCTTCCGCGAGGCCGACACCTCCGCCTCGCCTGGACTCCGCCTCGGCGGCCAAGGCCTTGTCGATGCGCAGTGCGACACCCATCGGCATAGCCGGTGTGGGCGTCGCGGCCAGCACCTCGCGAACCGCCGCCAGGTCGGCCAGAAGCTCCCCACAGGGGTCGCAGACCGCGAGATGCTCGCGGACCTGGCGCGCCGTGCCGGCGTCCAGGAGACCCTCTGCCAGCTCGGCGAGGGTTTCCAGATCGTAGTGCGTATCACCCGTCACGAAGTTCTGCTCCCTTCGCGGATGAGACGCGATTGAGGTCCGAACGGTTCCGCAGATGCGAAAGAATTGGGGCAAGTTTCGCGCGCCCCCGTGCGCACCGGCTCTTCACGGTGCCGCTCGGCACCTGGAGCACCTGAGCTGCGTCTTCGACTGAATAGCCCATCATGTCCACCAGTACGAGCGCCGCCCGCTGGTCGGCGGGCAGCAGTTTCAGAGCAGCCGAAACCTCCATCGAGACCTCGCGTTCGAGGGTCTGGTCGGGCAGGGGAGTCTCGCGCTCCGCGGCCTCGATCAGCTCGTCGTCGGCGACAGGTCTGACGGACTTGCGGCGCATCCGGTCGAGGCAGGCGTTGACCACGATCCGGTGCAGCCAGGTGGTGACGGCCGCCTCGCCACGGAACGTGGCGGCCTTGCGGTATGCGGAGACGAAGGCGTCCTGCACGGCGTCGGCGGCCTCGTCGGGGTCACCGAGCGTACGCAGTGCGACCGCCCACATGCGGTCGCGGTGCCTTTTGACGATTTCACTGAAGGCGTGTGGATCCCCGTTGATATGCGCGGTCAGCAGCTCGGCGTCTGTGATCGCCGGCCGCTCCGCTGCTGAGGGTGTCTCGGGTGGGGAGTTCACAAGAGAGATTCCTGATTATGCCGATCCGGGAGAGTGCACCACTACCTCATAGATGGTGCCATGAAAAGTGCCTGCATCCGTCGGAACACGCGTAAACCAGATCAAAACGTACTGACCGCTGGTCGCCTTCTCCGGGGTAAGAGTGGTTTTACCTGCGGCGTTCTTCTCGGTCGCCACCGTCTTCAGCGAGCCGAGCTCGGGGGAGTCGCCCACCTTCAGCTCGACCGTGGCGCCCGGCGCCTCGGACAGCGTCGCCACCACGTCGCTGATCTGCATGGACTTGCCCATGTCGAGCAGCAGGCCCACGCCGTCCTTGAGCCGGCCCAGGTCGGCGCTGGTGTAGGTCTCGGTCTTCCACAGCGTGCCGGGCTTGCCGTCGATGGCCAGCTTGGCGATGTCGGTCTTCTCGTCGCCGTCGCCGAGCGGGTCGAAGCCCTTGGCGTTCTTCGGCTTGACCGCCTCGGCGTTGATGGTGGCCGACTTGGTCGAGGTGGGGGTGTTGGTGGCGGTCTGCGGCTGGGTGGGGCTGCCCAGGCTGCGGCCGATCGTCCAGGCGCCGACGCCGACGGCGGCGATGACGAGCAGCACCACCAGCGTCATCAGCACGCGGTTGAGCGTGCTGCCACCACCGCCCTGGGGACGCCGCTGCATCGGGGGCGGCGGCAGCGGCGGGACGGGGGCGGACTTCGGCCGGTGGGCGAGCTCCAGACCCTCGGTGTGGGACGCCGACGCGACCGCGGGCGTGGAGGGGTAGGAGATCGGGATCGGCATCGGCCTGGCCACGTCGGCCAGCGACTCGGCGACCTCGGCGGGGCTGGCCAGCGCCCCCTGCCCCTTGCGTGACTCGGGCAGGCAGGCCCGCACGGTGATCGTGTCGAGGTAGCCGGGCACGCCGGCGGTGACCTGGCGAGGCGTGCAGAAGTGGCCGTCGATCATGGGGGCGGCGGGCAGGCCGCCCTCCTCCTCGTCGCCCGGCCAGTGGCCGGTCAGGCCCGCGTACAGCAGCCGGCCGAGCCCCTCGGCGTCGTCGAGCGCCGGCTGGTCGGTGGTGAGCCCCCACATGGCCGCGTCGACGGCCACGCCGAGCACCTTGACGGTGTTGCCGTTGGTCCACATGAGGTGGGAGGGGCGCAGGCACAGGTGGTAGAGCTGCGCCTCGTGGGCGTGCGCGAGCGCCTCGGCCGCCTCGGCGACCAGGCCCGCCGCCCGCTCGGGCTCCAGCGGGCCGTTGGCCAGCAGGTCGGTCAGCGTCTCGCCGGTGACCCACTCGCTGACGACGTAGGCGCTCTTGTCGTCTTCGGCGGCGTCGAAGACCTGGGTCAGGCGCGGGTCGGTCAGCCGGCTCGCCGCGCGGGCGGCCGTGACGACCTCGTGGACCCGCGGGAAGTCGGGTGCGAACGTGTGCACCGCCACGGGGCGGGCAAGGATCTCGTCGATCGCCTTCCACAAGGTGGCGCCGTCGGACTCGCTGACGCGGTCCTCCAGCCGGAAGCGCTCGGCGAGACGGGTGCCGGGTTCGACGGCCGACGTGCTGCTCACTGGCTCACTCCGCTTGGCCGATCGGGCGTCTTCATGGTTCGACTCACCTGCGTGGTCGTGTCCCACGAAGGCACGTTATGCCGGGTGGATCCGCCCACGCCCCTCCTGCTTCCATTCGCGCGTGTCGGGCTCCATGGTAGTGCCGAGTAGATTCCGATCGCGTTCTTTACCGACCTACCCGTCTCGCGACCATCCCAACGATCGAGTTGACCTCCGGGATGCGCATTCTGTGGGCCACGCCGAGATAGAGCACCATACCCAGCCCGCCGCCGATGGCGAGCACTATGACCGAATTGAGGAAGCCGAGCCCGCCGAAAATCCCGGTGACCACCCACACGGCCGCCAGCGCGAGCACGGCGGTGGGCAGCGCGGCCAGGTACATCCTGGTCAGCGACATGCCGACGGCCCAGCCGCCCAGGCCGCCCACCCGCCGGCCGGCCAGCCACCAGGCCAGGACCGCGCCCAGCCCGTACGCGATCGCGTACGCCAGCGCCAGCCCCATCACCACGTACGCGGGCGGCAGCACCAGGTACAGCAGCACCATGAACACCGCGTTGACCGCCGTGGTGCCCGCCCCGATGAACACCGGCGTCCGGGTGTCGCCGAAGCTGTAGAACACCCGCAGCAGGAGCTGGAAGATCGCGAACGGCACCAGCGCCAGCCCGTACACCTGCAGCACGTTGCCGATGTAGACGGCGTCGGCGACGCTGTTGGCGCCGTGGCCGTAGATGGGCACGGTGATCGCCGGTCCGAGCACCATGAGCAGCAGCGACACCGGCACCATCAGCGAGCAGACCAGCCGCACGCTCGACCCGAACTCGGCGCGCACCTCCTCGAAGCGCCCCTCGGCGACGGACCGGCTCATGCGCGGCAGCATCGCGGTGATCACGGAGACGCCGATGACGCCGTACGGAAGCTGGAAAAGCTGGAACGCCAGCGTGTACGGGCTGATGCCGTGCCCGGGAACCAGGTCGCCCGCCCGGCTGGACAGGTTGGTGGTCAGCACGAAACCGAGCTGGGTGACGACGACGTAGCCGATCGTCCAGACGCCGGCCTTGGCCATCTCGCCGAGCCGCGCGTTGCGCAGGTCGAAGCGCGGCACGAAGGAGAACCCGGCCCGCCGCAGCGCCACGATCAGCACCGTCGCCTGCGCGACGATGCCGGCCGTGGTGCCGACGCCGAGCAGCGCCAGGTCGAACGTGGTGACGCGGTCGAGGTCGCTGCCCGAGCCGACCACGGCGTAGAGCAGGAACACGCAGATGACGACCACGTTGTTGAGCACCGGGGCCCACATGGGGGCGCCGTAGCGGTCGCGGGTGTTGAGGATGGCCCCGGCCACCGCGCCGACGCCGAAGAAGGCGAGCTGCGGCAGGATGAAGCGGGCCAGCATGACCGCGACCTCGAACTTCCTGCTGCCCGCGTCCCAGTCGGTGTAGAGGTCGATCAGCAGCGGCGCCGCCAGCACGGAGATCGCCGCGACCGCGACCAGCGCCGCGGTGGCGATCGTCAGCAGCCGCTGCTCGTAGGCCCGGCCGCCGTCTTGGTCGTGCTGCTGGGCCCGCACGACCATGGGCACGACGACGCTGCTCAGCACGCCCAGGAGCAGAAGGTCGAGGATGCTGTACGGGATCGCGTACGCGGCGTTGTAGGCGTCGCCCAGTGCCGCGGTGCCGATCGCGTACGCGAGCACCATCGTCCGCACGAACCCCGTGACCCTGGACACCATGGTGCCCGCCGCCATGATGGCGCTGGCCCGAAGCATGCGGCTCATACGGTCTCACTCTCCCGGTTCTTGGCGCTGCGCGCGAGCTTGCGCTGGGACCTGCGGCGCAGCAGGCGCGTCACCACGGCGGCGAGCATCACGGTCAGGGCCGCGCCGACGATCACCAGGGCGATGCCCGTGTAGCCGGTGGTGTGGATCGTCAGCCGCTGCGGCTTGCCGTACGGCTGCCCGTCGGCGGTCTTGAGCTGCACCGTCACCGTGGCGTCACCGCTGGTGTCGGGGGCTGCGATCATCTGGACCTGCACCGTGCCGCTCTGCCCGCCGGGGATCAGCAGCGGCTCGGTCTGCGCGAAGTTCACCGTGAGCAGCTCGGGGTTGTCGGACTTGACCTCGATGTAGAGCTGGATGGAGTCGCTCAGCTCGTTCTTCACGCTGATCGGCACCACGCCGTTGCTGCCCGCGAGCGTGCGGCTGGAGCCGGTGATCTTGATTTCGGCGAGGCGGTCGTCGACGGCCTTCTCGACGGCGCCGGCCACCGAGCGGCCCGCCCGCGTGCTGTTGCGCCAGGCGGAGGAGGTCAGCCGCAGCACCGCCGCGTCGAAGCGGGACTGCGTCTTCTGCTCCATGATCAGCGAGGTGAGCTGCGACTTCGCCCAGGTGTCCTTGACCGGGTCGAGGTATTTGCGGCTCAGCTCCTCCTTGCGGTCCTGCTCGGTGTAGGTCAGGCCGGCGCGCGGGACGGACGCCTTGCCCGGCTTGATCGTCTCCAGCTTGACCGGCTGCAGCCACGGCAGCTTGCCCGCGGTCTTGATCAGGGCGGTGACGAGCGTCGGGCTGGGGTTCCAGCGCCGGGAGGGGGCGACGACCAGCGACCTCGGGAGCGTCTGGCCGGGCTCGGCGGCGATCATCGCGGTCTCGGCGATGAAGCGCTGCGTGCTGAGCAGGGTCGAGGTGCCCCCGCCCGGCTCGAACAGGCGGCTCAGCTCGGCGTCGGCGACCAGCGCCGTCACGGGGCCGTTGACCGAGTCGAGGGTCGCGGCCGCGTCGGGCGTGGTGGTGAGGGTCTGCTGCGGCGGCAGGTTGGTGGAGTTGAGCAGGACGGTGTCGACGTCGCTGACCGACAGCAGGTCGAGCGCGTCGGGGTCGAGCACGCCGTCGGCCGGCCAGTTGATGTTCGTCTTCACGTTGGGGTTGAGCAGCGTTCGCGCCGTCTGGCCGCCCAGCTCGATGGCCCGCCCGGTCTGCGTGTCGAGGCCCTGGTGGGCCAGCGCCGCCACGTCGGGGTCGGCGTACGGGGTCGCGACCACGGGGGAGGCGGCCAGCGCGCTGCGCATCGTCGTCAGCCACTGGCCGGCCTCGGCGCTGGCGGGCTTCTTCTCCTCCTTGCCGTCCTTGGTGCGGACGCTGTAGCCCTTGCTCATCGCGTTGACGTCGTCGAGCAGCGCCGGGTCGAACACCCAGGTGACGGTGGCCGGCGCCGACTGCGCGATGCGCGCCAGGTCCGCCAGGCGGCCCCGGCCGGTCAGCGCCTGGCTCAGCTTGTCGTCCACGAACGCGCCGTCGTCGGTGGAGCGGTGCGGCTGGTCGATGACCGGCAGCGCGATGGCGATCTTGTTGCGCGGCAGCTTCTGCGGGGTGGCGGGGGCGTAGGTCAGGAACGTGCGCTGCGCGGCCTGCGGCACCGAGTACTGGGCGACGTCCACCGCGATCTTGTAGACGCCGAATTCGCGCAGCCCGAGCTGCACGGGGGTCGCGGTGATCGTCCACTGCGCCGTGCCGCCCGCGGCGAGCGGCGGCAGGTTCATGAACGAGTTGCGGGTGGAGACGTTCTCCGGCAGCGTCGTGGTGCTCTGGTCGTTCTGGTAGGCCGTCATGGCCGCCCGGTCGGTGAACTTCTGGTTGCTGTAACGCAGGCGGACCTGGAGCCCGGCCGCGTCGGCCCCCGAGTCGTTGCGCACCGTGCCGGTGATCTTGATCTCATCGGTCAGGTTTCTCGGGGCCTCGGGGGTGATCGACGAGATCGTCACGGCGTAGCCCTGCCGCTGCGCCGTGACCGCGGCATTCGGCTGTTTCGCGGCAGCAGAGCCCGGCGTCACCGCCACCAGGGGGGCGAGCAACGCGGCGGACAGCGCGGCGAGCAGCGTGGCCTTACGGATCACGCGGATGCCCGGGCTGGACTACGACGACGCACGCCCGCAATGGTACGGGCTCAGTGCCGTCGCGCGACCGCCACGCGCGCTCCTCTCGCGCGCGAACCGCGTAGGTCCACCATCTTGCCTGGGAGAACGGCCAGCAGGTCGAGCGAGCGCATCGACAGGGCCGTATGGCGCTCGCCCGTGGCGGTGAAGAACGGCTCGGTGTCGGCCAGCAGCCGGTCGTCGATGAACATCGGCAGCGACTCGGGCAGCAGCAGCGGGCACACCAGCCCGCAGGCGTAGTCCGTGGTGGCGTTGATCACGTGCGCCGGCGCGGGGCGTACCTGGCGCGCGCGGAGCAATCCGCCGAGGGCTCCGGGACGCGGCGGCGAGGAGACGGGGGAGGTGACCCCGACGACGACCTCGCGGCCGACCCAGGTGGTGACTTCGAGCACTGTGACCATCAGGCACCGCTCAGGGGCGGCGGAGACCGCCTCCGGCAGCTCTTCCGCGCATGTCATGGGACGCGGAAGGCGTACGATCTCATGATGGACCTGGTGTGCGAGGAGCCAGCGGTGGATCGCGAGGGCGTCCTTCATATAGTCCTCCTTGCCTCAGTCCATGGCCCCCGACGGTCGTCCCTTGACCGACGGTAACCCGGACCTGGTGTGGCTCGGGGGATATGTTCCGGAAGCAGAAGGCCGACTCAGTTTGTCCGACTCAACCTTGACCGAAAGCCAGCAGCGGGCCATGAACGACCTGTTCCGCAAGATCGCTCCCGTGGCCGACGAGCTCGGCCGCCTGTTCGCCGACCGGGGCCATGAGCTGGCCCTCGTCGGTGGTCCCGTACGCGACCTCCTGCTCGGCCGCATCGGCAACGACCTCGACCTGACCACCGACGCGCGCCCCGAGCGGGTGCTGGAGATCGTCAGGGGCTGGGCCGACTCCGTGTGGACGATCGGCATCGACTTCGGCACGGTGGGCCTGCGCAAGGGGAGCTGGCTGATCGAGATCACCACCTACCGCAGCGAGTCCTACGACCCCAAGTCCCGCAAGCCCGAGGTCATGTACGGCGAGACGCTCGACGCCGACCTGGAGCGGCGCGACTTCGCGGTCAACGCGATGGCGGTACGCCTGCCCGGCCACGAGTTCGTCGACCCGTACGGCGGCCTCGGCGACCTGCGGGCCCGCCTGCTGCGCACGCCCGGCACCCCCGAGCAGTCCTTCGGCGACGACCCGCTGCGCATGCTGCGGGCCGCCAGGTTCGCCTCGCAGCTCGGGTTCACCGTCGACCCGCGGGCCGTGACCGCGATGACGGAGATGGCCGAGCGCATCGAGATCGTCTCGGCCGAGCGCATCCGCGACGAGCTCGACAAGCTGATCTGCGGCGCCAACCCGCGCGAGGGTCTGCGCCTGCTCGTGGAGACCGGCCTGGCCGCCCACGTGCTGCCCGAGCTGCCGAAGCTGCGCCTGGAGATCGACGAGCACCACCGCCACAAGGACGTCTACGAGCACTCGCTCACCGTCCTCGACCAGGCCATCGCGCAGGAGGAGGACGGCAAGCCCGACCGGATCCTGCGCTGGGCGGCGATCATGCACGACGTCGGCAAGCCCAAGACGCGCCGCCACGAGGCCGGCGGCCGCGTCTCCTTCCACCACCACGAGGTGGTCGGCGCGCAGCTCACGAAGAAGCGCATGACCGAGCTGAAGTTCCCCAAGGACGTCGTCTCCGACGTCTCCCGGCTGGTGGAGCTGCACCTGCGCTTCCACGGCTACGGCACGGGGGAGTGGACCGACAGCGCCGTGCGCCGCTACGTGCGCGACGCCGGCCACTTGCTGACCCGCCTGCACAAGCTGACCAGGGCCGACTGCACCACGCGCAACAAGCGCAAGGCGGCGGCGCTGTCACGCACCTACGACCACCTTGAGGAGCGCATCGCGAGGCTCGCCGAGGAGGAGGAGCTGGCCAAGATCCGCCCCGAGCTCGACGGCAACGAGATCCAGCAGGTGCTGGGCGTGGGGCCGGGGCCGGTGGTGGGGCGGGCCTACAAGTTCCTGCTCGACCTCAGGCTCGACAAGGGCGTGCTGGGCAAGGAGGCCGTCACGGCGGCGCTGCTGGAGTGGGCCCGGTCAAACGACCTCGGTGCGTGACCTGGCGGTGATCATCCGGTAGGCGAGCGCCGCCACGGGGTAGCCGAGCGAGATGATCACCACCGCCACGTACGACTTGCCGTCGGGCGGCAGGATGGCCGCGGAAAGGGCCGCGGCGAGCACGTACATGCCGTTGAACAGCATGTCGTAGATCGAGAACGCGCGGCCCCGGTAGATGTCCTCCACGTCGCGCTGGACGGTCGTGTCGGCGCAGATCTTCACGCTCTGCCCGGCCAGCCCCAGCACGAACCCCGCCACCGGCAGCCCCCACTCCTGGAACGGCAGCACCAGCGCCGCCGTCAGCACCCCGGCCGCGACCAGCGCGATCTGCACCCAGCGCTCGATCCCGAACCGCTCGGTCGTGTACGGGGTGATGACCACCGCCAGCGCCGTGCCGATGCCGGCGGCGACCACGACCAGGCCGATGCCGCGCAGCGCCGCGTCGGCGTCACCGTCGGTGAAGTAGTAGCGGTAGAGGATGATGCCGAGCGCGGTGCACATGCCGAACAGGAACCGGTGCGTGGCCATCGCGCCCATCGTCGCCGCCGCCACCCGGTGCCCCACCAGGTGCCTGGCGCCGTCGGCCAGCCCCGTGACGACGTTGCGCAGCGCCTGGCGCGCCTGCGGCCGGTTCGGGTCGGGCCACGGGCCGAGCAGCTGACGGTCCATCGTCCGCGCCACCAGCGCGCTCAACGCGAACACCACACCCGACGTGACCAGCAACAGCGCCACCCCCGGATCCGAGCCGCCGAAGATCTCCCGCAGCAGGAACCCCAGCCCCGCGCCCACGAACGTGGCCACCGTGCCCGACGTCGGCACCACCGCGTTCGCCGCGATCAGCCGCTCCGGCGGCACCACGTGCGGCAGCGACGCGCCCAGCGCCGCCAGGAAGAACCGGTTGACGCCCAGCACCGCCAGCGCCGCCCCGTAGAACCACGCGTCCGGCACGTCCGCGGCCACCAGCCCCGCCGCGAGCAGCAGCAGCACGCCCCTGATGAACGGCGCCACCACCAGGATCTGCCGCCGCGACCATCGGTCGATGAAGACGCCGACGAAAGGCCCGAGCACGCTGTACGGCAACAGCAGCACGGCCAGCCCGGCGGCCACTTCGAGCGCGGTGGTCTGGCTCTCGGGGCTGAAGAAGGCGAACCCGGTCACCCCGAACTGGAAGATCCCGTCGGAGAACTGGGAGACCAGCCGGGTGCTGAACAACCTTCTGAAGTCCCGGCCCCGCAGGACCACGCGGAGATCGGCGACAAAAGACACGCCGCCAGCCTAGCCCCGCTCCTCCTCGTTTAGGATGCGACAAACGGTTGGTACCGCAGGTGTGCACGGGGTTCCGGGCGGGACACACGATCTCGTACGCTTCATAGCGTGACGACTGAGGAACACGTTGTGCTGGTCGACCCGGCCGGGCGCGCGCTCGGCACCGCGCCCAAGACGTCGGTGCACGGCCGCGAAACCCCCCTCCACCTGGCCTTCTCCAGCTACGTCTTCGACCACGAAGGCCGCGTGCTGCTCACCAAGAGGGCCGACCACAAGATCACCTGGCCGAGCGTCTGGACCAACAGCTGCTGCGGTCACCCCCTGCCCGGCGAGCCCGTCGACCGTGCCGTGGTGCGGCGGCTCTCCTACGAGCTGGGGCTCACCGCCGAAAGCGCCGACCTCATGCTGCCCGCCTTCTCCTACCGCGCCGAAATGGCCAACGGCATCGTCGAGCACGAGCTCTGCCCCGTCTACCGCGTCACCGTCGGCTCGCCCGCCACCCCCAACCCGGACGAGGTGGCCGAGACGTGCTGGATGCCGTGGAAGGAGTTCGCCGAAGGCGCCCAGAACGGGCTGCTGGCGATCTCGCCGTGGTGCAGGGAGCAGGTGCCGCTTCTGGCCGAGCTCGGCTCCGACCCGCTCGCCTGGCAACCCGCCTCCCCCTCCGACCTCCCCCCAGCAGCCCGCCCCTGACCCCACGGCCCTCCCGCCTCGCCCGTCGCTCACGTCGACACGGAGGACCTCGCGCCTCGCGTCCGGCACGTCGCGCTTGGCGCGGGCACCGCTCGCCGCACCGCGGAAGTGGCTCGGCGCGTGCCGGAGATGCGGCGCCCACGCGAGCGGCGGACTGAAGCGCCGCCGTGCTGCGCGCCCTGCCCTGGGCGGCTTGCGTGCGACGCGTCGGACGCGAAGGCGCCGCGCCCCCGGGCGGTGGGGGCGCGGCGCCGACGGAGGATCAGCGGGTCGGGTGGGTCAGCGCTCGACCTCGCCGCGGATGAACTTCTCGACGTACTCGCGAGCCTCGTCGTCCGAGAACTGCTTCGGCGGCGACTTCATGAAGTACGAGGAGGCGGACAGGATGGGCCCGCCGATGCCCCGGTCGAGGGCGATCTTGGCGGCGCGTACGGCGTCGATGATGATGCCCGCCGAGTTCGGCGAGTCCCACACCTCGAGCTTGTACTCCAGGTTCAGCGGCGTGTCGCCGAAGGAGCGCCCTTCCAGCCGCACGTACGCCCACTTGCGGTCGTCGAGCCACGGCACGTGGTCGGACGGCCCGATGTGCACGTCGGCCTTGCCCATCTCGTGGGGGATCTGGGAGGTGACGGACTGCGTCTTGGAGATCTTCTTGGACTGGAGCCGCTTGCGCTCCAGCATGTTCATGAAGTCCATGTTGCCGCCGAAGTTGAGCTGGTACGTGCGCAGCAGCTCGACCCCGCGGTCCTCGAACAGCTTGGCCATGACGCGGTGCGTGATGGTGGCGCCGACCTGCGACTTGATGTCGTCGCCGACGATCGGCACGCCGGCCTCGGTGAACTTCTCGGCCCATTCGGGGTCGGAGGCGATGAAGACCGGCAGCGCGTTGACGAACGCCACCTTGGCGTCGATGGCGCACTGCGCGTAGAAGCGGTCGGCCTCCTCCGACCCGACGGGCAGGTACGACACGAGGACGTCGACCTGGTTGTCACGCAGCACCTGGACGACATCGACGGGCGCCTCGTCGGACTCCTCGATGATCTCGCGGTAGAACTCGCCAAGGCCGTCGAAGGTGTGGCCACGCTGCACCGTGACGCCGGTGGGCGGGACGTCGCAGATCTTGATCGTGTTGTTCTCGCTGGCGACGATCGCCTCGGACAGGTCGCGGCCGACCTTCTTGGCGTCCACGTCGAAGGCGGCGACGAACTCGACGTCGCCGACGTGGTAGTCGCCGAACTTCACGTGCATCAGGCCCGGGACCCGTGTGTCCGGATCTGCGTCCTTGTAGTAGTGAACGCCCTGGACCAGCGACGACGCGCAGTTGCCGACACCGACAATGGCCACGCGAACCGAACCCATCGCACTCGCTCCCTTACTCATCAGTTGACGTGGTATCTCTTTCGGGCCTCTCCTCTGTTGAGGCCCGACGCTCCGTTGCGATCAGCTCGTTCAGCCAGCGCACCTCGCGTTCGACGGACTCGAGCCCGTGGCGTTGCAGCTCGAGGGTGTAGCTGTCGAGGCGCTCCCTGGTGCGCGCCAGTGCGGTACGCACCGCGTCGAGGCGCTCCTCGAGCCGGCTACGGCGGCCTTCGAGAATGCGCAGCCGCACTTCGGCCTCCGTGTGGCGGAAGAAGGCGAAGTGCACGCCGAAGCTCTCGTCCTCCCATGCGGAGGGACCGGCCTGCGTGAGCATGTCCTGAAGGCGTTCCTTGCCCTCGGCGGTCAGCTTGTAGACGATCTTCGACCTGCCGCCGACGATCGCGCTCGGAGCGGGCTGCTCCTCGGCGATGAGGCCCTGAGCCAGAAGTGATCGCAGACAGGGGTACAGCGACCCGTAGGAGAACGCACGGAACATCCCCAGCAGGGCGTTGAGCCGTTTGCGCAGCTCGTAGCCGTGTAGCGGCGTCTCGTGCAGCGACCCGAGCACGGCCAGTTCCAAGACCCTGCCCTGTCCGCTGGCCACTGGAACCGCCCCCTCTCGCGTCGATGTATCGAGCCGATACATCCCCAAGATACGTCGGGGCGCTATATGGCCGCAATCTATGAATCTGCCAAGGCGTTGGGATGAACCCGTAAAACGCCGTAGTCTGGCGCTCATGTGGTCACAGAGAAGGGTGGTGGATTACGGCCTCGCCAAGCGGGCGGTCGTCCGCTCCCTGCGCTCGGGGCGTGCTTCGCGCCGTGACGTCTGTGACGCACAGCCCTACCTCCTTCGAGCGGCGCGCCACTTCGGCGAGCCGACCGAACGCCCCTGCCCGGTGTGCGAAAAGGAGAACGTCACCAACGTGACCTATGTGTACGGCGATGCTCTCGGAAGGCATGCCGGTCAGGCAAAGGTCACATCAGATCTCATCGCCATGGCTCATGATTACGATGAGTTCCGGGTGTACGTTGTCGAGGTCTGCCAAGGTTGTTCCTGGAATCACCTGACGGTTTCGTACGTCCTCGGGAACGGACCGCCTGATCTCGCCGGACAAGCGTGAAAACCGAGGGCGGCGAGGAGCCCACGCCCGACCGCCGTTTATGTTCCGACGACGTTGTGAGGACGTGTGAGTAACAGCATGAATGAGGGGACGGCCCGCCCGGGGAGGCGCCGTCGATCCAACTCATCCCGTTCTGTGCCCCAGAGTTCTCCACCCCAAACCGGTGAGCCGGACTGGAGTGCGGCCCAGCCGCCTCGTCGTCCTGAAGCGGCGTACGAGCAGACGGGCGCCATGGCCGCGCAGCCGTACGACGAGCCGCCCCCGCAGCGACGCGCCGATCCGCGCGCGGCCGGGCAGGCGGACACGCGCATCGTGGGCCGGCCCGACCCGCGCGCCGCGCATGCCGATCCTGGTGCCGGGCCCGCCGAGCAGCCGCCGCCGCGCTCCCGCGGCCGTCAGGAGACGCGCGCGCTCGGCAACCAGGAGACGATGGTCAGCGACGCGCCGCGCCGTTCGCGCCGGCGCGGCTCGGGCGAGCCGCCCGAGCCCCCTGGCCCGCCGACGAAGAAGGGCGGCGGGCGGGGCGGCTGGCGCAGGTTCCTTCCGAGCTGGAAGATCGTCGTGGCGGGCGTCGTGGTGCTCGCGGCCGGCCTGTTCGGCATGATCATGGTCGCGTACGCCAACACGCCGGTCCCCACCTCGGCGCAGAGCGAGGCCACGGCCCAGCAGAGCACCATCTACTACCGCGACGGCAAGACCGAGATCGCGAGGCTCGGCTTCAAGCGCGAGATCGTCCCGTTCACCAAAATGGACGAGGACGTCAGGAACGCCGCGGTGGCCATCGAGAACAAGACGTTCTGGGAGGACTCCGGCATCTCCATCTCGGGCATGGCCCGCTCGGTGTGGATGACCGCGACGGGGCAGCAGCTCCAGGGCGCCTCGACGATCACCCAGCAGATGGCCCGCGGCTACTACGACGGCCTCAGCCAGGAAGTCTCCATCCAGCGCAAGGTCAAGGAGATCTTCGTCGCGGTCAAGCTCGACGAGACCATGTCGAAGGAGAAGATTCTCGAGACCTACCTCAACACCATCAACTTCGGCCGCGCGTACGGCGTCGAGGCCGCCGCGAAGGCGTACTTCCCCGGCAAGAAGGAGAAGGTCACCGCCGCGAACCTGACCCCGGAGCAGGGCGCCTACCTCGCCGCCCGCATCCAGCAGCCGAACTGGGACCACAACTCGCCGGCGCTCCAGGCCCGCTTCAAGCAGGTCATCGCCAACATGGCCGAGCTGTGGCCGGACAAGTACGGCAGCCTCCCGCAGACCGCCAAGTTCCCGAAGACGCGCGCCTCCGCCGGCAGCGACGGCCTGGGCGGGCTCAACGGCTACATGGTCCACGAGGTGCTCAAGGAGCTGGAGGGCCGCGGCCTGACCGCCGACGAGATCAAGAGCGGCGGCTACCACATCGTCTCGACCTTCGACAGGAAGCTCATGAAGGCCGCCCAGACGGCCGTGAAGAGCACGATGCAGGCGTACAACCTGGGCACCGAGTTCCACGGCGGCCTGGCCGCGGTGAACCCGAAGAACGGGCGGGTGCTGGCCTTCTACGGCGGTGACGACTACCTCACCGACCCGTGGAACGAACCCTTCCAGTCGACCAAGCAGGCCGCGTCCGCGTTCAAGCCGTACGTGCTGGCCGCCTGGCTGCAGGCCGGCAAGTCGCTCAAGAGCTACGTGCCGGGCAACCAGACGGTGCCGAAGGAGCTGCCGGGCCAGCAGAAGGGCGGCATCAGGAACAGCCACAACGTCGGCGCGGCCGTGGACGTCGTCAAGGCCACCGCGGCGTCGGTCAACACCGCGTACGTGTCGATGGCGTACGCGCTGCCGGGCAAGCTCGACGACGTCAAGAACCTCGTCGAGGCGGCCGGCTTCGACGAGAAGCGCATGCAGGACGACGTCGAGGAGCACCAGTACCAGTTCGCCATCGGCAGCGCGCTGGTGACGCCGGTGGAGCAGGCCGCGGGCTACTCGATCTTCGCCAACGGCGGCAGGTACACCAAGTACCACGTCGTCCAGGAGGTCAGGCAGAACGGCAAGGTCGCCTACCCGGAGCAGGCCGTCGGGAAGACGGTCATCGACCCGGGCGTCGCCGCCGACGCCACGGTCGCCATGCAGGCGGTGCTCCAGCCGGGCGGCACCGCGGCGGGCAAGGGCCTGGGCAACCGGCCGGCCGCCGGCAAGACCGGCACGAACAACGACGAGAAGGAAGCCTGGTTCGTCGGTTACACGCCGCAGATCTCGACCGCGGTCGGGTTCTACCGCGAGCAGTGCGTGACCAAGACGGGCAAGATCGTCCCGCCGCAGCACTCCAACTGCCCGATCTTCCGCAAGGGCAGCAAGAAGTACAACAACAACAACCCGTACACGAGGGTCAACGAGGTCTCGCTCGGTTTCGAGGGCGCCGGACCGCCCACGATCGCCTGGCAGAAGTTCATGCAGATGGCCCACGAGAACCTGCCGGTCGAGCAGTTCCCCGACCGGGCCGAGGTGGGCGTGCCGGAGAACATCGTGCCGAGCCCGACCCCCACGCCGACGCCCACGCCCGAGGGCGACGACAACCCGTTCGGCTCCGACAACCCGTTCGACGACGGCAGCGGCAACGACGACTGCCTCATCGGCTGCGACGGCAACGACGCCACCGTTCCCGACGACGACGTGAGCACGGGCGACGACAGCACCGGCGACGACTTCTCCGAGACCAACCCCAACGACGTGGGCCTGGCGGGCCAGGGCTCCGTGCCCGAGCCCAGAGCCAGCGGCGAGCGACCGAAGTCGACCAGACCAGAGGACCGGTGACGAGCACCGAGGCACGCGCCCCCTGGGTGGCGCGTGCCGTGCCGTACCTGCCCCTGGGGCTGATCGCGGCCCTGGGGGCGACCCTCGCGTACGTGGTGCGGCTCCCGTGCCGCACCGGCGGGTGGAACGACCAGGTCTCCACCTACACGAACTTCTGCTACACCGACATCTACCCTCTGTACTTCGACCGGGCGCTGGCCACCGAGAACCCGTACTTCGCGCACGTGCCGTTCGACAAGCAGGTCGAGTACCCGGTGGTGCTGGGCGAGGTCATGCAGGTGTTCAGCTGGATCGCCCGCGCGCTGGAGCCCGACCACGTGTCGCAGGCGGTGCGCTTCTACGACCTGACGGTGGTCCTGCTCGGCGTCTGCCTCGTGGCGGGTGTGCTGCTGATGGCCGCGGTGGCCGGCCCGACGCGGCGCTGGGATCCGCTCTGGTACGCCATCTCGCCGGCCGTGGTGCTGGCCGCCTACATCAACTGGGACCTGGTGGCCGGCGCGCTGTCCATGGGCATGCTGCTGGCCTGGAAGCGGCAGCGCCAGGTGGCGGCCGGGGTGCTGCTGGGACTGGCGATCGCGACGAAGTTCTACCCGCTGATGTTCCTGGGCGCGTTGTTCCTGCTGACGTGGCGGACGGCGCGGTGGCGGCCGTTCCTCGTCACGCTGGGCGCGGCGGTGGGCGCGTGGCTCGTGGTCAACGTGCCGTTCATGGTCTTCGCGTGGGAGGGGTGGCGCAGGTTCTACGTCTTCTCCCAGGAGCGCGGGGTGGACTGGGGCTCGCCGTGGTTGTTCTTCCAGAACAAGGGCTGGCCCGTGCTGGGCGAGGCCGACGTCAGCAAGCTCGGCATGGTGTCGCTGGCGATCCTGTGCCTGGGCATCGCCGTGCTGACGCTGGCCGCGCCGCGCCGGCCCCGGCTGGCGCAGATCTGCTTCCTGGCGCTGGCCGCGTTCATGATGACGAACAAGGTGTGGTCGCCGCAGTTCGTGTTGTGGCTGGTGCCGTTCGCGGTGCTGGCCAGGCCGAACTGGAAGCCGCTGGTGCTGTGGCAGCTCGCGGAGGTGTGGTACTTCGTCGCGATCTGGCTCTACCTGCTCGCGCAGCCGCCGCTCAGCCGGGACGACCTGGGCATCGGTGACGACACGTACTTCACCGCCGTGTGGGGCCGGATCATCACGATCGGGATCATGATGGCGTTCGTCGTGCGTGACGTGCTGCGGCCCGACAAGGACGTGGTGCGGCAGGCCGACATCGACGACCAGGCGGGCGGCGTGTTCGACGACGCCCCCGACAGGTTCACCCTCCAGTCCGCCCTGAGATGATCACTCGCTCGGCCGGCCGGGACGCGCTGCTGCTGTGGTTCGGCTCGCGGGCCGGGCTGCTCGTCGCCACGGTGCTCGGCGTCGGGCTGGGCGCGTACGTCGACAAGTGGCGCAAGTGGGACGCCACGCTGTTCATCACGATCGCCCAGTACGGCTACGACGGCGAGCCGGGCAAGCCGCCGGACGACGGGCTGCCCGCGTTCTTCCCCGGGCTGCCGGCGGTGCTGCGGCTGGTGCACCTCGTGGTGCCCGACTGGGCCGCGGCCGGGCTGCTCGTCTCGCTGGCCGCCGGCGCGGTCGCGATGCTGGCGCTGGCCCGGCTGGCCGAGGTCGAGGGCGCCTCCGGGTGGATGGCCGTGCTGGGGCTGCTGCTCTTCCCGATGGCGGTGTTCCTCGCGGCGGGCTACAGCGAGTCGCTCTTTCTGGCCTTCGCGATCCCGGCGTGGCTGGCCGCCCGGCAGGGCAACTGGCTGTCGGCGGGGCTGCTGGCGGCGGGGGCGTCGTGCGTGCGGATCACGGGGTTGTTCCTCGCACTCGCGCTCATCGTGGAGTTCGTGCTGCGCAAGGAGTCGTGGCGGCAGGCCGGGTGGCTGGCCGTGCCGTTCGTGCCGCTGGTCGCGTACTCGTACTACCAGCACGGCAGGACCGGCGACTGGCTGGCGTGGAAGCACGCGCAGGAGGCCGGATGGGGGCGCGACTTCGCCTGGCCGTGGCAGGCGTGGGCGACGACGTGGCGCTCGGCCATGGGGTCGGGCGACTTCGCGGTGGCCTTCCGCATGGAGATCGCCGGGGCGGTGCTGGTCGTGGCCGGGCTGGTGTGGCTGCTGGTGCTGCGCCGGTGGAGCGAGGCCGTCTACACGGGGACGCAGGCGGCGGCGCTGATGACGTCGGCTTACTACCTGTCGATCCCGCGCTCGCTGCTGCTGTGGTTCCCGCTGTGGGTGCTGGTCGCGAGGGTCGCGACCAGGCGGACATGGGTGTTCGTGCTGTACGGGCTGATCTCGGGGCCGTTGATGCTGGTCAACACCGCGAGATTCCTGGACGGGGCCTGGGCCGGCTGACGGGATCGGCCGTCGGCTGAGCAGAGCCGACCACCCTTACCCACTTTCTCGTCTCGGTAATCCAGGGAAGTTATCCACAGGCTGTGTGTAGTTCCTAGAGGTTCTTCCTCAGGAAGGCGATGTCCTCCGCCTGACCCTCGCCCGGCGTCTCCACCACGATCGGCGCGCCCGCCGCCCGGCAGACCTCCAGGATCAGCTCGGGATCGATCTTCCCCTGGCCCAGGTTCGCGTGCCGGTCGGCGCCCGAGTCGAAGTCGTCGCGCGAGTCGTTGCAGTGCACCAGGTCGATGCGGCCGGTGATGGCCTTGACCCGCTCGACCACGTCGACCAGTTCCTCGCCGCCGGCGTGCGCGTGGCAGGTGTCGAGGCAGAAGCCCACGTCGAACCCGTCGAGCGCCTCCCACAGGCGGGCGATGCGCTCCAGCTTGCGGGCCATCGCGTTGCCGCCGCCCGCGGTGTTCTCGATCAGCACGGGGATGGGGCACTCCATGCGCTCGAACACCTTGCGCCAGTTGTCGAACCCCTTCTGGGGGTCGTCGCTCTTGTTGACGTGGCCGCCGTGCACGATCAGCCCCTTGGCGCCGAGGCTCGCGGCCGCCTTCAGGTGCTGCTCCAGCAGCTTGCGGCTGGGGATCCTGATGCGGTTGTTGGTCGTCGCCACGTTGATCAGGTAGGGGGCGTGGATGTAGACGTCCACCCCTTCGACCGGCTTGGCCGGCAGCACGGGCTTGTCGTAGCCCTGCGGGTCGCCGAGGAAGAACTGCACCACCTCGGCCCCCACCTCCGCGGCGCGGGCGGCGGGGTCGTCCTGATCGACATGAGCTCCGATTAGCACCATGTCACCGAGCTTATCCGTTTGGCATCAGCAGCTCAGGGCAGTCGCGGGAGCACCCCCTACTCCTGAGGAGAACACATATGAGCCGCTGGCGCTTACGGGCGCTGATCGTTCTCGTCTACGTCGTCGTGGGCATCTACGTCGCCTGGGTGTACGACTACATCACTCCGGGGCTGCTCCGGGATGTCGCGGAGGCTTTGCTCGCGGTGTTCCTCTGGTTCCTGGTCCTGCTCGGCATCGACCTGCACATCGGGTAGAGCCACACATATGAAACGGCCCCGGCGAACCGGGGCCGTTGCTCATGCGCGGGGTGCTCACGAGTGGGGGAGGAAACCGCCGTGGGCGATGCCCAGCGCGGCGCCCACGAACGATCCCACGAGGCCGATGATGTTGAGTGAGCGCTGCGGCGTCGTGGCGGAGACGTACTGCGAGTAGAGGCCGACGCCGAAGCCCAGCGTGCCGACCCACGACCCGATCATGTGCGCCGAGGTCCAGAACGTCGAGACGAAGGCGACCACACCGCAGACGAGCGTGACGATGGCCAGGATGTTCTCCACCGGATGCGGACGACCGTCCGGGTTGAGCGTGAGCCTGAACCGCTCCCTTTCGGAGGGCTGAAGCACATGTGGCACAGCCACCACCCCCTTGGTTTCCTACAGGCCTTCCCACCTATCCACGGCTGGTAACCTGGGGCACGCTGCGTTGTGATGGGTGCCCCATCACCCTCGGGGTGCCGAAAGGGGCAGCCCGGGTCAAGACGTCAGCGTCCTCCTGTCACGGCAGAGTGTCGTGACCGCAAGAGTCCAGAGGAGGTAGGAGTCCCGCATGCGTCGTTACGAAGTAATGGTCATTCTGGACCCTTCGCTCGATGAGCGCACCGTCGCGCCGTCCCTCGACCAGTTCCTCAGCGTGGTCCGCAACGACGGCGGCACGGTGGAGAAGGTCGACGTCTGGGGCCGTCGCCGTCTCGCCTACGACATCGACAAGAAGTCCGAAGGCATCTACGCCGTCATCGACCTGTCCGCGGAGCCCGCGACGGTCAAGGAGCTCGACCGGCAGATGAACCTCAACGAGGGCATCCTGCGCACCAAGGTCCTGCGTCCGGACGTGCACTAACCTCCGGCTTTTGTCGGAGCAGCCCCGTACTCTGAGCCGTAACCCAAGCGAAGGCGTGCAGGAAGGCGAGCGCTAGCCATGGCAGCAGGCGACACCGTAATCACCATCGTCGGCAACCTCGTCGACGACCCGGAGCTGCGCTTCACCCCGACGGGGCAAGCGGTGGCTCGATTCCGCATCGCGTCCACTCCGCGGTTCATGGATCGTCAGACCAACGAGTGGAAAGACGGCGAGAGCCTCTTCCTGACCTGCAACGTCTGGAGGCAGGCGGCGGAGAACGCCGCCGAGAGCCTCCAGCGCGGCATGCGGGTCATCGTGCAGGGGCGGCTCAAGCAGCGGTCCTACGAGACCAAGGAAGGCGAGAAGCGCACGGTCTACGAGGTCGAGGTCGACGAGGTCGGCCCGTCCCTGCGTAACGCCACCGCCAAGGTCAACCGCACCTCCCGTCAGGGCGGCGGCGGTGGCGGCGGGTTCGGTGGCGGCCCGGCCGACGACCCGTGGGCCTCCGCCACGCCCGCCCCGCCTCAGGGCGGCGGCTTCCAGGGCGGTGGCGGCGGTTACGGCGGCGGCGGCCAGCAGGGCGGCGGCGGCTTCGGCGGCGGCAGCGACTTCAGCGACGAGCCGCCTTTCTAAACCCAGTCCGAAAAGCCCGAGTCCATTCCCGCCCTGAAGGCGGGGCTCTGAAAGGAGCACCACGATGGCAAAGCCGGCACTGCGCAAGCCCAAGAAGAAGGTTTGCCTGTTCTGCCACGACAAGATCTCCTACGTCGACTACAAGGACACGGCGCTGCTGCGGAAGTTCATCTCCGACCGCGGCAAGATCCGTGCGCGCCGGGTGACGGGCAACTGCACCCAGCACCAGCGCGACGTGGCGACCGCGATCAAGAACGCCCGTGAGGTGGCCCTGCTGCCTTACACGAGCACCGCGCGCTAAGGAGGCCTGTCGATATGAAGCTCATCCTCACCAACGAGGTCTCCGGCCTCGGCACCCCGGGTGACGTCGTCGAGGTCAAGGACGGCTACGGCCGTAACTACCTCATCCCGCGCGGCTACGCCATGCGCTGGACGCGGGGCGCCGAGAAGCAGATCGAGACCATCCGCAAGGCTCGCGACGCTCGCGAGATCCGCGACCTCGGCACCGCCAAGGAGGTCGCCGGCCAGCTCGGCGCGCTGCGCGTCCGGCTGACCACGCGCGCGGGCGAGTCGGGCCGGCTGTTCGGCTCGATCACGACGGGCGACATCGCCGAGGCCGTCAAGGCCGCCGGCGGCCCGATCCTCGACCGCCGCCGCATCGAGATCGTCAACCCGATCAAGAGCGTCGGCTCCCACCGGGTGACTGTCCGCCTCCACCCGGAGGTGGCCGCCGGCATCGACGTGGAAGTCGTCGCGGGCTGACCTCACAGACGAAGGGCCTCCCTTTTCGGGGGGGCCTTTTCGTATGTGCGGCAAGCCTCCCTTTTCGGGGGCCTTTTCGTATGTACGGCAGGCCATGGCTTTCCACCCGCCGTACTCCGGCTGATGACCCTCCAGGAAACGCCCGCTGAACCCGTCACCGGCGGGCCGCCGCTACGCGAGCCCGAAGTGGGCCGTATGCCGTGGTGAGGGGCACCCTCGCACCGGAATCCCGGTACGGGCCGCGTAGAATGCCGTCGTTCTTCTGCACCTTTCCCCCTGGAGGCTCGGCCATGGCCACTCGCCCCTTGATGCTGCTCGCTCTGGCCGTGGCGGTTGTCGGTTGTGCGCCTGTGGACAACACGGCCGCCACCTCGGCGGCTCCTACGACGTCCACCGCCTGCACCAAGGACCAGCTGAAGCTGCTCAACCCGGGCAAGCTGACGATCGGCACCGACAAGCCGGCTTTCGAGCCCTGGTTCAAGAACGACGACCCGAGCAACGGGCAGGGCTTCGAGAGCGCGGTGGCGTTCGCCGTGGCGGGGGAGCTGGGGTTCGACCGTAGTGAGGTGCAGTGGAGCACCGTGAAGTTCGACGCCGCGTTCGCGCCGGGTGACAAGCAGTTCGACTTCGACATCAACCAGATCTCGATCACGCCCGAGCGGGCGGAGGCGGTCGACTTCAGCAAGGGCTACTACACGGTCAAGCAGGCCGTCGTCGTCTCCGAGAAGGGAAAGTTCGCGGGGGCCAAGAGCCTGGCGGAGCTGAAGGACGCCAAGATCGGCGTGCAGGTCGGCACGACCTCGTTCAACGCGGTCCGGGACGTCATCAAGCCCGCCGACGACCCCGACGTCTTCAACGACCAGATCGACGTCGTGACCGCGCTGAAGAACGACCAGGTGGACGCGGTGGTCGTGGACCTGCCGACGGCGTTCTACGTGACGGCCGCCCAGGTGGAGAACTCCAAGATCGTGGGCCAGTTCAGCTCGACGGGCGGCACCCCTGAGGAGTTCGGCATGGTGATGGAGAAGGGCAGCGCGCTCAAGCCGTGCGTGGACAAGGCCGTGGACGCGCTGAAGTCGAAGGGCGAGCTGGCCAAGATCGAGCAGCAGTGGCTCGGCTCCGCGGCCGGCGCCCCCGAGCTGCGATGAGCGAATGGGTCAAGTCGGAGCGGCAGGTCGAGCGGGAGCGGGTCCGCAGGTCACGTGCCCGCCGCTCGGCCTCGATCGCGACGGCATCGACGGTCGTCTTCCTCGTGCTGGTGGTCTGGGGGATCACCAACTCTCCGGGCTGGCCCCGGGTGCGGGAGACGTTCTTCGACGGTGAGCAGTTCGTCGCGGCGCTGCCGGACGTGCTGGAAGGATTCCTGCTCAACATCAGGATCTTCGTGATCTCCGAGGTGCTGATCCTCGTCATCGGCCTGCTGGTCGCGCTGGCCAGGGGGATCAGGAGCCCGGCGTTCTTCCCCATCAGGGCGCTGGCCACGCTCTACACCGACGTCTTCCGCGGGGTGCCGACGATCCTGGTGATCTACCTGATCGGGTTCGGACTGCCGGCGCTGAAGTTGCAGGGGATCCCGTCCGACAAGGCGACGCTGGGCATCATCGCGCTGACGCTCTCCTACGGCGCGTACGTGGCCGAGGTGTTCCGTGCGGGCATCGAGTCGGTGCATCCCAGCCAGGTGGCGGCGGCCCGCTCGCTCGGGCTGAGCCACGCCAAGACCATGCGGTTCGTGGTGGTGCCGCAGGCCACCCGCAGGGTCGTGCCGCCGCTGCTGAACGACTTCGTCTCGTTGCAGAAGGACACGGCGCTGGTGGCGACGATCGGGCCGCTGGAGGCGCTCAGGCAGGCGCAGATGCACACGTTCAACACCTTCGACTACACGCCTTACCTGGCCGCCGCGCTGATCTTCATCCTGCTCACCATCCCGATGGCCAGGCTCACCGACCACCTGGCGGCCCGCACGCGCAGGAGGCGAGGAGCATGAGCGTCCTGACCATCGACGGAGTCTGGAAGAACTTCCACGGTCACAGCGTCCTGCGCGGCATCGACCTGGAGGTGGAGCCCCACGAGGTGGTGAGCCTTATCGGCGCCTCCGGCTCGGGCAAGTCCACGCTGCTGCGGTGCGTCAACCTGCTGGAGACGGTGGACGACGGCGCCATCTACCTCGACGGCGAGGAGATCACCGACCCGCGGGCGAACGTCGACCAGGTGCGCCGGCGGCTCGGCATCGTCTTCCAGTCGTTCAACCTGTTCCCGCACATGACCGTGCTGGACAACATCACGCTGGCCCCCCGCCAGGTGCACGGGGTGGCCAGGGCGCAGGCGGAGGAGCAGGCCCACGGGTTGCTGTCCAGGTTCGGCCTGGCGAACAAGGCGAAGGCGTATCCCGACCAGCTCTCCGGTGGCCAGCAGCAGCGGGTGGCGATCATCCGGGCGCTGGCCACGCAGCCCAGGCTGATGCTGCTCGACGAGGTGACCTCGGCGCTCGATCCGCAGCTCGTGGTCGAGGTGCTGCAGATCATCAGGGAGCTCAAGGAGTCGGGCATGACGATGATCCTGACGACTCACGAGATGGGCTTCTGCCGCGACATCTCGGATCAGGTGTGCTTCCTCGACGGCGGCGTGCTGGTGGAGAAGGGCCCGCCCGAGCAGATCTTCACCGCGCCGGAGCAGCCGCGCACCCAGGAGTTCCTGCGCAGCGTGCTGGAGTCGGGGCGGTTCTAGCGCCGGTGCCGTCCCTGGGGCGGCCGGGCGGGGGTGTTCGGGCGGGCCAGGAGGCTGTGGCGGCGGCCGTACACGAGGTAGACGAGGAGGCCGAAGGCCATCCACAGGGCGAACCACGCCCAGGTCAGCACCCGCAGGTTCACCATCAGCCAGAGGGTGGCCACCAGCGACAGGGCGGGCAGCAGCGGCGACAGCGGCACGCGGAAGCCTCGTTCGAGGTGCGGCATGCGCCGGCGCATCACGATCACCCCGGCCGCCACGAACGCGAACGCGAACAGCGTCCCGATGACCACGAGCTGCTGCATCGTCAGCACCGGCACGAACTCGGCCAGCACGATCGCCACCAGCCCGATCACCAGCGTCACCCGCGTGGGCGTGTGGTAGCGGCGGCTCACCGTGGCCAGGCGGCGCGGGATGAGCCCGTCGCGGGCCATCGAGAACAGCACCCGCGTCTGCCCGACGATCAGCACCAGGATGACCGTGGTCAGCCCCAGCACGGCGCCCACGTCGATGACGTGCACCATCCAGTCCACGCCGACCGCGCGGAACGCACCGGCCAGTGGCGTCTGTGGGGAGATCTTCGTATACGGCACCATGCCCACCATCACCAGCGCCACCGCGAGGTAGATGACGGTGGCGAGCACCAGGCTGCGGATCATGCCCTTCGGCACGGCCTTGGGCGCGTTCACGGTCTCCTCGGCGGAGGTGGCCACGATGTCGAAGCCGATGTAGGCGAACGCGATGGCCGAGGCCGCCGCGAAGATGCCGAACCAGCCGAACGCGTGCCCCTCCCCGATGAAGGTCTCCAGCACCGTCGCCGGGGCCGTGGCCAGCGTCTTCGGCGGGACGAAGAAGTCGCCGAAGTTGGCCACGTCGATGTGCGTCACGCCGACCACGATGACCGCGCCGATGGCCAGCAGCTTGGCCGACACCATGATCCACAGGGCGCGCAGCCCGACCCGCGCGCCGAGCGCCACGACGCCGGTGAGCAGCACCAGGATGACGAGCACGAGGACGTCCTGGACGAGATTCGCGGCGGGCACCCGCACGCCGAAGTGCTCGATCGCCCCGACCGCGATCGCGGCCCACGCCCTGGCCACCACCGCGGCGGCGAACTGCAGCTCCAGGATGAGCGCCCAGCCGATGATCCACGCCCAGACCTCGCCGAAGATGACGTACGTGAAGGTGTAGGCGCTGCCGGAGACCGGCATCGTGGACGACAGCTCGGCGTAGCACAGGCAGGCGAGCAGGCACGCGATGCCCGCGATCATGAACGAGAGGATCACGCCGGGGCCCGCGGTGGTGGCCGCCTGCTCCCCGGCGATGCTGAAGATGCCCGCGCCGATCATCACTCCGAGCCCGAGCACGACCAGGTCGGCGGGCCGGTAGACCTCGGCCAAGCTGTGGCGGGCGCCGGTACGCAGGCCGGTCGCCTCCGAAGGCGGCAGTCTTCGCAGAATTGTGGACAAGGAACACCCCGCTCAGGGAACTCGCCCACAATGTCTCACCTATTGGACAACAACAAGCACGATTGCATCACGTGCCGGTCACCAGCCAGGCCGTCCCGTTCGCCCGCCGGACCAGCGTGACGAGCCGGGCCACCATCCACACCCCCAGCGCGCACCACAGGGCGACCACGCCCATGCCGGAGGCGACCAGGGCGGCGGGCAGGTAGGCGAGCGTCGTCCACACGCCGGCCCAGGCCAGGTACCGCTGGTCGCCGGCGCCGATGAGCACGCCGTCCAGCACGAACACCACCCCGCAGATCGGCTGGAACAGCGCCACCGGCCACAGCAGGTCGAGCAGCAGCGCGGCCACGTGCGGGTCGGCGTCGAACAGCCCCGGCAGGAGCGGCCTGGCCGCCAGCACGAGCAGGCCGAGCACGATGCCGGACCAGATGCCCCACCGCACCATCCGCTGGGTGGCGGCGCGGGTCGCCTCGACGTCGCCGGCGCCGAGCGAGCGCCCGGTGATGGCCTGGCCCGCGATGGCGATGGCGTCGAGGGCGAGCGCGAGCAACGTCCACACCTGGGTGGCCAGTGCGTACGAGGCCAGCTCCGCCTCGCCCATCCTGGTGGCGATGACGGTGGCGGCCAGCAGCACGACGCGCATGCACACCGTACGCACGAAAAGCGCGAACCCGGCGGTGCCGGCCTGCTTGACCCCCGCCACGGACGGCGTCAGCGGCGTCCCCAGCCGCACCGCCCCGCGCGCCACCACCACGAGGTAGACGGCGGCGCCGAGGGTCTGCGCCAGCACCGTCCCCCACGCGGACCCGGCGATGCCCCAGCCGAGCCCCAGCACGAACCACGCGTTCAGCGCGCCGTTCAGCGCGAACGACCCCACGGCCACCACCAGGGGCGTCACCGTGTCCTGGAGGCCGCGCAGGACGCCGGTGCCGGCCAGCACGACCAGCATGCCGGGCGCGCCGATCAGGCTGATCCGCAGGTACGTCACGGCCTGCGCCGCCTGCGTCCCCACCGCACCGAACAGCTCCACGATCGCCGGCGCCAGCGGCCAGCACACGACGATCACCGCCACGCCGAGGGCCAGCGCCAGCCAGATGCCGTCCACACCGCTGCGCATGGCCCGCCCGTGGTCGCCCGCCCCGCTCTGGCGCGCCACGGACGCCGTGGTGCCGTAGGCGAGGAAGACGCACAGGTTCACCAGCGTCGTCAGGACGGTTCCCGCCACACCCAGGGCGCCGACCGCCGTGGTGCCGAGGCCGTGGCCCACGATGGCGTAGTCGGCCAGCAGGAAGAGCGGCTCGGCCACCAGCGCGCCGAAGGCGGGCACGGCGAGGCGCAGAATCTCCCGATCTCTGGATGTAATGGGCATTGGTCCATTATGGACCTTACTCCGCGTGTCGGGCCAACTTTCTTTCCTCCACAGCCGGTGGACATTGTTCGTCCAGGTCAGGGCGGGTTTGGTGGTTATCCCCAGAAGTTATCCCCAGGCTTCGTCCACAGGCCGTTCACACCTTAGGGGCCTTCATCCACAGGTCGGCCACAGGGTTGTCCACAGGCCACGTTGCCGACGGGCCGCGACTCCGGGAAACTGTCACACCGGTCGACTACAAGTGGGGGTGGTGCGACCGCCTGCAAGTCGTTGAGGGGGCGCGGTGAGCATTGACGAAGAGGTCGGCGCAGGCCCAGGGTTCGAGCGCACGCCTCCCAACAACATCGAGGCGGAGCAGTCCGTGCTCGGCGGCATGCTGCTGTCGAAAGACGCCATCGCCGACGTCGTCGAGATCCTGCGCTCCGACGACTTCTACCGGCCCGCCCACCAGATGGTCTACGACGTCATCACCGACCTCTACGGCCGGGGCGAGCCCGCCGACGCGGTCACCGTCTTCGACGAGCTGCAAAAGCGCGGCGAGATGGCCAGGGTGGGCGGCGCCGCCTACCTGCACACCCTGACGGCCGTCGTCCCCACGGCGGCCAACGCCGGCTACTACGCCAAGATCGTCCGTGAGCAGGCCATCCTGCGCCGCCTCATCGAGGCCGGCACCCGCATCGTCTCCTTCGGCTACGGCGGCCAGAACGAAGAGGTCGACGACCTCGTCGACCGCGCCCAGGCCGAGATCTACCAGGTCACCGAGCGCCGCACGTCGGAAGACTACGCGCCGCTGGCCGACATCATGCCGGGCGCCCTCGACGAGCTCGAGGCCATCGGCAGCCGGGGCGGCCAGATGGTCGGCGTCCCCACCGGCTTCGCCGACCTCGACCAGCTCACCAACGGCCTGCACCCCGGCCAGATGATCGTCGTGGCCGCCCGTCCCGCCATCGGCAAGGCCCTGGCGCTCGACACCCCGCTGCCCACGCCCACCGGCTGGACGACGATGGGCGAGGTCAAGGTCGGCGACCAGCTCATCGGCGCCGACGGGAGACCGACCCGGGTCGTCGCCGCGACCGAGGTCATGCACGGGAGGCCGTGCTACGAGCTGGAGTTCAGCGACGGCACCGTGATCGTCGCCGACGCCCACCACCAGTGGCGCACGACCAGACAGCCGTCCGAGCTGCTCAGCCACGCCTCGCACACGGTGGGTGGCGCCGCCACTGTGACCGTCGGCGACCGGGGCGTGTTCACCACGGAGGAGATCGCGGCCACGCTGCGCTCCGCCGACGGCCCCACCCACGCGGTCGAGGTGGCGGCGCCGTTCCAGCTCCCGGAGCGCGACCTGCCACTGCCGCCCTACGCCCTCGGCGCGTGGCTCAGCGACGGCGACAGCGACGGCGACGGCGACGGCGATGGCACGACGGCGGAGCCGCTGCCCGCCGTCCTGCGCGAGCTGGGCGTCCTGCACGACAAGCACATCCCCGCCGCCTACCTGAGGGCGTCCGAACGCCAGCGGCGCGACCTGCTGGCCGGCCTGCTCGACACCGACGGCCACATCGACGCCGAGGGCCGGATCCAGCTTGCCGTCACCAGCCACCGGCTGGCGCACGACGCGCTGGAGCTCATCCTGAGCCTGGGCTACCCGGCCACCCTGCGCACCGAGCAGGTCAAGAGCCACGCCGGCGGCCCCTCCACCTGCCACCTGATCGGCTTCACCACACCAGACCAGGTCTTCCGGCTCCCGCACAAAACGTCCGGGCAGCCCGGCACCGTGCCTCCGGCCACCCGCGTCCGCCACATCGTCGACGTGCGGCCGATCGCGTCCCGCCCGGTGCGGTGCGTGGAGGTCGACAACGACGACCACCTCTACCTCGCCGGCCGGTCCTGCGTCCCGACCCACAACAGCACGCTGGGGCTCGACTTCGCCCGCTCCGCCGCGATCAAGCACGGCATGACCACGGTCATCTTCTCCCTGGAGATGTCCCGCAACGAGATCACCATGCGTCTGCTGTCCGCCGAGGCCCGCGTGGCGCTGCACCACATGCGCTCCGGCATGATGGGCGACGACGACTGGACGCGCCTGGCCCGCCGGATGAGCGAGGTGGCCGAGGCGCCGCTGTTCATCGACGACTCGCCCAACATGTCGATGATGGAGATCCGGGCCAAGTGCCGGCGGCTCAAGCAGCGCAACGACCTGCGGTTCGTGGTCATCGACTACCTCCAGCTGATGAGCTCGCCGAAGAAGACCGAGAGCCGCCAGAACGAGGTCTCCGAGATCTCTCGTGCCATCAAGCTGCTGGCCAAGGAGCTGGAGGTGCCGGTCATCGCGATCTCGCAGCTCAACCGTGGCCCCGAGCAGCGCACCGACAAGCGCCCGCAGGTCAGCGACCTGCGTGAGTCGGGCTCCATCGAGCAGGACGCCGACATGGTCATCCTCCTGCACCGGGAGGACGCCTACGAGCCGGAGTCACCCAGGGCGGGCGAGGCCGACCTGATCGTGGCCAAGCACCGTAACGGCCCCACCGCCACCGTGACGGTGGCCTTCCAGGGCCACTACAGCCGGTTCGTGGACATGGCCCAGCACTAGGGCATCGGGCCGCCTCGTGGGCCTGGCGCGGCACCAGGGCGTCAGGCCGCCTCGTCCGTGGAGTCGCGGGAGGAGACCAGCCGGAGGCCGCGGGAGGGGGTCTTCTCGTCGGGGAAGACCCACTTCCTGAACGCCCAGAAGCGGAAGATCATGGCGACCAGCGTGCCGACGAGCTGCGCGCTCACGAAGTCGGCGATCTCCTGCGTCGCCAGGCTCACCTCCGGCGTCTCCAGGAGGAACACGTACCTGGAGATCCACAGCGGCGCCGAGCTGAGCACCAAGCCGATGCCGCTGACCAGGAAGAACAGCGCGGCCTCGTGGCGGCGCTCGCGGCCGCCCCGGGTGCGGAACGACCATTCGCGGTTGAGCACGTAGGACACGATCGTCGCCACGAGCACCGCGATGATCTTCGCGGTCACCGGCTTCGGCTCCAGGACGGTGAGCTTCAGCCCGTAGAAGACCGCGTTGTCGACGAGGAACGTCGTTCCGCCCACCACTGCGAACTTCAGCAGCTCGCTGTGCTTCAGCGCGAGTGCGCGCAGGGGCTCGGGCAATCTCGCGAGTACGGCGTTCGCTATTCGGAGCACCCTAGATCTTCTCACCGCTCCGACATCCTGGTGACCAGATTCGCCAAGGCCGGAGCTCGCGAGCTGAGATCATGCCGCTGTGACCGAGCTCGTGGAACGTGTCGACGACCAGGACCGGTTGCTGGGCGTCGTCAGCCGCGACGAGCAGGGGGGATTCCTGGTGTGCCGGCGGGCCGACGGGCTGTCCCGGTACCCCGGCTACCACGAGCGCTCAGCTCAGGCGGGTGCGCAGCAGGCAGAACTCGTTGCCCTCCGGGTCGGCCAGCACGTGCCACGACTCCTCGCCGGTCTGGCCGACGTCGGCCGGGCGCGCACCGAGCTTGAGCAGGCGGTCGAGCTCCTCGTCCTGGTCGCGGTCGGTGGCGTTGACGTCGAAGTGCATCCGCAGCGGGCCGGTCTTGGGCTCGGTGGTGGGGCTGAAGACCAGCGTCGGCTGCAGGCCGCCGAACCCCTCCCGCGGGCCGATCTCCACCGAGCCGTCGTCCTCGGTGTCGAGGACGACGAAGTCGAGGACCTCGCACCAGAACGCGGCGAGCCGGTTCGGATCCTGACAAGGGATGATCAGCTCGGAGATGCGGCTTGCCATGGTGGGGGATCCTACCTGGGGGCAGCGCAACCGGGCCAGGCCGGCACGGCCAGGCCGGCACGGCCCGGGCAGCGCAGGGGCAGCCGGGCCGGGTCAGCGGAGGCGGGCCAGGTCAGCCCTTGGGGAGGGCGGCGCCCTTCACGCGGGCGGCGGGGAGCGCGGCGGCCAGCACCGCCAGCACGGCGCAGGCCACGATCACCGCGCCGACCGGCTGCCACGGCACGGCGACGGCGACGGGCCCGGCGAGCTGCACCAGCGCCGCCCACAACCCGAGCAGGCTCACCCCCGTGGCGGCGAGGGCCAGCACGACCCCCACGGCCACCACCACCAGCGCCTCCGCCACCACGTACCGCAGGAGCTGCGGCCCCGTCGCCCCCAGCAGCCGCAGCGCGCCGCGCTCGGGCGCCCGGTCGGAGGCGGCCATCAGCAGGGTGTTGACCAGCGAGATGATCGTGTAGCCGAGCATGATGGCGAGCACCACCAGCAGGCCGAGCCGGCTGGCGGAGGCGCGGCGGGCGTCCAGGCTCGCGGCCCACTCGCTCCTGGGCAGCGCGCGGGCGTTGTGCCCGGCGACGGCCTCGCCCAGCGCTTCGCGCACGGCCGGGGCGGAGGAGCCCGGGCGCAGCTTGACGTAGGCGAGTGAAGGCAGGGCGGAGAAGGTGTGGGCGGTGGTCACGTACGCGTCGGCGGGCGCGTTCTCGCCGAGCAGGCCGACGACCCGGAATGTGGCCCGGCTGCCGTCCGCCCGCCAGATTCGCACGCTCTGCCCCAGCTTCAGCTCCCACGTCTCCGACACCACGATCGTGTCGTCGCGCAGCTCGTCCAGGGAGCCTGCGCTCAGCGGGATCGACAGCGCGGTACGCAGCGCCGCCGGGTCCACGGCCGTCACCGGCCGCTGGATGAGCTGGGTGGCGCCTTCGAGCGTGTAGAAGCTGGTGGACGTCGTGGTGGTGACGTCCGCGCCGGGGATCGACCGCAGCCGCTCCACGAGCTGCCGGTCCAGCCCGGCGCCCGTCGGCAGCACCAGGTAGTCGGCGCGGACGGGGGCGGTCTCCACCGCCGTCTTGGTGGCGTCGGTCATCGCGGCCCCGCCGAGCAGCGTCGCCGCCAGCGCCACGGTGACGAGCACGGGCGCGGCCGTCGCCGCCGTACGCCCGGCGGAGGCCGTGGTCCCCGCGGCGACCACGGTGCCGCCCGCGCCGCGCAGCCGTTCGAGCGGGCGGGTGAGCAGCCGGGCGACCGGGCGGACGAAGACCGGCGCGAGCAGGCCGGCGGCGGCGATGAGCAGCATGACGACCGGCATGAACGTCTTGTTGTTGGTGGCTCCTGCGGGGTCGCCGAGCGCGTTCACGGCCATGCTGATCACGGCGGTGGCCAGCACGGCGAGGCCCGCGATCCAGCGGGCGAGGGTCATGGCGCGCGGCTCGACCGCCGACTCGCGCATCGCCTCCGCGGGCCGCACACTGCCCGCCCGCCTGGCCGCCGCGGCCACGCCCAGCACCGACACCAGCACGCCGGTGCAGAAGGCGAGGTACGACGGGACCGCGGACGTGGACGGCACCAGCCACGCGGGCGCCATCCCCAGCGAGGCCAGCCAGCCGAGGATCGGCCGGGTGGCCAACGGCCCGGCGAACGCGCCGAGCGCGGAGGCGGTGACGGCGACGAGGACGGCCTCCCCGTACAGCATGCGGCGCACCTGTCTTACGGTGGCGCCGATCGTGCGCAGCAACGCGAACTCGCGCCGCCGCTGCCCCACCGCGAACGCGAACGTGGACGACACCACGAACACCGCGATGAACCCGGCGAAACCGGCGGCGATGCCCGCGATGGTGTTCGCGTTGTTCCGCGCCCGCTCGTCGGCGACCCGGGACGGATCGGGCAACGCCCGCTCCTGGCCGGTCAGCACCTCCGCCCGGCCCCCGACGGCGGCCCGCACCTCGGCGGCGGGGCTCCACGAGGCGATCGCGTCGATCCGCGGCGACAGCCGGGCGGCCTGCGCGTCGCTGAAGAACACGACGGCCTCAGGCCCCGCCGCCGTCACCCCGACGACCCGATAGGAATGCACACCGTCCGCCGTGACCACCCGCACCCGCGTCCCGGCGCCCTCGACCGCTCGCACCCGCGCCCCGACACCCTTCACCGCTCGCGCCTGGGCGCCGGCGCTCACCGCGATCTCGTCGGCCGCGGCCGGTGCCCGTCCGGCGACGAGCACGTGCGGCGCCGTACGGGCGGCGGACCAGGGCCGTCCCACGGCGGCCGGCCCACCGGCGAGCTGGGCCGGGAACACCCGGTCCACCACACCACCGGGCAGCCGCCCGACCAGGGCGGCGTCGAGCCCGCGCGGCTCGGCGAGTGGCGCGCTGCTGCCCCCCTGCCAGGTGTCGACCGTGAGGCGCCCGTCGGGCACGACCACGACGGGCGCGGCGGCGTACCGCTGAGGCCCCCGGTCGGGGGAGGAGATGCTGGAGGCGAGCACCTGCCCGAGCGCCGCGACGAGCGCGGTGCCCAGCATCAGGGCGGCGAACGTGCCCGCGAACGACATCCACCGCGTCCGCAGCGTGGACCAGGCGATCCTCAGCATGACGCCTCCAGCTGCAGCATCCGGGTGGACACGAGCTCGGCGGTGGGGTCGTGCAACTCCCCGTACACCCGCCCGTCGGCCAGGAACACCACCCGATCGGCGTACGAGGCCGCGACCGGGTCGTGCGTCACCATGACGATCGTCTGGGCCTGCCGGTCCACCAGCGTGCGGAGCAGGCGCAGCACGTCCCGGCTGGTGTTGGCGTCGAGCGCGCCGGTCGGCTCGTCGGCGAACAGCACGGCCGGCCGGGTGACCAGCGCGCGGGCGATCGCGATGCGTTGCTGCTGCCCGCCCGACAGCTCGGCGGGCCGGTGCCCGGCGCGCCCGCCAAGACCGACGGCCTCCAGGCTCTGCCGGACGAGGTCGCGGTCGGGACGGCGGCCGGCCAGGCGCAGCGGGAGCGCCACGTTCTGCTCGGCCGTGAGCGAGGGCAGCAGGTTGAACGACTGGAACACGAACCCGATCCGGTCGCGCCGCAGCAGCGTCAGCTTGCGCTCGCCGAGCTGGGCCAGGTCACGCCCGTCCACGATCACCCGCCCGGAGCTGGGCCGGTCGAGCCCCGCCGCGCACTGCAGCATCGTGCTCTTGCCCGACCCGGAGGGCCCCATCACCGCCGTGAACGTGCCGGCCGCGAAGCCGATCGTCACGTCATCGAGGGCGGTGACGCCGTGGGAGTAGTGCTTGGTGACCGAGTCCAGCTCGACCGCTCGCGTCTGATTCACGGGAGCAACGCTACGAATGCCCTTGTCAGGCCGGTATCGGACAAGTGACTAGGATGCGTTCGTGCTATGGGGTCGGGCAGGGGAGCAGAAGGTCGTCGAGGAGCTGCTCGACCAGGCGCGCGAGGGACGGTCGGGCGTCCTCGTGCTCAGGGGCGAGCCGGGCATCGGCAAGACCTCGCTCCTGGAGCACGCCGGCCGCCGGGCCGACGGGATGCGCGTGCTGCGCGGGGTCGGCATCGAGACCGAGGCGGAGATCCCGTTCGCCTCGCTGCACCTGCTGCTGCGCCGGGCGCTGGACCGGCTGCCCGCCCTGCCCGCGCCGCAGGCCGCCGCGCTGGAGGGCGCGTTGGGGCTGCGCCCGGCGGCCGGTGACGACCAGCTCCTGGTGGGCGCGGCTGTGCTGTCGCTGCTGGCGGAGCTGGCCGAGGACGGGCCGCTGCTGTGCCTGGTGGACGACGCCCACTGGCTCGACCAGGCGTCGGTGCAGGCCCTGCGGTTCGCCGCGCACCGGCTGCACGCCGAGGGGGTCGCGATGGTGTTCGGGGCGCGTGACGGGTTCGACGCGTCGGGGCTGCCGGAGCTGCGGCTGTCCGGGCTCGACCGGCGCAGCGCCCTGGAGCTGCTCGCCGACGCCGAGCCGGGCCTGGCCGCGCCGCTGCGCGACCGGATCGTGGAGGAGAGCTGCGGCAACCCGCTCGCCCTGCGCGAGCTGCCCCGCTCGGCAGCCCGCCACAGCCCGCTGAAAGGCGGCTCGGACGGGGGCTATGACGGCGTTTATGAGGGTGGGCCGCTGCCCCTTCCCGAGCGCATCCAGAGCGCGTACGCCTCCCGCATCGCCGAGCTGCCCCCGGACGCGCGGACGGCGCTGCTGGTCATGGCGCTGACCGACGGGGGCGACCTCGGCGTGATCAGGCAGGCGACGGACGGGCTCGGGGTGCCCGCCTCGGCCCTGGCCGCCGCCGAGGACGCCGGACTGGTCAGGTTCGCCGGCGGCCGGGTCGAGTTCACCCATCCGCTCATGCGCACGGCCGCGTCCCAGCACGGCGGCTACGAGCTGCGGCTGCGGGTGCACACCCTGCTCGCCCGGCTCCTCGCGGGGCAGCCGGACCGGCGGGCCTGGCACCTGGCCGCCGCCGCGACCGGCCCGGACGAGGAGGCGGCGCAGGCACTGGAGCAGGCGGCACGGCGGGCCAAGGACCGCAACGGCAACGCGGGCGCGGCGGCGGCCCTCGCCCGCGCCGCCGACCTGACGGCGGACCCGGCGCTCAAGGCCGGCCGCCTCACCTCGGCCGCCGTGGCCGCCGCCGACGCCGGCCAGCCCGCACGGGCCAAGCAACTCGTGGAGCGGGCGGCCGAGCTGGTCACGGACCCCCGCTCGCGTGCCCGCCTCGCGGAGCTGCGCGCCCGGATCGCCTTCGACGAGGGCACCCCGTACCTGGCCCACGACCTGCTGGTAGCCGGAGCCGAACACCTGACCCCATCCAGCGCCCACCGCACGGACGAGCCGGAGGGGCGCGATCGCGTGGCGGCCGGGCTCATGCTCATCGACGCCGCCCGCAACGCCTGGCAGCTCAGCGACCCCGCCAAGGTGGCCGAGGCGGCCGATCGCCTGCACGCCCTGGGCCTGCGCCCGGAGGACGGTCTGGAGCCGGCGGTGCGGGCGGTGACGGGCGCGGCGGTGCTGTTGCGGGAGGGCCCGGCCGGCGCGTTGCCGATCATGCGCGGCCTGGTGGCGGCGGGCGCCCGCATCACGGAGGGCGCGCACGCGTTGCGGGTCAATGCCGCGTTCGTGGCCACGATCGTGGGCGACTTCCAGGCCGGCCGGGACATCTCGGCGGCCGTCGCGGCGGAGTGCCGCGCGAACGGCGAGATCGGCAAGCTGCCCATCGTGCACCTGACGCTGGCCTCGGCGGAGCTGTACCTGGGCCGGTTCAGGGACGCGGTGGCGACCGCCACGGAGGGCCTGCAGCTGGCCTCCGACACGGGCCAGCCGAACCGGGCCGGCTATCTGGAGGGCACGCTGGCCTGGATCGCCGCAGCTCAGGGCGACGCGCCGAGGTGCGTGGAGCTGGCGGCGCGGGGCCGCGACCGGTTTGACGTCACCCGCATCGCGAACGACCTGGCCTGGGCGGAGTGGGCGCTGGCGCTGCTGGATCTGGGTCAGGGCCGTTTCACGGAGGCGCTGGGCCGGTTCGAGGCGGCGATGGCGGGCCCGGTGCGCCACCAGATGCAGGCGGTCTACTTCGCCCCCGACCAGGTCGAGGCCGCGACCAGGCTGGGCCTGCCGGCGGAGGAGCCGTTGCGCCGCTTCGAGGAGTGGGCCCTGGCGGCGGAGCTGCCGTGGGCGGAGGCGGTGCTGCACCGCTGCCGCGCCCTGGTGGAGCCGGGCTCGGACCGGGCCGAGGAGCACTTCCGGCAGGCCGTTCGCCTGCATGCCTCGGGGGAGCGCCCGTGGGAGGCGGCCCGTACGCACCTGGCGTTCGGTGAGCGGCTGCGCAGGGAGCGCAACAAGGGCAGCGCCCGCCCGCACCTGCGGGCGGCGCTGGAGACGTTCGAGCGCCTGGGCGCCCGCCCGTGGGCCGAGCGCGCCAGGACGGAGCTGCGTGCCACGGGCGACACCACCACGTCCGGTACGGAGCCGGCCGCCCAGGCGCTGTCGCCGCAGGAGCTGCAGATCGTCCGGCTGGCCGCCACGGGCCTGACCAACAAGGAGATCGGCGCGCAGCTGTTCCTCAGCCCGAAGACCGTCAGCTACCACCTCTACCGGGCCTTCCCCAAGCTCAACGTGGCCAGCCGCGCCCAGCTCGCCGGCCTCGACCTCATGTGACCAACCAGACAGCGGCGCCTGGAATGGCCGGTGATCGCCCCGGTGCTCTAACGGATGACTTGAAGCGAAGGGAAGAACGCCATGACCATCCTCGTCGCCTATGACGGCTCGGCGGACGCGCGCGCCGCGATCGAGTTCGCCGCCAAGCACCTCACGGCCGAGCCCACGGTGATCGTCACGGTGTGGGAGCCGCTGCTCGTGCAGCTCAAGAAGTATCCGCTGGCCGCCGGCGCGATCGACCCCGGCACGGAGGACGAGGCGAAGGCGCAGGCCGAGCAGCACGCGAAGGAGGGCGCCGAGCTGGCGGTGGCCGCCGGGCTGAGCGACGTGAGCTATCGGGCGGTGGCCGACAACGAGTCGATCTGGAAGACGGTCGTGGACGTGGCCGACGAGATCGACGCGTCGGTGATCGTCACGGGCTCGCGCGGCCTGGCCGGGGTGCGGTCGGTGCTGCTGGGCAGCGTCTCGAACCATGTGCTGCACCACGCCCACCGGCCGACGCTGATCGTCCCGCCGGCCAAGACCACTCGCTGACCCTCACGACCCTCCGGCAGAAGCGGGCGCGGGCGCGGCGGTGCAGCAGGCGGTCTGCGGCGGGCAGATCCGGGTGTCGATGCGCCGCGCGCCGGGCCCCTCGTCGCCCAGCCGGTCGTGGGGGTTGGCGACCGGGCACCGGTCGAGCGACAGGCAGCCGCAGCCGATGCAGTCGGTGAGGTCGTCGCGCAGCCGCTGGAGCTGCTCGATCCGGTCGTCGAGCTCGCTGCGCCAGGCGGCCGACAGCCGGGCCCAGTCGTCGCGCGTGGGGGTGCGCTCGTCGGGCAGCTCGGCCAGCGCGTCCTTGATGACCTTCAGCGGGATGCCGATGCGTTGGGCGAGCCTGATGAAGGCGACCCTGCGCAGGCTGTCGCGGCTGTAGCGACGCTGGTTGCCGGCGGTGCGGCGGCTGCTGATGAGGCCCTTGGCCTCGTAGAAGTGCAGGGCGGAGACGGCGACGCCGCTGCGCTCGGCGAGCTGGCCGACGGTCAGCTCCTTGGTGTTCCAGGCGACCTTGGTCATACCTGAAGGTTACTTGAGGGTGCGCGCGAAGCGCGTCTCCAGGATGGAGACCGTCGGCGCCCCGATCACGCCCGTAGGGTGGTCGGCATGACGGACACGATTCCCACGGAGTTCGAGGTGCTGGACGAGCGGTTCGGCGCGATCGGCGGGGACGACAAGGTCGAGATCCTGCACACCGGCACCCGTTGGGCGGAGGGCCCGGTGTACTTCCCGGCCGGCCGCTTCCTGGTCTGGAGCGACATCCCGAACGAGCGGATGCTGCGCTGGGACGAGATGACCGGCGCGGTGGGCCCGTTCCGGCAGCCGTCCGGCTACGTCAACGGCAACACGCTCGACCGCGAGGGCCGGCTCGTCTCCTGCGAGCAGGGCGGGCGCCGGGTGACCCGCACCGAGCACGACGGCTCGATCACCGTGATCGCCGACCGGTGGCAGGGCAAGCGCTTCAACAGCCCCAACGACGTGGTGGTGCGCTCCGACGGCTCCATCTGGTTCACCGACCCGCCGTACGGGATCCTCAGCAACTACGAGGGCGTGGCCGCCGAGCAGGAGATCGACGGCTGCCACGTCTACCGGGCCGACCCGGTGACGGGCGAGGTGCGGATCGTGGCCGACGACTTCGTCCGGCCGAACGGGCTGGCCTTCTCCCTCGACGAGCGGCGGCTCTACGTCGCCGACACCAAGGCCAGGCAGCTGCGGGTGTTCGAGGTGGGCGACGACGGCACGCTGGGCGGCGGCAAGGTCTTCGCCGAGGGCGGGGAGCAGGACAACTACGACGGCCTGCGGCTCGACGACACCGGGCGGGTGTGGATCGCGGCCGGCAAGGCGGTGCTCTGCTACGACCCCGACGGCACGCTCATCGGCCGGCTCAGGCTCCCCGAGGCCACGGCCAACCTGGTGTTCGGCGGGCTCAAGCGTAACCGCCTGTTCATCACGGCGTCGTCCTCGCTGTACTCGCTGATGACCAACGTCACAGGCGCGCGCCCGGTGTGGGCCGGGCGCTGACGCCTCCCTCCGCGCCCCCGCGGCGGTGGGCCTTTTACTCCCATCGGAAGGACCGCACGGCGATCGCGCCGAACACGACCAGCCCTGCGGCCACGACCGCCAGGTGGATGAGCTGCGGCGGCTGCCCCGCCCAGGTGTCCTTGAGCGCCTGGGCGAACGGCCCGGCCACGGAGAAGTCGCTGACCACGCGGACCGGCTCGGGCATGAGCTCGCGCGGCAGCCACACCCCGCCGAGGAACATCAGCGGGAACATCACCAGCGACCCGATCCCCTGAGCGGCCTTGGCGCTCGGCGCGAGCGCGGCGATCACCAGCCCGAGCGCCATCATCGCGGCGGTGCCCAGCAGGAAGACCAGGACGAACCAGGCCCACTGCCGGGGCGGCGCGGCGCCGAACGCCAGCCACCCGGCCACGATGAGGACGGCCGTGGCCACGGTCCCGACGGCCAGGTTGATCAGGAGCTGCGCGCCCAGCACCCGCGCGGGGTGCACGGGCGTGGTCGACAGCCGCCTGAGCACCCCCTGCTGCCGGTACGTGGCCAGCACCGCGGGCAGCACGCTGCACGAGAGCGTCAGCAGGGAGAGCAGCGCCATCGTGCTCGGCATGTGCGTGTCCACGATCCGCTCACCGGTGTCCTGCAACTCCGTGAAGCTCGGGATGCTGAGCCCCAGGATGAGCAGGAGCCCGACGGGCAGCCCGATCGAGAACACCAGGGTCGGCCAGTCCCGCAGGTGCAGCTTGGCCTCCATGGCGAGCAGCTTCATGACAGCTTCCTTCCGGTCAGCGCGAGGAACGCGTCGTCGAGGGTGGCCTGCTCGATGCGCAGGTCAGCGGGCACGACCTGGTGGTGGGCCAGGGCGAGGGTGACCGCGGGGGCGAGGTTGCCGGTGCCGCGTACCACGATCTGGGGGCCGGTCCTGGTGACCTCCCGCACCTCGGGCAGGGCCAGCAGCACGGCGTCGTCGACGGGCGCGCTGGGCCGGAACCGTACCTTCTGCTCCCCGCCCACCTGGGCGATCAGCCCGGCGGGGGTGTCGGTGGCGGCGACCTTGCCGGCGTCGATGAGGGCGATCCGGTCGCAGAGGCGCTCGGCCTCCTCCATGAAGTGGGTGACCAGCACGATGGTCACGCCGGTGTCGCGGACCTGCTCGACCAGCTCCCACGTGTCCCTGCGCGCCTGGGGGTCGAGGCCGGTGGTCAGCTCGTCCAGCACGGCCACGCGCGGCCGGCCGACCAGGGCCAGCGCCACGGACAGCCGCTGGCGCTGGCCGCCGGACAGGTCCTTGAACAGGCTCTCGCGTTTGGCGGACAGGCCCACCCGGTCCAGCAGCTCCGGCCAGCCGGCGGGGTCGGGGTAGAAGGAGGCGTACAGGTCCATCGCCTCCCAGACCTTGATCTTGTCGGGCAGGGCGGCGCTCTGGAGCTGCATGCCGAGCACGCGGCGCAGCGCGTCGCGGTCCTCGCGCGGGTCGAGGCCGGCCACGCGGACGTCGCCGCCGTCCCGCTCGCGCAGCCCGGCCACGCACTCGACCGTGGTGGTCTTGCCCGCGCCGTTGGGGCCGAGGATGCCGAAGATCTCGCCCTCGGCCACCTCGAACGAGACATCCTCGACCGCCAGGTGGCCCGGGTACTGCTTGCGCAGGTTCCTGACCTCGATGATTTTCATGCCTTCGACGCTAGGGACGCGGCGTTTCCCGGAGAATCCAGGTGGATGCCGGACAAGGGTGTATCTAGGTGCAGTGACCACTCCGTCCCGGTTGTCGCAGACTGGGGGCATGCTTCGGAGGTACGGACAGATCACGGCGTTGCTCGTTCTCGGCGTCGTGCAGGCCGTCGTGCTCGCCGTGTCGGTCCCGATGCTGCTGCTGGCCTTCATGCTGGGCGTGGTCCTGCTGTTCCCGCCGCAGGTGCGGATGGTCAGGCGGCTCGCGGAGCTGAACCGGCGGCTGGTGCGCGAGTGGACGGGGGTGGAGGTCGAGAGCCCCTACCTGCCGGCGCCTCCGCCTCCCGTGCCGGAGCCGAACGGGATGTACCGCTCGGAGCGCACGCTCTACAAGACGCCCCGCGTGCCGGCCTGGAACAACCGGTGGAAGTGGATGGTCAAGGACCCCGCCACCTGGCGCGACGACCTCTGGCTGCTGCTCGACCCGATGGTGAAGGTGTCGCTGCTGCCGGTGTTCGCGGTGATGCCGGAGCGGGCCCTGCTCATGTACGCGCACTGGACCGACCTGCTGCTCGGCGCGACCGTGGCCAGCCGCCTGGCCGGCCAGGTCAGCCACCTGCGGCGGACCCGCAACCTGGCGACCGACTCGCAGGCGGCCGAGATGCGCAGGATCGAGCGGGACCTGCACGACGGCACGCAGGCCAGGCTCGTGGCGATCGGGATGACGCTCGGCGCGGTCGAGCAGCTCGTCGACACCGACCCGCAGGCGGCCAAGGCGCTGCTGACGAAGGCCAGGGAGTCCTCCGCCGAGACGCTGACGGAGCTGCGCAGGGTCATCCGCGGCATCCATCCGCCCGTCCTGGCCGAGCGCGGGCTCGCCGACGCCGTGCGCGCGCTGGCCATGGACAGCCCGCTGCAGGTCACCGTCACCGTGGATCTGCCGGAGCGGCCGGAGTCGCCGGTGGAGGCGGCGGTGTACTTCGCGGTCAGCGAGCTGCTGTCGAACGCCGCCCGGCACGGCGACGCGAGCACCGCCGCCGTGGACATCAGCTCTCACGGCGCCGACCTGCGCGTGACGGTCACCGACGACGGCCTCGGCGGCGCCGACCCGGCCAAGGGCAGCGGGCTGAACGGCATCGAGCGGCGGCTGCTCGCCTTCGACGGCGTGCTCGCGCTCAACAGCCCGCCGGGCGGCCCCACGACCGTCACTCTCGACCTGCCCGGCGTGCTGCCCCACGAGCCGGCGGACAAGCTGCCCCGGGGCAAGGCCATCGCGGTCGCGCTGCTGTGGTGCACGGCCTGGTGCCCCTCGTTCCCGCAGGGGGTCGTGCCCGCCATCTTCAAGATCTTCGGGGTGGAGGAGAAGTCCTGGTTCCTCGCCCTGCACGTGCCCGAGCCCTGGCAGTGGCCGGTCATCTTCGCGATGATCGCGGTGGGTGGGACCATGTACGTCATGGCTCACCACCTCCGCGCCAACCACGAGTCACGGCACCTGCCGACGAAATTCGGATGCTGATGAACCGCGTCCTCATCGCCGAAGACCTCTACCTGCTCAGAGACGGCCTGGTGCACCTGCTCCAGGCGCACGGCTTCACGGTCGTGGCGGCCGTGGAGAGCGGCCCCGAGCTGCTCAAGGGCCTGCTGGAGCTGCGCCCCGACGTCTCGATCGTGGACGTGCGGCTGCCGCCCACGTTCACCGACGAGGGCCTTCAGGCCGCGCTGGCGGCCAGGAAGCAGATTCCCGGCCTGCCGGTGCTCGTGCTGTCGCAGCACGTCGAGCAGCTCTACGCGCGCGAGCTGCTGGCCGACGGCTCGGGCGGTATCGGCTACCTGCTGAAAGACCGCGTCTTCAACGCCGAGCAGTTCGTCGACGCCGTACGCCGGGTGGCCGAGGGCGGCACCGCCATGGACCCGGAGGTGATCGCCAAGCTGCTGGCCAGGAACGCCAGGAACGAGCCGCTGGCCGCGCTGACGCCGCGCGAGCGCGAGGTGCTGGAGGCCATGGCGGAGGGCCGCTCCAACGCCGCCATCTCGCAGCGGCTCTTCCTCAGCGAGAGCGCCGTGGCCAAGCACACGGCCTCCATCTTCGCCAAGCTCGGCCTCGCGCCGTCCGACGACGACAACCGGCGCGTCCTGGCCGTGCTCGCCTACCTCGACAGCCGCTGACCGCCCGCGGCGATCAACAGCCGCTGATCGTCTGAGGCGGAACCCGTCGACGGCCGCTGATCGCCTGCGGGGAACCGCTCAGAGTTGTCGGTCGCAGCGGCTATTTTCATAGAGGCATGGCGCGACGAAGAGGTGGTTTCAGGTGAAAATCCGGGTTAACCGCGATGTTCTTGCAGAAGCGGTGGCATGGGCTGCCCGTATCCTGCCCAGCCGCCCCGTGGTGCCAGTCCTGTCCGGCTTGTTGCTGGAGGCGGGCGAGGAGCTGACGCTGTCGGCGTTCGACTACGACGTCTCCGCGCGGGCCGCGATCGACGCCGACGTGGCCGAGGAGGGGCGGGTGCTGATCCCGGGCCGCCTGCTGGCCGAGATCAGCCGCAGCCTGCCGGCCGACGACGTCGAGATCGTCACCGAGGGCGCCGAGGCGGTGCTGACCTGCGGGAGCGCCGAGTTCGGGCTCATCACCATGCCGGTGGAGGATTTCCCGACCCTGCCCACCATGCCGCCGAGCATCGGCGCCATCGGCGGCGGCGTGTTCGCCTCCGCCGTCGGCCAGGTGGCGCCGGCGGCCAGCCGCGACGACACGCTGCCGATGCTCACCGGCATCAGGGTCGACATCGAGGGCGAGTCGGTGGCGATGGCGGCGACCGACCGCTACCGCATCGCCGCCCGCGATTTCGCCTGGCGCCCGGCCGCCCCCGGCGTCGCCGTCTCCGCCATGGTCCCGGCCCGGGTGCTGGTCGAGGTGGCCAAGTCGCTGCGCGGCGGCGAGGTCTCGATCGCGATGGGCGACGGCGTGGCCGGGTTCGAGAGCGTCGGGCGCAGCACCACCGTGCGGCTGCTCGACGAGCAGTTCATCGACTACCGCGCCCGGCTCACCTCCGACTGGTCGATCAGGGCCGACGTGGCGGTGGCGCCGTTCGTCGGGGCGATCAAGCGGGTCGCGCTCGTGGCCGAGCGCAACACCGCGATCCGGCTGTCGTTCAGCCAGGGGCAGGTGCTGATCCAGGCGGGCGGGGGCGACATCGGGCGCGGCGCCGAGGTGGTGCCGTGCGAGCTGCGCGGCGACGACATCCAGATCGCCTTCCAGTCGCAGTTCCTGCTCGACGGCCTGACCGGCATCGAGAGCGACCTGGCCAGGATCAACATGGAGTCGCCCACCAGGCCGGCCCTCATCCAAGACGTGCCCGGCGACGCCGAGCCGGCCTTCCGCTACCTGGTCATGTCACTGCGCCAGACCTGATCCCGTCTGGCGCTCGACGACCAGCCTGAACACCCTTTTGAACTGCGCGTACGCCTCCTCGCCGACCGCCTTGGCGTGCTCGGCCTCCATCTCGGCGAGGATGGCGTCCGACTTGGCCATGTGATCGCGGCCCTTCTCAGTGGGCACGATCAGCTTGGCCCGCCGGTCGGCCGGGTCGGGCTGCCGCTCCACGTACCCGAGCGCCACCAGCTCGTCCACCAGCGTGCCGATGACCTGCTTGTGCTGGCCCGACTGCGCGGCCAGGTCGGTGGCCCGGCTGCCCTCCTCGTCGAGGTAGGCCATGACGGCTCCGTGCCGGGGCCGCAGCTCGGGATGCCCCTGCTCGCTCAGCTTCGTGAACAGCTCCCGCTGCAGGCTGAAGAGCGACCGGCTGGACAGGATGCCGAGGTCCGGCTCCACCTGCTTGCGCTGGCTCCTGCGCACCACACACTCCCGATTTAGTCACTAATCTTGATAGTCACTGATTATTACTATATTCTCAGAGCATGACGACAACGGTGGAACTCACCCGGTTCCGGGTGTCATCCGATCGGGCCGACGACCTGCTGGCCGCCCGGCCGGGGATGATCGCGGACTTCCAGGCTGACAGGGCCGGATTCCTGGGCGCCAAGCTGGTCCGCGTGTCTCCCGACGAGTGGCTGGACATCGTGGAGTGGCGATCGAGCGCCGACTTCGCCGCATCGCGGGCGAAAGGCGCAAACCTGCCCGGCATCCGGGCCTTCTTCGACCTGATCGACGAGCTTGTCTCCGCTGAGGAGGGGACCCTGTCATGACCATCTTGATCACCGGTGCCGGCGGCACCGTCTCGCGTGCCGTCCTGCGCTCCCTCGAAGGCACCGCCGACGTGCGGGTGCTGGTGCGTGACCCGGCCAAGGCGCCGTCGGGGGTGGAGGTCGCGGTCGGCGACCTCGACGAGCCCGCCACGCTCGGCGAGGCGTTCCGCGGCGTGAAGACGTTGTGGGTGCTGACCCCCATGGGCCCGCACGCGCCGCACCGCAGCATGAACGCCCTGTGGGCGGCCAAGCAGGCCGGGGTGAGCCACGTGGTGCGCATGTCGGCCATCGGCGCCGCGCACGACGCGCCGACGCGCAACGGCCGCCTGCACGCCCTGTCGGACGTCGAGCTCGCGGCCTCCGGCCTCGACTGGACCATCCTGCGCCCGGCCTTCTTCATGCAGAACCTTTTCGGCTCGGTCAACGGCGACACCCTGTACGGCGCGCTGGGCGAGGGCAGGATCGGCATGATCGACGTACGCGACATCGGCGCCGCCGCCGCTGAGATCCTGCGCGCTCCCGAGCGGCACAAGGGCGCCACCTACACTCTCACGGGCCCGGCCAGCATCTCACTGGCCTCGGTCGCCGAGGACCTGTCGCGGGTGCACGGCAGGCCGATCGGCTACGAGCGGGTGCCCGTGGAGGCGGCCGTGCGTTCCATGCGGGAGGCGGGGCTGCCCGCATGGGACGCGCAGGTCACGGGGGAGTACCTGGTGGCGTACGCGAAGGGCTGGGGCGACTACACGACTCCCGACTTCGAGACCGTGACAGGCCGCCCCGCGACGCCGTTCATCGACTTCGCCCGCGACCATCAGGCGCTCCTGGGCGGGGTCAGGACTCCGTGAGCGCGATGAGGATGTGCTCCATGCAGGCGTGCCCGGCCCGCTCGGCCGCCGCCGCGTCGCCGGCCGCGATGGCCCGCGCGATCGCGTCGTGCGGGATGTAGCTCTTGTTGAGCGACGTGCCCGCGGCGGTGATGCTGGCCCGCAGCGCCGCCGAGAAGTCCTCGTACAGGTCGATGAGGACGAGGTTGTGGGTGGCGTGCGCGACGGCCATGTGGAAGGCCAGGTCGGCCTCGACGAAGAAGTCGGGGTCGTCCAGCTCCCAGGCCCGCTCGCGCTCGGCCAGCGCGGCCTCGATGCGCCTGATGTCCTCGTCGTTGCGCCGGGTGGCGGCCAGGCGGGCCGACTCGACCTCGAGGGCGCGGCGTACCTCGAGGATCTCGAGCTGCTCGGCCTGGCGCAGCCGCCGGAGCATCGCGCCGGAAAGCTCGCTGGTCGCGCGGACGTAAGTGCCGTCGCCCTGACGGCACTCCAGCAGCCCGGCGTGCGTGAGCGCGCGTACGGCCTCACGAACGGTGTTGCGACCCACTCCGAGCTGCTCGGCGAGCACGGTCTCGGTCGGGATCTTGCCGTTCATCGGCCACGACCCTGAGGTGATCTGCTCCTTGAGCTGATCGATCACCTGGTCGACGAGCGAAGCCCGCTGCGCCGTACGCAGACTCACAGTCCGCCTCCTCCGGGGAAACCAGTCATCCTATGAGTCAATGACTGGTAGACCCTAATTATTCCAGACTCAAAACACCAAATCTGGAGCTCCCGGAGATTCAGCGGGACACTGTGGCGTCTGTCGTCACCCCCGCCATGGCCGAGCGGACCCCGGCCGCTTCCAGCGCCTTACGATAGGCGGCCGTCTGCTGGGTCGCGGACCCGGCCCTGCCGTACAGGTCGCCCAGCTCGCGCCAGCAACGCGCGGCCTGCCGGTCGGAGCCGAACACCGGACGGTCGAGCGTGACCAGCAGCTCGTGTGCCTGCCGCAGGTGCGCGGAGGCGTCGAGGCCGCCGTCGAGCGCGATGGTCGCCAGCACGAGGTGACCCTCGGCGGCGGTCGTGCCCGACTGGTCGTGCGCCAGCCCCAGCGCCGAGGTGGCCAGCTCGCCGGCCCCCACGGTGTCGCCCGCGCGCAGCTTGACCCGCGCGTGCACGATGAGGCTCTCACCGTGCTCGCGCACGGTGCCGGGGAACACCGCGAACGCCCTGACCGCGCTCGCGACGAACCGCTCCGCCTCCTCGATCGGCGCCGACGGCATCCGGGACCAGTGCATGGCGGTGCGGGCGAGCTGCAACGCGAGCCTGGCCTGGCGGCCGGCCCCGATCGCGTCGTCCGCGAGACGCACGGCCAGCGCGGAGTCCTCCCCGGCCGCCGCCTCGGCACTCGCGTGCCAGAGCGACTGGATCTCTCCGGAACGGTCCACAACTTCAGGAACGCCTGACAGGTCGAGCACCTGCCTGACGTAGGACAACTCGCGGGAGTCGGTCTCGCTCTCGCCACGCGCCTCGATCAGCGCGGCGGCCAGGTCGGTGGCGAGCTCGCCCCGCGTGATCGACAGCCGCTCGGCCTGGGTCAGCGCGGCGGCGGCCAGGTCACGGGCCCGCAGCCGGTCGCCCGCCCGCTGGTAGCAGCGGCTCAGCGCGATCGTGAGCGGCAGGTCGGCCAGCCGCTCCGGGTGGGCCGCGGCCTCCCGGCGCAGGCGCTCGAACGCCTCCACGGCCTGACCCAGCCTGCCCTGGGCCTCCAGCGCGCGCGCCCGGCCGAACCGCGCCTGCGCGGTCAGCATGGCGTTCTCCTCGTCGGCGGCCTTCACGATCTCGGTGAAGCGGTCGGCGGCGATGGACGGGTCTCCGTGCTGCAGCTCGAGCTCGGCATGACGCAGGCCCAGCTCGGTGTCGATGCGCTGCCGAGGCTCGATCCCGTGAAGGAGGAACTCGGTCGTGCATCCCAGGCGCTCGGCCAGCAGCCGGGCCACCACAGGAGTCGGCGTGCGCTTGCCCGACTCGATGAGCGAGACATAACTGTCAGACAGGTCGGGTCCGGCCAGCTGGGCCTGAGACATCCGCCTGTTCAGCCGCAATCCTCGGACGCGGTCACCGATGGTTCCCTGACTCGGCATCTCATCTCTCAGGGCGGGGAAGGGTCAACAACACGCAATGATTGCATGAAGTAGCCGAATCTGGTATCCCCGCGTGAAGAATTTGCCACGTCGAGATTAATCGTCGCTGTCGTCCTTGCTGGGAAAAAGCATCTGACAGACCTCGAGGTACAGGGTTTCCGGATACGGAATGTACTCGACCGTTGACAGAGCCTGATCCTGCCCGGCTGATTCGAGGATGAACTCCCCGTAACCGAGCATGCGCCCAAGCAGAGATCTCTGGAAGCTCATGTCGGTGACCTTGCCCAGCGGCATCATCGCGACCTTGCGCGTGATGAGGCCTGTGGTGAGGAGCATTCGCTTGGAAGTCACCACAAAGTAATCGACCGACCACTCCGCGACTTTCCAGACGAAACGGATCAGCAGCAGGAGCCACAGCCACCACACGACGACGAGTGCCGTGCCGCCCGCCTCGCCTCCGCCGAAGAACTTGCTGAGCAGCCCGGCGATGATGAGGCCGCCGAGGACCTCGGCGACCGGGCGCAGCAGGATGGCGGGATGCCGCCGCACCATGATGACCTGTTGTTCGTGGGGGAGGAGGTAGCGGTTGACCGACGATGGAGCGGAGTCCCCGTGGGTCACCAGTCTCATGAGAGGCTGTTCACAAATTGGGCCAGCGAGTCGGCCGCGTTGAACACCGTGTCGAACGCTCCTCTCACCGCGTCCGCGGCGTCAGCTGGTCGCGCGAACAGGTAGTACGCAACAAATGCGATACCACCGTATGTGAGGACCTTTTTGACCTGCACCGTCGCCTCCGTGCCACTTACCCACTCCACCCGCCAACTACATTACCCACCCGAGTGCCCGGGTAAAGGTGACTTGCCGGGATAGTTTTGATCTTGCTTAGCCACGATCGCTGGCCACCAGGGCCAGCACATGAAGGTGCTTGCGCGCGATGCGCTCGACCAGGCTCGGATGGGCGTAGCCGGTGACCTCCAGCGCGCCGTAGTGCGCCGCCTCCACGCAGCGCGTTACGGTGGTCGCGGAGTGGATGCCGGCGAACTCGTCGCACAGCACCGTCTCCACGTCCGCGTACGGAGTCGGATCCGTGTCGGTGTGATCGGTCATCGTGCTCCCCCACGCGCATGCGGAAGTTGCCTTCCTGGCTCTTCGTACCCACCCAACCACAGTATGTAACGAAGTGATGACCGCGCGTGACGGGAACGGGGAGTTGAGAGTGCTTAGAGGACCTTGTAGAGGCGGTCGCCGGCTGGGGGCTCGTCAGGCCACGCCGTAGAGGCGGTCGCCGGCGTCGCCGAGGCCCGGCACGATGTAGCCGCTCTCGTTGAGCCGCTCGTCCAGCGCCGCCGTGACGACGCGGATCGGCTTGCCGGAGTTGGCGAACACCTTGTCCATGTACGCCAGCCCCTCGGGCGCGGCCAGCAGGCACAGCGCCGTCACGTCGACGGCGCCCCGGTCGAACAGGAACTGCACGGCCGCCGCCAGCGTGCCGCCCGTGGCCAGCATCGGGTCGACCACGTAGCACTGGCGCCCGGACAGGTCGTCGGGCAGGCGCGTGGCGTACGTCTCGGCCTGCAGCGTCGACTCGTTGCGGATCATGCCGAGGAACCCGACCTCGGCCGTCGGCAGCAGCCTGGTCATGCCGTCGAGCATGCCGAGCCCGGCCCGCAGGATCGGCACGACCAGCGGGTACGGCTTGGCCAGCCGCACGCCCCTGGCGGGCGAGACCGGCGTCTCGACGGTGACCTCGGTGACCCGCACGTCACGCGTGGCCTCGTACGCGAGCAGCGTCACCAGCTCGTCGGCGAGCCTGCGGAAGGTCGGCGAGTCGGTGCGGACATCGCGCAGCGTGGTGAGCTTGTGGGCCACGAGCGGATGATCGACGACGAGGGTCTCCATGGGTCACCACGCTATCTCGTGACAGACCGTGCTGAGGACCCCCTCACCTGCGCACTTGGAACGTGACACAGAGTCGTGACCCGGCTGCCGTCTTTGGTTTTGATCACAATTTGGCCCGAGAGGCACACGGCGGGTGTCTGGTTCTGGAACGATTGGGTGCTGGTGATACCTGTCGTGTCAGAGGTCGGGTGGGGATGGCGATGACAGACGAAGACGCTCTCGACTTCGCCATCGTGGTTTATCGCGAGGACGGTTGCTGGCAGGCCGAGCTGCTGCCGGCCACGTTGACGTCCGATCTGCAGGGGCTGATCCATGCCCTGAAGCAGCAGCCCAGCGAGAGCGGCACGATCGGGCTGGTCGCCGTCGGCGACGAGTTCTTCGTGGCGCTGCGGGTCCTGGGCGACCGGGTCGACGTCTTCCTGTCCGACATCGCCGCCTCGTGGGACTTCCCGCTGGCGGAGCAGGTCCTCGAATACCTCGACGTCCCTGTGCCCGACGAGGAGGAGCTCGACGAGATCCTCCAGGACGAGGAGACCGTGCTCCCCGCCGGGGATCTGTCGATCTTCGCCGATCTCGGGTTGGACGAGATGGAGCTGGGCATCCTCTCCGGCGACATCGATCTGCTGCCCGAAGATGTGCTGTCCAGCATCGCCGCGCGGCTCGGCTTCTCCGAGCCGTTCGAGCGTGCCATCGAATCGGTCTTCGGCTGACCCCCCTGGAGCGCGGACATGGCGTCCAACACCTTTTCTGCGGCCTTTGTCAGGACTTCTGATGGTTGGAGCGGTGCCGAGGTCGACCTCGGGGACGCCGAGATCGTCGACGACTTCGGTGACGCGGTCATGGAGGCGCTCGGCCTGACCGGCGACGAGCTGGCCCTGCTCTGTGTCGAGGTCGAGGACGAATGGTTCGCCATCGCCCGCTACCGGGGCGAGGACGAGCCGCGGGTGTTCCTCTCCGACGTGCACGCCGTCCTGGCCGACCACCTGGGCGAGCTGTTCGCCGAGTTCGCCGGCGTGGCGCCCGACAAGGACGCCAACGGGCTCGGCGTGCGGCCGGCGGGCGATTTCGAGCTGCTCAGCGACCTCGGCGTGAGCTCCGAGGAGCTGCTGGAGCTGAGCATGGAAGAGGGCATGCTGCCCGCCGACATCCTGTCGGTGATTGCCGAGCGGCTGTCGTTCGCCGACGAGCTCGACCGCCTGCGATGACCTCCCGGCCGGGTTTCTGGGGTCCGGGGGCGCGGTGACGTACGAGGAGGCCATGCGGCTGGCGCTGGCGGAGGCCGTCGCGGCCGGCGAGCGGGAGGAGATCCCCGTGGGCGCGGTCGTGCTCGACGCGCGCGGCGAGGTGCTGTCCGCCGCGGGCAACGACCGCGAGTCCGCCGCCGACCCCACCGCCCACGCCGAGGTCCTGGCGCTGCGCCAGGCGGCCGCGCGGCGCGGCGAGTGGCGGCTGAGCGATTGCACGCTCGTGGTGACGCTGGAGCCCTGCACGATGTGCGCCGGCGCCGCCGTACTGGCCAGGGTGGAGCGGATCGTGTACGGGGCGACCGACGAGAAGGGCGGGGCCGTCGGCTCGCTCTGGGACGTCGTACGCGACCGCCGGCTCAACCACCGCCCCGAGGTCGTCATGGGCGTGATGGCCGAGGAGTGCGGATCGGTCCTGTCTCGGTTCTTCGCCACTCGCAGAATCCGGTAAGCTCATCCGCGGTGGTGTCGCCTAGTGGCCGAGGGCGCACGCCTCGAAAGCGTGTGATGGGGCAACTCATCCGTGGGTTCAAATCCCACCACCACCGCCACACGAAGGGGCTTCCGACCAGCGGGTCGGGAGCCCCTTCCGCATGTACGGGCCCGCCCGCCGGCGATCCGGAAACGGTAACGGTCGTCGTTCCGTATTCCCGGAAATGATGTTGAAAGGGCGCGGGGCCGTCCCCGGGCACAAGAAAAGGGAGCCGCGAATCGCGGCTCCCTTTTTCTTTCTCAGTTGGGCAGATCGAGGACCCTGGCGTGCAGGATCGATCGTTGGTGGAGCGCCGCGCGCAGCGCGCGGTGCAGGCCGTCCTCCAGATAGAGCTCGCCCTGCCACTGCACCACGTGCGGGAAAAGATCCCCGTAGAACGTGGAGTCGGCGGCGAGCAGCGAGTGCAGGTCCAGCATGGCCTTCGTGGTGATCAGAGAGTCGAGCCGGACCTGCCGGGGAGGGATCTGGGCCCACTCGCGGTTCGTCAGACCGTGGTCGGGATAAGGGCGTCCGTCGCCGACTAGCTTGAAGATCACCCCCCTGATTTTAGGAGAGTTTCGGATTCCTCGCGCTATCCGTCCGGCTCAGCGCGAGCCCGCTGAGATCACAGTCGGCCGGTTCACCCTTTTCGTATCCGCGCTGGAACGCGTTGACGCGTTGCTGCGAGCTGCCGTGGGTGAACGATTCCGGGTCGATTCTGCCGGTGGTGCGTTGCTGGATTCTGTCGTCGCCGACGGCTGCCGCGGCGTCCAGCGCCTCGCTGATCTCCGCCGGGGTGAAGGGCTTGTCGTAGAAGCCGGTGTCGAGCGCGTTGCGCGCCCAGACGCCCGCGTAGCAGTCGGCCTGCAGCTCGATCGGGACCGAACTGCCCGTGTCGAGGGCGCCGAGGAGGTCCTGGACGTGGTGGCCGTACTCGTGGGCGATCACATATGCCTGGGCGAACGGGCCGCCCTTGGCGCCGAACTGGGAGTGGAGCTGGTCGAAGAAGCTCAGGTCGAGGTAGACGTGCTGGTCGCGCGGGCAGTAGAAGGGGCCGACCTCGGAGCTGGCCGCGCCGCAGCCGGTGCTCGAACGGCCCTCGTACAGGATGGTCTTGGCCGGGCGATAGCCGGACATCTCCTGCTTCCAGTAGCCCTGGATGCTGTTGACCACGCCCACCACCTGGCACTTCTGCGACTGGTCGGCGTCCTTGCCCGTCTTGCACTGCTCCGACAGGTTCGACGAGGGCTGCAGGCGTGCCGGTTCGTCGCTCCCACCCCCGCCGCCGACATTGTTGAGCACGAACACCAGCACGAGCACGATCAGGCTGACGATCCCGCCCCCGCCGACGATCATGCCTCCGGGGAACCCGGAGAACCCGCCGCCACCACCGCTGCCACGGTCCTCCACCTGCGAGGCGTCCAGGTCCACCTGGTCCTTGAAATCCATGGCGCCGTCCCTTCCCGCCTGACCGCCATTCCGCCATTCGCCATTCCGCCAGGCAGGAACACTGCCCAGAGCGACGCCCGCCTATCGGGGCGGGCGGTGACGAGGCCGGACACCGCAGGTGGGCCGGGTCAGATGCCGCCCGTGAACGTGTCGCAGCGCAGCGGATCGCCGCTCTCGTAGCCGGTGCTGAACCACTTCTCCCGCTGCCGCGAGGTGCCGTGCGTGAAGGCGTCGGGGGTCACCCGGCCCTGCGTGCGCCGCTGGATGCTGTCGTCGCCGACCGCCGCCGCCGCGCTGAGCGCCTGGTTGATGTCGTTCTGGGAGAACGGCTCGCGGTAGAAGCCCGTCTTCACCGCGTTCTGCGCCCAGACGCCGGCGTAGCAGTCGGCCTGCAGCTCCAGGCGTACCGAGGGGCTGTCGGCGCCGGGACGGTTGCCCCGGCCGACCCTGTTCATGGTGCCGAGCAGGTTCTGGACGTGGTGGCCGTACTCGTGGGCGATCACGTACGCCTGCGCGAACGGCCCGCCCTCGGCCCCGAAGTCGCGCTGCAGCGTGTCGAAGAACGTCAGGTCGAGGTAGACCTTGCGGTCGGCCGGGCAGTAGAACGGCCCCACGGCGGAGTCGGCCGCGCCGCACCCCGTCTCGACCGCCTGCGAGAACAGCACGGTCTTCGCCGGGGTGTACTCCTTGCGCCCGCGCTCCTGGAACGCCTGCCGCCAGTAGGCCTGGATGCTGTTCACCGTGCCGACGACGCGGCAGTCCTCCGACTGGTCGGCATCGGCGCCCGTACGGCACCGCTCGGCCAGGTTCCCGCTGGGGGAGGCCGCCGGAGGAGCGCTCGGCCGCCGCCCGCCGCCCTGCTGCCCGCCCTCGTCCCCGGTGAACGGCGTCGGCACGATCCCGAACAGGAACATCGCCCCCACCGCCAGCAGCAGGAGCAGGCACCCGCCCCGCCCGCCGATGGGCAACACGCACCCGCCCGGCATCCCGCCGAACCCGCCACCCCCGAACCCGCCCCCGCCCGGCCGCGGCCCTGAGGCGCGTACGTCCTCGACCTGCGACGGATCGAGTGGCTTGTCATCGTCGAACTGCATCGCGCGCTCCCCCCGACGCAGTCCTGCCCTGTAGCGGTGCGATTACGCGCCGCTACGGTGCCGGTCGGTGAACGCGCGTCATACGTGATCGTGGTGCCCGCGGCGCTATACCCGCGATATACCCCGAGAGGGCTCTACGACCGCGCCGGGCGGCGCCGGCCTCACGTACCTCCGCATGCGGGACAGCCGCGGCTACGCGGTCCGCGGCAGGTGCGCGTGCACGTCATGGGGCCGGACGAGACGGGCCCGGCACTTCTGTGCCGGGCCCGTCCTGAGCGCCTCCCGTCACCGGCGGCGAGTTACCGCGGCCCGCCGGGGCGGCCGGGCGGTAACGCTCTCGCGAGACTGGCCGCACGCGCCCTGAGCAGGCCGGGAGCCCCGCCCCATGCCGTGGCCGGCCGCTGACCGGTGCCTGAGTGGATGCCTTTAGGAGATCTCGCCGGAGGGAGGGCCGCCCTGGATCTGGAAGGATGGCGTGACGTCGTTGATCTTCCCGGTGGATCCGGCGGCGGAGGCGGAAGAGGCGGTCAGCGCGCCGAGGCCGAGCGCGAGCAGACCCGCCGCGGTCACAACGGCGATCTTCCTGAGCAGTCTGACGTGTGTCATGAAACCTCCCGTACGAGACGACGATGTAGGCGGGCGATGGTAGGGGAGGTGGAGATCGCGCCACAATGCTGTTGTCCGCCGGCCGGGTCGCGCCAGGTGATCGGCCATCCGGGTGGCGAGTCACTTGTAAGGCACCTGCAAGCCCGCGCGGTCATAAAAGGGGCGACCCATGCTGACTTCGTTGAAGGAGGGCAACGCTCCTCGTGACGCTGGAGATCAAGTTCCTCGGTCCGTGGCAGGTCCTCGCCGGTGAAGAGCCGGTCCGGTTCGCCGGGGGACGACGCATCGGCGTGCTGGCCAGGCTGGCCCTGGACGCCGGGCAGACCGTACGCGCCACGCGAATCCTCACCGACATCTGGGGAGACGGCTCCGCCGCGACCGCGGCCAAGCAGCTCCACATCGTGATCTCCAAACTCCGCGAGACCCTCGGCCCCCATGCCGACGGGGAGATCATCCAGACGGTGCCCGGCGGTTACCGCCTGGCCCTCGATCCCGACCGCGTCGACGCCCACCTGTTCGGCCGCCTGGCCAAACGTGCCCGCGCCGCCCAGGCCCAGGGGGCCACGAGCACCGCGGACGCCCTGTTCCGTACGGCACTGACGTTGTGGCGTGGCGAGCCGCTGGCCGAGCTGACCGCACCCTGGGCGCGCATCGAGGCCGCCCGCCTGGAAGAGGAACACCACACCGTCCTGGAGGACCACGCCGATCTGCGCCTCGCGGCCGGCGACCACCACGCGCTGGCCGCCGACCTGGCCGCGCACGTGCGGGCCCACCCGCTGCGCGAGCGGCCCGCCGCCCAGCTCATGCTCGCCCTGCACCGCGCCGGCCGCTCGTCCCAGGCACTGGCCGTCTACCGGGACATCCGCCAGATCATGGTCGCCGAGCTCGGCATCGAACCCAGCGCGGCGTTACGCCGCCTGCACCAGGCCGTCCTGGCCAAGGATCCCGCCCTCGACCTGACCACCCCGGCCCAGCAGGTCACGGTCGGCGAGCCGTACGTGCCGGCCGAGCTGCCCGCCGACACCCACGCCTTCACCGCCCGCGCTGCCGAGATCGACTGCCTGCGCGAGGCGCTCGATCCCGTCCAGGGCTCCGCCGTCACGGTCATCGACGGGCCCGGCGGCATCGGCAAATCCGCTCTGACCATCCACGTCGCGCACGCCGTGGCCGCCCGGTTCACCGACGGCGTCATTTACCTCAACCTGCACGGATCCACCCCCGGGATGGACCCGCTGACCCCCGCCCAAGCCCTGCGCCACCTGCTGCGCTCCCTCGGCCTGGACGGCACCGCCGTACCCGCCGATCCCGGCGAGGCCGCCGCCCGCTACCGCTCCCTGACCGCGGCCTGCAACCTGCTGGTCATCCTGGACAACGCCCGCGACGTCCGCCAGGTCCGCCCGCTCATCCCCGCCGGCCCCGGCTGCCGGGTGCTGATCACCAGCCGGGACCCGCTGGCCACCCTGGACCACGCCCGCCACCTCCACCTGGGCAGCCTGAGCGCCGCCGACGCCGCCGAGCTGCTGTCCCGCCTGGCCGGCCCCGGCCGGGTCCGCGCCGAACCGGAGGCGGCCGAGCGGATCGTCCACCTGTGCGACGGCCTGCCCCTCGCCCTGCGGATCGCCGGCGCCCGCCTCGCCGCCCGTCCCGACCGGACCCTGGCCGACCTGGCCGCCCGGCTGGCCGACGCCACCCGCCGCCTGGACGTGCTGGAGTACGCCGACCTGGCCGTCCGCGCCAGCATCGCGGTCAGCCACCACCATCTCCACGAAGACCCCGTAGGCAACGCCGCCGCCCGCCTGCTTCCCCTGCTCGGCCTGCTCGGGCTGCCCACCCACACCCCCGCCGTCGCCGCCGCCCTGACCGGCTGGTCACTCCACCGCGCGGAAGCCGCCCTGGAAGGCCTTGAGGACGCCCGCCTCCTCGAACCCGCGGGGCCCGACCGCTACCAGTTCCACGACCTCGTCGGCCTCTACGCCCGCGAACGCGCTCACCAGGACCTGCCCGAGGAGGAACGCACCACCGCCGTACGTGGCGCGCTCCACCACTACCTGACCACGGTGTGGGCGGCGAGCACCATGCTCAGCGACGCCGGCCTGCGCTCCCCGGTCGAGCCGCCCGGCACCGCCTTCGAGGACGTGGCGCAGGCGGAGGGCTGGATCCGCGCCGAGCGCGACAACCTGCTCGCCGCCGCGCGGCAGGCGCTGTCCGGCCCCGACCCGGCGACCGCCGTCAGCCTGGCCATCGGGCTCCACTGGCCCTTCTGCTACCAGGGCTGGCACACCCAATTGGCCGACATCTACGTGCGGGCGATCGACGTGGCCGACCGCATCGGGGCATGGAAGGACAAGGCCCAGCTCCGCAGCTTCCTCGGCTGGGTCCACCGGGACCAGGGCCGCTACGAATCCGCCATCGCGGAGCTGGAGACGGCCCTCGCCGACTGGGACCGCGCCGGTCTGCCCCGCCGGAAGATCGGGGCGCTCAACAACCTCGGCGTCGTCAACACGATCATCGGCCGCCTCGACGAGGCGCTCGCCTGCCTGGAGTCCGCGCTGCAGCTCAACGACGACGCCGAACGCCCCGGCGCCGCGGCCACCATCCGCAACAACCGGGTGCACGTCTACTACCGCCAGGGCCGCTTCGAGGAGGCGATCGCGGAGGCACGCCGGGTGGTGGACCTGTCCGAGAAGGCGGCGTACCCGCTCGCCGACGCGGGCATCGCCCACGGCTCGCTCGGCGACGTCTACCGCCACGCCGGCCGGCTGCCCGAGGCGGCGGAGAGCTACAAGACGGCCGTGCGGCTGCTCGGCGAGTCGGGCTACCGCCTGAAGGAGGCGGTGTCACGCTGGTGGTTCGGCACCACCCTGCACGGCCTCGGCCGGCACGGCGAGGCACGCGAACAGTGGGAGCACTCCGTCCGCCTCCTGTGCGACGCCCGCCTCCTCACGTCACGCGAGGCGACCGAGATCCTCGCCCAGGACGTGCCCGAAACACCCCACCCGATCAGGAACATGCTCTGACGCCGGCCGCGGTGGACGTCCCTCTTGGCCGAGACCCGAACCGAGACCCGACATAGCGAAAGGGGCCGACTGGGTATGGTCGGCCCCTTCGCGTTTACTGCCTCAACCAGGCGCGGAGGATAGGGGATTTGAACCCCTGATAGGTTGCCCTATACACGCTTTCCAAGCGTGCGCCCTCGGCCACTAGGCGAATCCTCCGCCGACGAGCTTACCGGACTTCTCGAGGTGCGCAGACCACGTTTTCCCGCCGGGTTCCGCAGGGTTCTCGCGGAGTGGAGCGAGCACTGCGGGGGGGCGGCTAGACTGTCCAGGGACCCCTCGCGCGGCGTCATCCTGTGAACCTCCCCAGGGCCGGAAGGCAGCAAGGATAAGCGGGCTCTGGCGGGTGTGCGGGGGGTCTCTTCGTTGAGAGCCCCCTCGCAGGCGGGATGGTCGTATGAGCCTTGCGCTTTACCGCAAGTACCGACCCGGGACCTTCGCCGAGGTCAAGGGTCAGGAACACGTCACAGATCCGCTGAGACAAGCGTTGCGTACGGGCCGGATCAACCACGCCTACCTGTTCAGCGGCCCCCGCGGATGCGGCAAGACCTCGAGCGCCCGCATCCTGGCGCGCTCCCTCAACTGCGAGCAGGGCCCCACCCCAGACCCGTGCGGCGAGTGCGAGTCGTGCGTGGCACTGGCTCCCACCGGCCCCGGGCACCTCGACGTCATCGAGATCGACGCCGCCTCCCACGGAGGCGTGGACGACGCGCGTGACCTGCGCGAGCGGGCCTTCTTCGCCCCCGTCTCCGCGCGCTACAAGATCTACATCATCGACGAGGCGCACATGGTGACCCGCGAGGGTTTCAACGCGCTGCTCAAGCTCGTCGAGGAGCCCCCGCCGCACCTGAAGTTCATCTTCGCGACGACGGAGCCGGAAAAGGTCATCGGCACCATCAAGTCGCGTACGCACCACTACCCGTTCCGGCTGATGCCGCCCGCGACGCTCAAGGCGCTGCTGGAGGAGATCCTCACCTCCGAGAGCGTGCCCTTCGAGCCGGCCGCGCTGCCCCTCGTCGTACGCGCCGGAGCCGGGTCCGCGCGTGACTCGCTGTCCATCCTCGACCAGCTCCTCGCCGGGGCCGACGACGACGGCATCACCTACGCCAAGGCCGTCTCCCTGCTCGGCTACACCGACGGCGACCTGCTCGACGAGGTCGTCAACGCGTTCGCCGCCCGCGACGGCGCCCAGGTCTTCCACACGGTCAACCGGGTGATCGAGGGCGGCCACGACCCCCGCCGGTTCGCCTCCGACCTCCTCGAACGCTTCCGTGACCTGGTCATCCTCGCCAACGTGCCCGAGGCGGCCACCAGCGGCCTGCTCGACCGGCCCGCCGACGAGCTGGAGCGGCTCGTCCAGCAGGCCGCCTCGATGGGGCCCGCCGAGCTGACCCGCGCCGCCGAGGTGTTCAACGCCGGGCTCACCGAGATGCGCGGCGCCACCTCGCCGCGGCTGCTGCTGGAGCTGATGTGCGCGCGCGTCCTGCTGCCCGGCGCGGCGCAGGGGGAGGCGGCGCTGCTGGCCCGCCTCGAACGCCTCGAACGCGGTGGCGCCGTCGCCCAGATGGCCGCCCGTGCCGCTGTTCCGGGTGGTGCGGGTGGCGGTGTTCCTGGCGGGTCCGGCGGTGGTTCGCATGCGGGAGTCGCCGCCGGTGTGCCCGGTGCCGCCGGGGTGCCCGTGGCCAGTGCCGGTGGTGCGCCTGCCGGGCCGGTCGCCAGCGCCGGCGGTGCGCCTGCTGGGCCGCTCGGAACGGTGAGCGCCGCAGGTGGAGCCCAGGGTGGCGCGATGGCCGCTTCCGGTGCTGGTCCGTTGCGGGTGGCGGCCGATGGCGACGTGCCGGGTTCCTCCGCCGCGCCGGGTGTCTCCGCCGCCTCGGGCGCGCAGACCGACGCCGCCGCTCCGGCCGCGCAGTCGCACGCCGCTGCGGGCTCGCAGGCTCATGCTGCTTCGGGTGGGGATGACTGGCCCGAGCCCGTACGTCCCGGTGCCGCCGCAGCCGCCCCTGCCCCGGTGCAGGCCGCGCCCGCCGGTGGCTCGTACCAGGCGCCTCAGGCCGCAGCCCCGGCCGGGGCGCCGGCGGCTGGGGGTGCGGGGGTCGTGCAGTCGCAGTGGGCCGCCGTGCTGGCCGCGCTCAAGCAGCGCAGCATCGTCGTCTGGGCGAACGTGAGCACCAACGCCCAGGTCGTGGGCGTCGAAGGCAACCTGGTCACGCTCGGGTTCAGCCAGGTCGGCGCGATGAAGAACTTCACCGGCGGCGGCAAGGACGCCGTGGTCGCGAGCGTGCTCGGCGAGGTGCTCGGCGGCACCTGGCGGGTCGAGGCGGTCGTCGGCGGCACCCCGGCCCCGCGCAGCCCGGCGCGCCCCCCGTCCCATGGTGGCGCAGCGGCTCCCGGGGCTGCGGCTCCTGGGGGCGGCGGCCACGGGCCGGGCGGTGCCCCCAACGCGCCGGGGCCCCAGGGCGTGTCCGGGCCGCAGGTGGTGGCTCAGGGCGTGCCCGGCCCCCAAGGCGGTCAGGGCGCGGGCGGCTCCCAGGGACGTACAGCCTCGCACGGCGCCTCCCACCAGGACCAGGGGCAGGATTCCGACCAGCCTCCGGCCGGTGCGCCGGGACGTCAGACCACCGACGAGTCCTGGCCCGACGCTCCCGACGACTTCGCCCCCGGCGCCCCGCCCAGCCCCGACCCCACGCAGACGGTCAGCGCCGTCGCCGCGGCCGGCGGCGTTCAGACGGGCACGGGGCTGGCCGCGGCCCGATCGGCGGCCAAGGCCGCCGCGCAGTCGGGGCCGCGCGTCGCCACCGCCACCCGAGGCGGTACCGCCGCCTGGCCCGACGCGATCCCCGGGCGTGACAAGGGCCCCGAGTCGGACGAGGTGGACCCGCTCAACGACGCCGACGCCGACGTGGACGCCGTCTCGGGAATGGCGCTGCTGGAGCGGGAACTCGGCGCCAAGGTGATCGGCGAGATCGACCACACCTGACCCTGGTGACACCGGCGGCCGTTCACCTACGGCCGCCGCCTCGCCACCCATGCCCCCGCCGGCGAAGGCCAGCCGGCTCGCCGCCCGACGATGGTGCTGCTCGTCGAGGCAAGGACGGTCCACCCACGGACTGGTGCTGAAGACGGCCCGCTCACTCCGTTCACGTCAGGTGGTGGCGTGGGCGGTTGCTCGCGTGGCGCGGCGACGGGCGTGGGCGGCGGGTCGGTGAGGCGCTGCGGGGCCGGGGTCAGGAGAGCAGGCGGGAGCGGGCGGCGGCGGAGCGGAGGTCGGTGGGTGGGAGGGCGGCCAGGCGCTCCAGCACCTCGTAGTCGTCGCGGCCGTTGCACGTCTGCGCGTAAACCCACCACTCATCCGGCCCCCCGTGCCGCAGCAGGAAGGCTCGTACCTGGGCTTCCAGTTCGTCCCGTTCGCGGCGGATCTCGGGGGACTCCGAGCGGGGCAGCAGGGGGCCGGGGTAGGCGCGGGCGACGGCGGCGGGGTCGTCGGAGGACAGGAGGTGGCGGACCTTGAGGAAGTCGGCCTCCACGGGGCAGGCCAGCCGGTACGGCTTGGCGGCGATGGCCTCCCCGAGTTGCGCGCGCAGCCGGTGGATCTCGGCCCGGATGGTGACGGGGTTGCCGGCGTCGCCGTACAGGTGGAAGGAGAGCTGTTCGGCCGTGAGGCCGTGCGGGTGGAGGGCCAGGAGGGCGAGGAGTTCGGCGTGGCGGAGTGACAGGGGGCGGTCACCGTCGCCGTACGAGGCGGTGGGGATGCCTTCGCCGAGGAGCGACAGCGTTAGCGGCTGGGGGGCGGCTGATGGGGCGGGGCGCAGGAGGTAGCCGCCGGAGAAGGGTTCGAGGTGGGCGACGGTGCCGTCCCTGAGGAGGAGGCGGTGGCCGGGGGAGAGGCGTTCGCCGACGTGGACGCGCTCGCCGAGGTCGCCGGCCGGGTCGCCGGAGATGACGCGGCCGGTGGCCGACAGCAGGATGCCGGGCCGGCCGCGCAGGGATTCGTAGCGGCGGCGCAGGCGTTCGTCGCGCTCGTGCATGCGCAGGGCGAGCTGGGTCTCGGCGAGCTTGGCCGTGGCGGCGACGAGGGCGACCGTGGCGGGGTGGAGGCTGCGGGCGGTGCCGCTGACGTCGACGCAGCCGATGACGCGGCCGGAGTCGGGGTCGGTGATGGGGGCGGCGCTGCACGACCAGATGTGCAGCACCCGCATGAGGTGCTCCTCGGAGTAGACGTGCACGGGACGCCCTGTGGCCAGGGCGGTGCCGATGCCGTTGGTGCCGACGTCGTGCTCGCCCCATTGGTGCCCGTCGGCGAGGCCGATCCGGTCGGCGTGACGCATGACCGTGTGGTTACCTTCGCGCCACAATACCCGCCCGTCACCGTCCGTGACGATCATGATGTGGCCGGTCTCGTCGGCCATTCCCGAGAGGGTCTGGGCGAGCAGGGGCAGGAGGGGCTGCAGGGGGTGGGTGTCGCGGATGTCCCGCATCGAGGTGGGGTCGCAGACGAGCGGGGCGCTCGTGCCCTCCGGGTCGATCCCGGCGTCGAGGGAGCGGCGCCATGATGCCTTGATCAGGCGGCGGGGCGACTCGGGCCAGGCCCGACCTGTCGCTACGGCTTCGTGTGCCCCGCGTAGAAGGCGGGAGTACGCGTTGAGATGGGCGTAACTCATCGGTCACTCCAAGTAGTCAAATAGAGCATCCGTCTTGCGCCCGTTCAGCGCAACCCGTTCAGGGGGATTGCAGAGGGTGATTGAATGAACGCAACGTGTGTGCAACGTTCCTCTGCGTAACGTTCCTGTCCGACGCGTCGGCGTGGTGCGGCCGCTCCGCCGGCGTGATGGCCGGGTCTCGGACACTGGAGGGGGGCCGAGACCCGGCCAGAATCACGCCGACGCCAAGCCGGGCCCGCCGGCGCCGACCGCCCCTGCCGGCGGGTGGAAGAGAGCGGGAGCGGAAACACGCCGACGTCGGCGGAATGCGACATCCGGGCGCCGGACGCCCGAAGCGCCCCGCGCGGCCCGGCGGCGTTCGCAGGAGGCCAGGTCAGCGGCGGGGAAGGCCCGCCTCGCGCGGTACGGGGGAGCGAGATGGATGTCGCGTACGAAGATCTGTACAGGAAACCGGGGAACCTCCCAGTACATGACTTCCCCCAAACACCGTAGGCTCGTGGCAGTCAAGAACGCGGAGCCACGAGGAGCGCACGACGGTGAACCCAGGGGATGTCAACCTGCAGCAGCTGCTGGAGCAGGCACAGCTCATGCAGCAGCAGCTTGTGAGCGCCCAGCAGGAGCTCAACGACGCGCAGATCGAGGGCTCATCGGGCGGCGGCATGGTCACGGCCGTCGTCAACGGCTCGGGCGAGCTGCTCGAGCTCAAGATCGACCCGAGTGTGATCGACGCGGGCGACCCGCAGGACACCGCCGACACGATCGCCGACCTGGTGATCGCGGCGGTCCGCGACGCCGTGCGCGCGGCAGCCGATCTGCAGCAGGAGAAGCTCGGCCCGCTGGCCCAGGGGCTGGGTGGCGGCGGCCTCGGACAGTTGCCAGGGTTCTAGGCATGTACGAAGGGGTCGTCCAGAACCTGATCGACGAGCTGGGGCTGCTGCCCGGCGTCGGTCCGAAGAGCGCGCAGCGGATCGCGTTCCACCTGCTGGCGGCCGATCCGGCCGACGTCAAGCGGCTGGCGCACGCGTTGCTGGAGGTCAAGGAGAAGGTCCGCTTCTGCCGGGTCTGCGGCAACGTGGCCTCCGAGGAGGAGTGCCGCATCTGCCGTGACGCCCGCCGCGACACGCACGTCATCTGCGTGGTCGAGGAGTCGAAGGACGTCGTGGCGATCGAGAAGACGCGCGAGTTCCGCGGCACCTACCACGTGCTCGGCGGCGCGATCAGCCCGATCGACGGCATCGGCCCCGACGACCTGCGCATCAAGGAGCTCATGACCCGGCTGGCCGACGGCCGCGTCACCGAGCTCATCCTCGCCACCGACCCCAACCTCGAGGGCGAGGCGACGGCTACCTACCTCGCCCGTCTGGTCAAGCCGATGGGCATCAAAGTGACACGACTGGCCAGCGGTCTGCCTGTGGGCGGTGATCTCGAGTACGCGGATGAGGTCACCTTGGGCCGCGCGTTCGAAGGACGGAGGCTGCTGGATGTCTGACCAGTGGAGCGCGCTGGCGGAAGAGATCTCCGCGCACGCTCAGAACTACGTGGACGGCCTGACCAGGGTGGCGGGCGGCGAGGGCGGCGACGCCATCTGGTCGATCCTGCTGGTGGAGGTCGCGCAGATGAGCCTGGCGGGGGCCAAGCTCGGCGCCAACCGCGACGTCATCCTCGCCGGCAACTACGAGCCGCCGATGAGCGAAGACCCCGACATCGACGAGGTCCGCACGGCGCTGGCGGAGCGGCTGGAGGCGGTCGACGACTACGCCGAGGTGTTCGACCCGTACAAGGACACCAGCGTGACCCCGTACCGGCTGTCCGACGACCTGACGGCGGTGGCCGCCGACCTCATCCACGGGCTGCGGCACTACCACGCGGGGCGCCCGCACGAGGCTCTGTGGTGGTGGCAGTACTCGTACTTCAACACGTGGGGCAACCACGCGGGCGCCGCGATGCGCGCGCTGCAGGCCCTGGCGGCGCACTCGCGCCTCGACGTGGCGGAGGAGACGACCGCCGTCTGATCTTCCACATAGTGGTACGAACAGCAGCCTCATGAGACGCCCCCGATAGACTGGCAGCTCACAGTCCAAACCGGGAGACTCTCGTGGCGCTCGTTGTGCAAAAGTACGGTGGTTCGTCCGTCGCCGACGCGTCCTGCATCAAGCGGGTCGCGCAGCGGATCGTCGCGACGAAAAAAGCCGGCAACAGCGTGGTCGTGATCGTCTCCGCCATGGGCGACACGACCGACGAGCTGCTCGACCTGGCCGAGCAGGTGTCGCCGCTGCCTCCGGGCCGCGAGCTCGACATGCTGCTGACGTCGGGCGAGCGCATCTCGATGGCCCTGCTGGCGATGGCGATCGCCAACCTCGGCCACGAGGCCCGCTCGTTCACCGGCTCGCAGGCAGGTGTGATCACCGACTCCACGCACGGCAAGGCGCGCATCATCGACGTGACGCCCAGCCGCATCCAGGAGGCGATCGACCAGGGCCACATCGCGATCGTGGCCGGGTTCCAGGGTGTCTCGCAGGACACCAAGGACATCACCACGCTCGGCCGGGGTGGCTCCGACACCACGGCCGTGGCGCTGGCGGCGGCGCTCAATGCCGATGTCTGTGAGATCTACACCGACGTCGACGGCATCTTCACCGCCGATCCGCGCATCGTGCCCGCGGCGCGCCAGATCCCCAGGATCTCCTACGACGAGATGATGGAGATGGCCGCGTGCGGGGCGAAGATCCTGCATCTGCGCTGCGTCGAATACGCTCGACGGTTCAACCTGCCGATCCACGTACGCAGTTCGTTCAGCACCAAGGAAGGCACGTGGGTCGTCTCCGACCCTTACACCGAAGGAACCGAGATGGAGCAGCCGATCATCTCCGGCGTCGCGCACGACCGGAGCGAGGCCAAGATCACTGTTGTCGGGGTGCCCGACAAGGTCGGCGAGGCTGCGACGATCTTCAAAACGCTGGCCGACGCCGAGATCAACATTGACATGATCGTGCAGAACGTCTCGGCCGCGGCCACGGGCCGCACGGACATCTCGTTCACGCTGCCCACGGCCGACAGCCAGACGGCGCTGGCGTCGCTGAAGAAGATCCAGCCCCGGATCGGTTTCGAGTCGCTGCTGTTCGACGACCAGATCGGGAAGGTGTCGCTGATCGGCGCGGGCATGCGCTCGCACCCCGGCGTCACGGCGACGTTCTTCGCGGCCCTCGCCGACGCGGGGGTCAACATCGAGATGATCTCCACCTCGGAGATCCGCATCTCAGTGATCGTCGAGCAGGAGGGTGTCGACGCGGCCGTGGCGGCCGCGCACCGCGCCTTCGATCTCGACGCCGACCAGGTCGAAGCCGTGGTGTACGGAGGTTCAGGACGATGAGCAAGAGGCCCAATCTGGCACTGATCGGCGCGACCGGCGCCGTCGGCACCGTCATGCGCGACATCGTGTCGTCGCGCGAGGACATCTGGGGCGAGATCCGGCTCGTCGCCTCCCCACGCTCGGCGGGCAAGGTGCTGCGGGTGCGCGGCGAGGACGTCGTCGTGCGGGCCCTGGCGCCCGAGGTGTTCGACGGCATCGACATCGCCATCTTCGACGTGCCCGACGAGGTGTCGGCCGAGTGGGTGCCGATCGCGGCCGGGCGCGGCGCGATCGTCGTCGACAAGTCCGGCACGTTCCGGATGGACCCCGACGTGCCGCTGGTGGTGCCCGAGGTCAACCCGCTCGACGCGCGCAACCGCCCGCGTAACATCATCTCGACCCCCAACTGTACGACGCTGTCGATGATGGCGGCCATGGGGGCACTGCACGCCGAGTACACCCTCACCGAGCTGGTCGTCGCCTCCTACCAGGCGGTCTCCGGCGCCGGCGTGGCGGGCTCCGCGCGGCTGTACGACGAGGTCGAGGCGCTGGCGGGTGACCGTTCGATCGGTCAGAGCGCCGGTGACGTGCGCAAGGTGCTGGCCAACAAGCTGCCCGAGGAGTCGCCGTTCCCGGCGCCCATCGCGTTCAACGTGGTGCCGTGGGCGGGCTCCAACAAGGGCGACGGGTGGGCCTCCGAGGAGCTGAAGCTCCGCAACGAGTCCCGCAAGATCCTCGGCATCCCCGACCTGAAGGTGTCCGCGACCTGCGTGCGCGTTCCGGTGGTCACGACGCACTCGCTGGCCGTGCACGCCCGTTTCGCGCGGGAGATCACGGTCGCCGACGCGCACCGCGTCCTGGAGGCGGCGCCGACGGTGGTCCTCATGGACGACCCGGAGAACGGCGTCTGGCCGACGCCTCTCGACGTCGTGGGCAACGACCCCACCTACGTGGGCCGGGTCCGCCAGGCGATCGACTTCCCCAACACGCTCGACCTGTTCGTGTGCGGTGACAACCTGCGCAAGGGGGCGGCGCTCAACGCGGCGGAGATCGCCGAGCTGGTGGCGGCCGAGTTCTAGGTCGGTTCCAGGTCGGTTCAGGTCTTGTCCGGTGTGGCGTCGCGTGTTCCGCGCGGCGTCACACTTTTTTGCGGCCGTCCCTCTGGCCGGGCCCTGTCACCGGAAGAGGATGTCCCAGTGGTCGCTCTCGTCGAAGAACGTCATGCCGGACTTCTTTGATTTGTAGATCGTGGCCCCGTCGCTGCGTACCCCGGCCTTGTCGTGATGTTTCGTGATGTGCCGGTCGATGCAGGCGTTGTGGGAGATGTCGAGCTTGTAGCCGTTCCCGTGGCTGAAGTGGCCGGGGGCGTGGCCCCGCTCGGTGCCGCCGGTCACCATGATCGGGCAGCCGCTCTCCTGCTTCAGCTCGATCGCCCTGGCGATCGTGCCGGTGCGCACCCGGTCCAGCGACGTGCAGTGGTGCATGTGCTTGCTGGCGCAGTTGCCGCTGGAGCGCGTCCGCAGGCCCGCGCTCTTCAGCCAGCCGTTGGCGGTCGCGTGGGACATGCGGAAGGCGGCCTTCCTCGGCAGGGCCCGCGCCAGATCGACCTGAGCGCGCGTGTGAGCGACGCGGGGACGCAGGTGTGGCATCTGGGCCACCCCCGTGCGCACGGGGCGCTTCAGCGCCTTCGTGGCGGCTTCCCGCGACCCTGCCCCCGACTCTGCCCGCGACTCCGTCGGCGCGGCCTCGGCCACCTCCGCGGCCTCGGCGGCCCGCCTGGCCCGCTCGGCCCGCGCGGCCTGCTCGGCCTTCGCGGCGGCGTCGTCGGCCCTGCGTTCGCGCACCACCTGCGCGCGCTCGACGGCGACCAGCGGCCACTGCGGGTCGACCGCGGGCCACTCGCCCATCTCCATGAGCATGAGCTCCTCGTACGCCCACGGGTGCGGCCCCATGTCGTACGCGCCGGACAGCAGCTCGGCCGCGGAGGGGCCGGGCACGTGCATGGGCAGGACCTCGTACAGGCCGTCCTGTGCCGGCGACCCTTCGGGGTGGGTGGCGGCGGAGGCGGCCGAGGCCAACGCGATTATGGTGATCTCAATGCCGAGGAGTGCGAGGATGATCAGCCGCACTGTTCCACGTATCCACATGTCGATGCCTTTTCGCGGATTTAGCCCTTCCGCCTGAAACGACAATCCCACCATTCACAGGAGATAACTCGTGTCGCGAGCGCGACTTTGCCTTGTGGCGGTGATCACCGTGCGGCTCCATGACCTAACCTCGCTCGACGACGTAAAGTGACGAACGTGTCCGAAGCCCGAAACCGAGGATCGGAGAGCACCCGAGAGGTCATCGTCGAGACGGCCTTGCGACTGTTCAGGGAGCGCGGCTTCGACGCGACCACGATGCGGGCCATCGCCGCCGAGGCCGGGGTGTCCGTGGGCAACGCCTACTACTACTTCGACAGCAAAGAGGCGTTGATCCAGGCGTACTACGACCGCGCCCAGGCCGAGCACGAGGCGGCCTGCCGGGAGTTCCTCGCCACGGAGCAGTCGTTCGCCGGCCGGCTGAGCGGGGTGTTGCGCGAATGGGTGCGCGTGTCCGAGCCGTACCACGAGTTCGCCGTGAAGTTCTTCAAGCACGCGGCCGAGCCGACCAATCCGCTGAGCCCGTTCAGCAAGCAGTCCTCGCCGGCGCGTGAGGCGTCGATCGCCATCTACCGGGAGGTCGTGGAGGGCTCGCGCGACCGGATGAACGCCGAGCTGCGCGAGGAGCTGCCCGAGCTGCTGTGGCTGCTGTCCATGGGCATGGTGCTGTTCTGGGTGCACGACACCTCGCCGGGGTGCGCCCGCACGTACCGGCTGATCGAGGTCACGGTGCCGCTGGTGGACCGGCTCGTGGGGCTGTCGCACCTGCCGGGGTTGCGCGGCATCACGAAGGACTTCATCGCGGCGGTTCACGAGCTGCGGGCCTAGGGGTACATACCGAGCGGTTGGTATGGTCGGCCTACCCGACGATCTGGAGGCCGTGCATGAACTGGGGCATGACCATTCCCTTCTACGACCGCTCGCTGGCCAAGTCGCAGGACCTCATCGCGGAGCTGCCCGCGCTCGGCTACACCGACCTGTGGTCGGCCGAGGTGAACGGGGTCGACGGGTTCACGCCGCTGGCCATGGCCTCGCAGTGGGCGCCGGAGGCCAGGCTGGGCAGCGCCATCGTGCCCGTCTCGACGCGCGGCCCTGGGCTGCTGGCCATGTCCGCGGCCACGCTGGCCGACCTGGCGCCGGGGCGGTTCGTGCTGGGCATCGGTGCCTCCTCGCCGGCCATCGTCGAGCGGTGGAACGCGGGCACGTTCGACAAGCCGTACGCGCGTACCCGCGACACGCTGCGCTTCCTGCGCAAGGCGCTGGCGGGGGAGAAGGTGTCGGAGGCGTACGAGACCTTCGAGATCAAGGGCTTCAAGCTGGAGCGGGCCCCCAAGACGCCACCGAAGATCGTGCTCGCGGCGCTGCGGCCCCGGATGTTGCGGCTGGCGGCGAAGGAGGCCGACGGCGCCATCACGAACTGGCTCTCGCCCGACGACGTGCGCCAGGTGCGCGCCGAGATCGGCGAGGGCACCGAGCTGATCGCCCGCCTGTTCGTCTGCGTGGACGAGGACACCGAGCGCGTCCGCCAGACCGCCAGGTGGATGCTGGCCAGCTACCTGACCGTCCCCGTGTACGCGGCCTTCCACGACTGGCTGGGCCGCGGCGAGGTGCTGCGCCCGATGCACGAGGCGTGGGCGGCCGGCGACCGGCAGGCCGCGCTCAAGGCCATCCCCGACGAGGTGGTGGACGCCCTGATCGTGCACGGCGACGCCGCCACCTGCCGGGCCCGGATCAAGGAGTACATGGCCAACGGGCTCGACACCCCGGTGCTCGCCCCTCTCCCGGGCGGGGACCTGTCCATCGACCAGGCGGTACGCGAGCTCGCTCCGGAGAGGTGACCCCATGCGCGAGATCCTGCGGCTCGACGCCGTCGGCCAGGCCGAGGCGATCAGGGACGGCCAGGTGTCGGCCCGCGAGCTGGCCGAAGCCGCGATCGCCCGCATCGAGGCCGCCGACGGCGAGCTGAACGCGGTCGTCCACCGCCGCTTCGAGCGCGCGCTGGCCGAGATCGACACGATCCCGGCGGACGCGCCCTTCCGCGGGGTGCCGATCCTGCTCAAGGACCTGGGCTGGCGGGAGGCGGCCGAGCCGTACAGCGCGGGCTCCGCCGTCCGCGACGGGCTGCTGGACGCCGAGGACGCGTACGGCGTGGTACGGCTGCGCGCCGCCGGGTTCGTGCTGCTCGGGCGGACGAACACGCCCGAGTTCGGCAGCACGATCAGCACGGAGCCGGCGGCGTTCGGCCCGACGCGGAACCCCTACGATCCGGCGTACTCGCCGGGCGGCTCCAGCGGCGGCTCGGCGGCGGCGGTCGCGGCGGGCATGGTCGCGCTGGCCACAGCGAGCGACGGCGGCGGGTCGATCCGGATCCCGGCGTCCCTGTGCGGACTGGTGGGGCTGAAGCCGACGCGCGGCCGGGTGAGCCTCGGGCCCGCGCTGGGCGAGGGGTGGAGCGGGTTCTCGTGCCCGGGGTTCGTGACGAGGAGCGTGCGGGACACGGCGGCGGCGCTCGACGTCGTGGCGGGCACGCACCCCGGCGACCCGTACGGCGCTCCCGCCCTGCCCGGCAGGCTCGCCGACGAGGTGGGCCGGGATCCGGGCCGGCTGCGGATCGGCTTCCTGACCGCGCACCCCCGGGGCGACGTGCCGGAGGCGCCCGAGCCGGCCGAGGCCGTGACCGGCGCCGCCGCGCTGCTGGAGTCGCTCGGCCACGACGTGACCCCTGGCGGGCCGCGCGCCCTGGCCGAGCCGGACTTCCCCGCGCACTTCGGCGCGATCGTGGCCGACAACCTGGCCGCGCACGTCGCGGCGCTGGGCGAGCTGCGCGGCAAGCCCGTGGACCTGGAGGAGCTGGAGCCGCGCAACGCCGCCATGGTGCGGGCGGGGCGCGGGCGCAGCGCCCCCGACCACCTGCGGTCCGTGCAGTGGGTGGACGGCTTCCGCCGCCGCATGGCCGCCTGGTGGGCGGAGGGAAACGACCTGCTGCTGATGCCGTCGCTGGGCGTGGCGCCGTTCCCGCTGGGCTGGATCCCGCCCGACGACCTCAGCGTCGCCTTCGGCCGCACCGCGCACGCGGTCGCCTTCACCTCGCCGGTCAACGCGACCGGCCAGCCGGCCGTCTCCCTGCCCCTGCACCGCACGGCGGCGGGCCTGCCGGTGGGCGTGCAGCTCGTCGCCGCGCCCGGCCGCGAGGATCTTCTCGTACGGGTGGCGGCGCAGATCGAGCAGGTCAGGCCGTTCGAGCACCTGGCCATGCCGTGACGTAGGGAACTCGTACCCCCGGCGACGCGTTATGTCGTGAAAAGCCGGGGGTAGGGGGATCCACATGATGGCGAAGGCAGCACGGGCGGCGGCGGCGTGGCGGACCTACCGCGAGGTGACCAGGCCCGGGTCGCCCAAACTGACGACCAGGCTCAGGGCGATCCCCCGGATGGTGGGCGCGGTCCTGCGCGGCCAGTACGCCGGGATGGGCAAGGGCAAGCTCGCCATGCTCGGCCTCGGCGTGGTCTACCTCATCTCCCCGATCGACGTCATTCCCGACTTCCTCATGCTGGTCGGCGTCGCCGACGACTTCGGCGTGTTCCTGTGGCTGATGGCCTCGCTGCTCGGGGAGAGCGGCCGCTACGTCGAGCACGAGCGCCACGTGATCCAGGCACGGCTGGAAGAAGGCTAGATCTCCGCGGCCAGGTCTCCGCGGCCAGGTCTCCGCGGCCAGGTCTCCGCGGCCAGGTCTCCGCGGCCAGGTCTCCGCGGCGAGATCTCCGCCGCTAGATCTCCTCCATCCGCAGCCAGGCCCGCGAGGGCAGCGGGTGGCCGAACAGCCGGGCGGCGTTGCCGTAGGCGACCCTGGCGATGTCGGCGGGCGGCAGGGTGCCGAGGTTGCGGGCCACCGACTTCTGCGTGTCGGGCCAGGTCGAGTCGGAGTGCGGGTAGCCGCTCTCCTGGAGCACGTGGTCGAGGCCGACCGCCAGCCGCACGCCCGACAGGGCGTGGTCGTCGAGCGTGCCGAAGAAGAAGTTGCGGCGCAGCACCTCGCTGGGCTTGATGCCGCCCTCCCACGACGCCTCGCCCGCCACCGGGTGGTCGAGGGCGTAGTCGGCGCGCTCGGCCAGCATCGGCAGCCAGCCCACGCCGCCCTCGACGATGAGGATGCGCAGCGACGGGAAGCGCAGCGGCACGCCCGACCACAGCCAGTCGGCGCAGGCGAACATGGCGCTGGTCGGCATCAGCGTGGTGATCGCCTCGATGGGCGTGTCGGGCGACGGCACGGGTGACCAGGACGAGTCGCCGGTGTGCAGGCACACGACGGTGCCGGTCTCCTCGCAGGCGGCGAAGAACGGGTCCCAGTGGCCGGTGTGGATCGAGGGCAGCCGCAGCCGGGTGGGGAACTCGGGGAAGACGACGGCCTTGAACCCCCTGGCGGCGTTGGCGCGGATCTCCTTGGCCGCCACGTCGGGGTCGGGCAGCCACGGGAGCTGCAGGCCGATGATGCGCTCGGGGTAGGTGCCCGCCCAGACGTCGATGTGCCAGTCGTTCCACGCCTTGACCAGGGCCAGGCCGAGCTCCTGGTCGCGGGTCCTGGCGAACGGCATGCCGGCCTGCCCGGCGAGCATGCCCGGGAAGCAGAGCGCGGCCCAGATGCCGGCGACGTCCATGTCTTGAATGCGGGCCTCGATGTCGTGGCAGCCGGGGCGCATGTGCTCGAAACGGATCGGGTCGAGCGTGCGCTGCTCGCGGGGCAGCCCCGCGCCCACGTCGATGCCGGCGCACGGGTAGGTGGCGCCGTTGTAGCGCCAGACCTGGTGACCCGCCTCCGTCTCCACTACCTTCGGCGCGAGCTCGGCGTATTTCTCCGGCAGGCGGTCCTCGAACAGGTCGGGAGGCTCGATCAGGTGATCGTCGGCTGAGATGATCACGTAGTCGCGCCGCCTGGGGTCAGGGTCGGGGAGCAGCGGCGTAGTCACGCAGGTAACCGTACGACGGCGGGATAACGTCGAACAAGCTGCGACGTATCCGTTGGGTATCCGAAAGGATTTTGACCCGGGACCGCCGGGAGGGGGATGGCTGGCGATCCCGGGAGTGGCGAACCCGCCTCGCGCAGGGACGGGTCCGTCCCCCCACTACCCTTCCTGCATCTGATCAGTCAGCAAATGTCCGCGAAGTTCGGAGACGGCGCCGGGCGCGAGCCCGACCACGTGCGTGACGTAGCGCTCCACCGAGCCGTGCCGGGCCGTGAGATCGGTGAGGAAGAGCCGCATGGCCTCGGCGGGCGCCAGCCCGAAGCCCGGCCACAGCGCCGCGTCGGGATGCCTCCTGGTCCAGTCGGCGACGAACCGCTCGGTGGCCAGCCCCGTCAGCGCGTAGTCCGCCACGATGTCGTCCTCGCCCACCCCCGCCAGCGACAGCACCAGCGCGGTCAGCACCCCCGTACGGTCCTTGCCCGCCGCGCAGTGCACGACCACGGGCGCGTTGTCGGCCCGCGCGATCGTCTCCAGGGCGGTCCTGAGGTTGCCGACGCCGTCCTCGGTGACCTCCAGGTAGCGGTCGGCCAGGTAGCGGGCCACGCCGAGCTCCTCGCTGAAGGCGGCGACGTCCCAGGGGCGGCCTTCGATGGGCAGGTTCTGGTAGAGCTGGCCCTCGGTCTCGGGGGCCCGTCCGGCCTTCTCGACCTCGTACGGGTGCCGCAGGTCGATGATGCTGCGCACGCGCAGCGCGCGGAAGGCCGCCAGGTCCTCGCCGGCCAGCCAGCCCAGTGAGTCGGCCCGGTAGAGCCGCCGCCACCTGACGGTACGGCCGTCCTTGGCGGCATATCCCCCTACGTCGCGGAAGTTACAGAGGTTGACGAACTCGATGTGGCGGGTCACTCTCCACACATTAATTGGCGGGTGTCGCCGCCTCCGTGACCCCGGCCGCCTCCTTGGCCTCCTGCGCCCTGCGCTCGGCCAGCTCGCGCCTGATCAGCAGCACCCAGCCGGCGATCGCGATGCCGATGAACAGCCACCACTGGACGCCGTACGCGAGGTTGAGGCCGCCCCCGGCGCCGACGTCGGGCTCGGGCACCGGCGCGGGCGCCGCAGCGGGCTTGGGCTGCTGCTCGGTCAGCTCGACGTAGCCGCCGACGAGGCGGTAGGGCAGCCCCTGGCCGATCTTGCCGGCGTCGATCAGCAGCACCTGGCCGGGCGGCAGGCCGGGCCGGTCGGTGATCCCGCTGTTGGCCTCGGTCTCGCTGGGGCGTAGCCGCCCCGTTACAGTTACCTGCCCGGCGGGCGGGGCGGGCACCTCGGGCGCGGCGTCGGCGGTGGCGCCGGCCGGCACCCAGCCCCGGTTGACGATCACGGCGGTGCCGGCGCCGGTCACCAGCGGGGTCAGGACGTAGTAGCCGTTGTGGCCGTCCTGGGGGCGGCGGCGGACGACGAGCTGGTGGCTCGTGTCGTACGTGCCGGCGACGGTGACCCGCCGGAACCGGTCGTCCTCCTTGACCTGCTGCCCCGGGCTCGCCAGCCGTTCCAGGGGCACGGGCGCGGCCTCGATGTTGGCGGTGACGCGCTCGCTGTTGGCCGAGCGCTCCTCGAACCGGCCGAACTGCCAGCGCCCGAGGAGGACGAAGGCGGGGATGACCAGGAGCACCACGACGTGGAGCGCGAGCCATCGGGGCGTCAGCAGGAACCGGTACACGCCTTCCAGGTTAGGCACCGGGGGCGGTGGTCCTGAACTCAGGCGCGCTCCAGGTGGGAGGCTCAGGCGCTCAGGAAAGCTCAGGCGCCGGGAGGCTCAGGCGCTCCGGAGGTCCGCGCCTTCGCCCGGAACCGGGGTGACCTCGCGCGGCCCGCCAACCTCGTGGCCGTCGGCGCAGCGGAAGTGCAGCTCGATGGGCGCGCCGCAGTCGCGGTGGGTGAGGAGGACGGGCGGCCCCTCGTCGCCCGACAGGTGCTTGTCGCCCCAGTGCATGAGCGCGACCAGCAGGGGATAGAGGTCGCGGCCCTTCTCGGTGAGCCGGTATTCGTCGCGCTGCCGCTGCCCCGGCTCGCGGTAGGGCTCCTTGCGCAGCAGGCCCTCGTCGACCAGCCGGGCCAGGCGTGCGCTGAGCACCTGGCGGGGAGCGCCGGTGATCGCCTGCATGTCGGCGAATCTCCGCACGCCGCTGAACGCCTCGCGCAGCACCAGGAAGGTCCACTTCTCCCCGACGATGTCCAGGGTGCGCTCGATCGAGCAGTTGTTCACCCGGAAGGGAACGTTCATTTTTGCATTATACCTGAGTTCAGTTGACAGACTCAGCTCTCGGAGAGCAGGCTGGGTCTATGCAGGGAACCCAGATCCGCCCGGCCCGCCAGGACGACGAGGAGCGGATCAGACGCTTCCTCGCCGGCCTGTCGCTGCACACGCAGACGCTCCGGTTCTTCACCGGCGTCTCCACCCCCGCCGCCGCCCTGGTCAGGACGCTGCTGTCGGTGGACGAGCGGCGCGACGCGCTCGTCGCCACCACCGAGACCGGCGAGATCGTCGCGCACGCCATGAGCTTCAGGGGCGGCTGCGCCGACGTGGAGATCGCCGTGGTCGTCGCCGACGAGTGGCAGGGGCGCGGCCTGGGCCCGGAGCTGGTGGACGTGCTGCTGCTGCGCGCCTCCGTCCGCGGCGCCACGACCGTCGGCATGGACGTCATGGGGGAGAACCGGCGCGTGCTCAGGCTCGTCCGGCGGCTCTGGCCGGACGCCACGATGAAGGTCTCTTCCGGGACGGTCGAGGTGACCGCTATGATCGACAGGCTGGCCTATTTGCGGAACAAGGTTCTGGTACCACACCATTGACAGTGTGAAGAGTGTCAAGAACGGACGCGACGGCCGTACCCGCATCATCGAGGGCGCCCTCCGCCGTTTCAGCCAGGACGGCGTCTCCGCCACCACCCTGGCCAGCCTGCGTGAGGAAAGCGGCGTCAGCGTCGGCAGCTTCTACCACCACTTCGCCAGTAAGGAGCACGTCTTCGGCGTGCTGTACGGCGAGATCCTCGACGCCTACCAGGCGGCCTTCCTGGCCGAGCTGGTCCGCCACGAGGACGCCCGCGACGGCATCGAGGCCATCGTGGCCTTCCACATGCGGTGGGCGGGCGAGCACCCCGAGCGGGCCAGGCTGCTGATCAGCGAGCGCCCGCCGCGCAAGAACGAGCCGGGCGGCGCCGAGGTGGCCGAGGCGCGGCGCGCGTTCTTCCGCCAGGTCTCCGACTGGTGGCGGCCGCACATGAAGAACGGACAGCTCCAGCCCGTCCACGCGACCATGTGTTACGTGTTGTGGCTGGGCCCGGCCCAGGAGATGTGCCGGTTGTGGTTCGCGGGGGCGCACACGCCCACCGAGGAGGAGATCAAGGGGCTGGGCGAGGCGGCCTGGCAGAGCCTGCGCCAGCGGGCGGAGTGAGCCCTTCGCGGGGAGCGATGATCTGAGCACCGTCTGTGGTGTTATTGTCCAAATGTGAGACGACCTCGGGCGCTGGTGCTGCCCGCCTTGCCGGAGAGCGCGCTCGCCCGCCTGGGCGAGATCGCCGAGCTGACCGAGGTTCCCGCACGACCGAGCCTCGGCTTCACCGACGAGCAACTGGCCGACCTGGTCATCGAGACCGGCGCGACCGTGCTCATCACCGACGGCGACCAGGTGCGCACGTCGGTGCTCGGCCTGCACCTGGACGTCGTGGCCAGCATGGGCCCGCCCGCGAGCGTGGACCTGGCGCTGGCCGCCGAGCGCGGCGTCACCGTCCTGCACGCTCCCGAACGCGACTCGGAGGCGGTCGCCGAGCTGACACTCGCGCTGCTGTTCGCGGTGAGCAGGAACATCGTCAGCGCCGACCGCGAGATCCGCAGGGGGCGCGTCTACCACGGCCCCGTCCACCACAACCGGGTGCCCCCGGCGCAGCGCCACCGCGGCCGCCGGCTCACCGGGCGCACGGTCGGCATCGTCGGCCTCGGCCGCGTCGGCAGGGCGTTGCGCTGGCGCTGCGAGGGCCTGGGCATGCGGGTGATCGTCTGCGACCCGTTCGTGGCCGAGGCCACCCACACGCTGCCCGCGCTGCTCGCGGAGGCCGACGTGGTCTCCCTGCACGTGCCGCTCACCGAGGAGACGCGCGGCCTGTTCGGCTACGCCGAGTTCGGCGCGATGCGGCCAGGGTCGATCTACCTCAACACCTCGCGCGGCGCCCTGCACGACCTGCGGGCCCTGGTCGACGCCCTGCGCGAGGGCCAGGTGGGCGGCGCGGGGCTCGATCACTTCGAGGGCGAATGGCTCGACCGGGCCCACCCCCTGACCCGGCTGCCGAACGTGGTGCTCACGCCCCGCCTCGGCGAGGCCACCGGAGAGAGCCGGGAAGAGCTGGCCGAGACGCTGGTCGAGGACATCGCGCGGCTCCTGCGCGGGGAGCGGCCGACGCACGCGTACGTACCCGCCTGAAGATCAAGCGACCTGGCGCACCCGCGTCGGAACCCGCCAGCTCGCGCGGTCGAGCGAGATGTCCAGCCGCAGGTCACCCCGCTGCCTGCGCAGACCGGGCACCCGCACCCGGTCGTGCACGTCGAACCGGCCCCGATGCGGATAGCCGAACCCCAGCTCACCCGGCAGCACCCGCAGGTCGTCGCGGTTCCCGCAGCGCGGGCACGTCCACGAGACCAGGTCGAGGCCCCGGTTGTAGTCGGAGCAGGCGCTGAAGTACTCGTCGGGCTTGAAGCGGGACTCACAGGCCAGGCAAGGGATCAGCATGGTGTCCGCTCCTCGGGGACGTGCGTGTCGGTACGCATAGAGATACCGCGCGTCACTTGTCCGCCGCTTGCAGAATGCTTGGGTGCTTAAGTAACAGTATGAGCACTGTCGGTATCAGATCATGCTCGTGAGCCGGCGGTGAAAGGATGCACTTGTGGAACGACTGCGCCATCATCTCCTCGAAACCGGATACACGATCGACGGCGTACGCGAACGCCTGGGCAGCATGGCGGCCTCGGCCCTGGCCCGCGAGGAGCTGATCCCGGCCCTGCGCGCCACCGCCGACGGAGACCCGCTGGGCACGCTGATCAGGCTGTGGTGGCTGGGCGTTCCGGTACCGGCCAAGGCGCTGGCGCCCGAGGTGCTCGGCTCGGGGCTGGTGCGGCCCGACGGCGACCAGGTGGTCGCGACCGTGCACCTGCAGCCGTGGGAGACCGGCGGCTACCTCGTCTCCGACAGGAAGGTGCGCCCCGGCGACCCGGCGCTGCGGCCCGACCACGTGGTGGGGGCCGGGGGCGCCTCGGCCAACCTGGCCCAGCTCGTCACCCGCCGCCCGGTCGGGCGCGCGCTCGACCTCGGCACCGGGTGCGGCGTGCAGGTGCTGCACCTCGCGGGGCGGGCCGAGCGGATCGTCGCCACCGACGTGAACCCCCGCGCCCTGGAGCTGGCCCGGCTGAGCTGGGAGCTGTCCGGCGTCGGCGACGTGGACGCGCGGGCGGGCTCCATGTTCGAGCCGGTCGAGGGGGAGCTGTTCGACCTGGTCGTGAGCAACCCGCCGTTCGTCATCGCGCCGGCCCGCGACGGCCGGCTGACCTACCGCGAGTCGGGCTTCGAGGGCGACGACTTCTGCCGCGACCTCGTCCACCGCACGCCGCTCCACCTCAACCCCGGCGGCCAGGCGCACTTCCTGGCCAACTGGCTGCACGTCGAGGGCGAGGACTGGCACGACCGCGTCGGCGGCTGGCTGCGGGAGACCGGCTGCGACGCCTGGGTGGCGCAGCGCGACGTCCAGGACCCGGCCGAGTACGTCGAGCTGTGGCTCAAGGACGCCGCCGAGCAGGGCACCCCCGCCTACACCGAGCACTACGACCGCTGGCTGGGCTGGTTCGAGGAGCGGCGGGTCGAGGGCATCGGGTTCGGCTGGATCACGATGCGCAACTCCGGCACGCTCGACCCCGTCGTCCGCGTCGAGCACCTGGCCCACCAGGTCGCGCTGCCGGTCGGCGACTACGTGGACGAGGTGGTCGACGCCATCGCCGCCGCGCACCGGGCGCAGGGGCTCGACGGGGCGCTGCTGCGTACCGCCGAAGGGCTGCTCGACGAGCGCATCGGGCTGCCGGGCGCCGAAGACCCGATCCGCATCGTCCTGCGGCAGACGCAGGGGCTGCGGCGCAGCAGGGAGGTCGGCACGGTCGAGGCGGCGCTGGCCGGCGTGTGCGACGGCGAGCTGGCGCTCGGGCCGCTGCTCAATGTGATCGCCGAGCTGGTCGGAGACGGCGAGATCCCCGACTCCGACGCGGTCAGGCCGTTGATCGCGGAGGGTTACTTCCTCCTTTAATCGGCTGTTGATTCGACGTCAACCCCGGTGGTGGAGGGTGTGACCCAGGACACGGACCTGGGGGGTTCGAGGGCCGTGTCAGGTCCGGCCGGTCGTCCGAAAGTGAGGCGGCTAGCCGTCGCGCGGAGCATCCGGATAACCGGGCCCCCTAGCGACGCGCGACGGTCAGGATGGCCGGCCGGGCTGAACACCTTCGATCGCCTAGGGACAGCCTTGATCAACCATGTGTGGATGACACGTCTGGACGACGAGCTGTACTCAGGACTCGACGACGGGCCCGTCGCCGGCGGGTTCGGGAGTGGCGAGGCTGTCGAGCAGGACCTTGAGGTCGCCGGCCTCGGGAGCGCCGAGCCGGGTGAAGATGTCGAACGCCTGCCGTAGACAGTCGAGGCTCCTCGTCGTGCTGCCGAGACCGCGCAGCGCCTTGCCGAGCACGGCGAGCGAGAGCGCCTCCCCGTACGGGTGGCCGATCTCGCGGGCCACCACGAGCGCCTGCTCGGCGTGGCGGACGGCGTCGGGATACCGCCCGGCGGCGATGAACGTCTCGGCCAGCCGGGAGCACACCCGCTGCTCCCACACGCGCTGCCTGCTGGCGCGGAAGAAGGCCAGGCACTCGGCGTGGTGGTGCACGGCCTCGGTGAGGCGGCCCACCCGGCTCAGCACGATGCCGAGATGGTAGCGGGCGCGCGCGGTGCCGGCGCCGCTGCCGATCTCGGTGAAGATGGCCAGGCCCTTCTCCGCCGCCGCGATCGCGTCCTCGGGGCGGCCCAGGCCCAGGTGGTCGCGGGCCGAGTAGCTGAGCACCAGCGCCTCGCCGGCGGGCACGCCGTTCTCGCGGTACCAGCGCATGGCCGCGTCGAACAGCGACAGCGCCTCGGTGTGGCGGCGCTGGCGGCCGACGACGACGGCCAGGGCGTTCAGCACCTCGCCGGTGACGATCTTCTCCCGGCGGGCCCGCGACAGCTCGTGCACGACCCTGAAGTGCTGCTCGGCCTCCTTGAGCCGGTTGTCGGCGAACAGCACGCGGCCCAGCACGTAGCGGGCCCGCAGCTCGCTGCCCTGGTCGCCGTTGGCCAGCGCGGTGGCCAGCACCGCCCTGGTGCTGTGGTCGAACTCGCGCGTGTGCGTGCCCGCCTCCAGCAGCGGCTCCATCGCCACCAGCAGGTCGGCGGCGGGCAGGAGCTGCTCGGCGGTACGGGCGGTCGCGGCGGCCTGGTCGATGGCCGCGAACAGCGAGTCGCCCTCGGCGATCAGCCACGCCACCGCCTCGTCCACGCTGGTGAAGGTCAGGCCGCTGCCGACGACCACCAGGTTGGCCGGGATCATGCTGCCCTCGTAGGCGAGCGTGTGCGCCGACTGGGCCGAGGCCAGGTAGAAGCCGAGCAGCCGGCGCAGCGCCAGCGTGCGGGCCTGGGGCCGCTCGCCCCGGTCGAGCTCCTTGCGGGCGAACAGCTTGAGCAGGTCGTGGAAGCGGTAGCGGCCGGGCGCCGGCGCCTCCAGCAGGCTCGCGTCCACCAGCGACTCCAGCACGTCCTCGGCCTCGAACCCGCTCATCGACAGCACGGCGGAGGCGGCGCCGACGGAGATGTCGGGGCCGTTCGGCAGCGACAGCAGGCGGAAGGCGCGGGCCTGGGTGGAGGTGAGCTGCCCGTAGCCGAGCGCGAACGTGGCCTCCACCGCCAGGTTGCCCACCCGCAGCTCGTCGAGGCGGCGCTGCTCGTCGGCCAGCCTCGGCACCAGCGAGGCGACCGTCCAGGAGGGGCGGGCGGCCAGCCGGGAGGCCACGATCCGCACCGCCAGCGGCAGGAACCCGCACGCGGCCACCACGTCCATGGCGGCGCCGTGCTCGGCCGCGACCCGATCGGCCCCGGCGACGGAGGAGAACAGCGACAGCGCCTCGTCCGGCTCCATCACGTCGAGGTCCACGAGCTTGGCCGACGGCAGGTCGGCCAGCTTGCCCCGGCTGGTGACGATGGCCGCGCACCCGGGCGTGCCCGGCAGCAGCGGGCTGACCTGGGCGGCGTCGCGGGCGTTGTCGAGCAGCACCAGGATGCGGCGCTCGGCCAGGATGGAGCGGTAGAGCGCGGAGCGTTCGGCCGGGGCCTCGGGGATGACGTCGGGAGGCACGCCGAGCGCGCGCAGGAAGCCGCCCAGCGCCGACTCGGGCGCGATGGCGTGGTCGGTGTAGCCGCGCAGGTCGGCGTAGAGCTGGCCGTCGGGGAAGACGTCGTCCACCAGGTGCGCCACGTGCACGGCCAGGGTGGTCTTGCCGACGCCGCCGATGCCGGAGATGGCCGCGATCGGCACGCCCTCCGCCGCCGGCTGGGCCGACAGGAGCGTGCGCAGGCGGACCGCGACCTCCTTGCGGCCGGTGAAGTCGCTGACGGCGGCGGGGAGCTGGGCGGGGCGCGGCAGCTCCAGTGCCGGCTGGGGCGGCTCCTCCTCGCCCGCGGGCTCCTCCTCGGGCACCTCGGCGGCGGCGAGCGTGGGGTCGGCGGCGAGGATGCGCTGGTGCAGGGCGGACAGCTCGGGCCCCGGCTCGATGCCCAGCTCGTCGATGAGCGCCTCGCGGGTCTCGGTGAAGACGCTGAGCGCGTCGCCCTGCCGGCCGCAGCGGTAGAGGGCCAGCATGAGCTGGGCGCGCAGCCGCTCGCGCAGCGGATGGTCGGCGGTGAGCGCGATCAGCTCCGAGACGATCGCGGCGTGGTTGCCGAGCTCCAGGTCGACGTCCATGAGCGTCTCGATGACGCTGATGCGCCGCTCCACCAGGCGGTCGCGCTGGTGCTCGGAGTAGGGGCCGACGGTGCCGGCCAGCGGCTCCCCCTCGAACAGGGCCAGCGCGGCCCGCAGGGCCCGCGCGCTCTCGGCCAGCCGGCCGGCCTTGCGCGCCGACTCGGCCTGCTGGATGCCGCGCTCGAAGCGGGTCAGGTCGAGGGCGTCCTCGGGCAGGCGCAGCGCGTAGCCGCGGCCGATCGAGGTGAGCAGCTCGGGGCGGGAGCGGGCGGGCCGGTCGGGTTCGAGCACGGTGCGCAGCCTGGAGACGTACGTGCGCAGCGCCCCCAGGGCTCGCGGCGGCGCGTCCTCGCCCCACACGGCGTCGATCATCTCGTTGGGGGTGACGGCGTGGCCCTCGCGCAGGAGCAGCATGCCGAGGATCGAACGCTGCAACGGGGTGCCCAGGTCGAGTTCCTGGCCATCACGCCACGCGCGGACAGGACCGAGCACGGCGAACCGCAGCCCGCTCTCAACGCTCTGACCAGCCATGCCGTCTGTCTCCAAGCCAATGGAACGATTTGTGACCAAATGATAGATCCATCGTTACTCGTCACCTAGATGCAGGTAGATCGTTCACTCGTGCGTCGATCCGCCGTCAATCAGGTGTTAAGCGTGTCCCCGGATGCTGATGGCGGAGCCGGCGTGATACGCATCGCGGGGGCGTGTGTCATGTAGAGCTTGTACAGGCGGGAAAAAATACCGGCCCCGCCCTCCAATTTCGGGCGGGGCCGTCGGTGGACAAGGGTCAGGCCGCCTCGACCAGTCCGAGCCTCATGAGCAGCCGCTCGCGGACGAGCGGCCATTCGGAGTTCAGGATCGAGTAGAAGGCGGTATCTCGGACCGTGTTGTCGGCGCCTCGGCTATCCGCTCGCCGCACCCCGTCGAAGTGTGCGCCGAGTGCCTCGATGGCGGCCCGGGATCTGGTGTTGCGTACGTCTGCCTTGAGAGTGATGCGGTGGACGTCCCACGTCTCGAAGGCGTGCGAGAGCAGGAGGAACTTGCTCTCCCGGTTCGCACCCGTGCCCTGGGCGCTGGCGCCCAGCCAGGTGTAACCGATGTCGGCCACGGACGGAACGTCGCCCACCGCACCGCGTGTACCCGGAGGCCAGGGCATGGGGCCCTGCCAGTACTCCAGGTGCATGAGACGGGTGGCACCGACCACGCGGTCGGTGTTCAGCCACCGGATGGCGAAGGGCAGCGTGCGGCCCTCCGCCTGCTCAGCCAGGGCGGCCTCCACGTAGGAGACCACCTCGTCCCGGCCGTTCGGGACGCGAGTGAAGGTGTAGGTGGAGCGGTCTTCACTCGCCGCGGCGACCAGGTCATCGACCGCCGCGAGGCTGAGAGGCTCCAGACGCACGAGGCGTCCGGACAAGGTGACAAGAGCGGGCATGAGCACATGATGGGGGTTGCCTGACGTACGTGTAACCAGGCCGTGCGACCCAACTTTCGCGAGGTTTTGCCGCTGCGGAGTTTTCGCAGGTCAGAGGCCCCTTTTGGGGGACGGTAAACCCGCTCTTGGGGAAAGATTCGCCTAACCGTGACCCTAGCCGCCGCAGAGGGCGGCACGCGGCTTCGGCGGCACGGCGTGGCGGCTCGGCGACAGCTCACGCAGACCCGCCGAGAGGAAGTCGAGATTGTCGGCGATCCACGGGAGCCGGAGCGGATCGGGGCTGTTCAGGGCGGCCAGGCGCTCCTCGGCGGTGTCGCCGTAGAGCAGGCTCACCGCGACCCGCACCCGGGCGGCCGAGGGGTCGTCGCCGAAGGCGTGCCCCGGCAGGACGCCGATGCCGTGCTCCTCCAGCAGGAGCTTGGTGACCTCGGCCGAGCCGCCGAGCCGCAGGTGCCCGAGGTCGGGATAGAGGTAGAAGCCGCCCTGGGGCGCGGGGACGTCCGCCCCGGCCGCGACGAACCTCTCGTAGACCGCCCGCGCGACCACGCCGTGCAGCTTGCGGCTACGGGTGATGCGCTCGGTCAGCTCCGGCGGGTCGCCGAAGGCGTAGGCGGCGGCCTCCTGCACGGGAGCCGCGGGCGCCGACCAGATCTCGCTGGCCACGGCCAGCAGGCGGCGGCGCAGCAGGTGCGCGTTCTCCGGCAGCCTGGCCACGCCGATCCGCCAGCCGCCCAGCGCGAGGCTTTTGCTCAGCCCGGTGGTGATGATCGTGCGCTCGGGCGCCAGCTCGGCCGGCGAGGTGTAGGGCAGGGAGGGGTCGTGCACGAGGTCGCGGTAGATCTCGTCGGAGATGATCGTCAGGTTGAGCTCGCGGGCCACCTCGGCGAGGCGGGCCACGGTCACCGGCGGGGCCAGCCGCCCCGTCGGGTTGTCGGGCAGCGTCACCAGGACGGAGCTGACGGTGCGGCCCTGGGCCCTGGCGCGGTGCACCTCCCTGACTACCAGCTCCGGGTCCGGCACTCCGCCCTCTCCTGGTGGTGCGGGCACCAGGATGGGGCGCGAGCCCACGAGATCGGCCTGCGCGGCGTAGCTGACCCAGCTGGGCATGGGCATGACGATGTCGCCGCCGATCGCCAGGAGCAGGCCGTACAGCAGCGACTTGCTGCCCGGTCCGCTGACGACCAGCTCGGGGTCGGTGACGAGCCCCCGTCGTGTCCAGTAGCCCGCCGCCGCGGCCCGGAGCCCGGACGCCCCCGCGACCGGCCCGTAGCCGTTGCGCTCGGAGGCGGCGGCCAGCTTGTCGCGCAGCGCCGGGTGGACGGGCAGACCGGCCTCGCCGAAGGCCAGGTGCAGCACGCGTTCCCCGGCGCGTCGTCTTCGTTCGATGTCCTCATTCGCCGCCAGAGTGGCGGACAAGGTTACGGTCATGTTTGTCACGTTCCCAGGGTGGTTGGATGAAGGCATCAGCACAAGCGAGGCTTTTTGTGGGTAGGCATAAGGAAGTCTGATGCTCGAATTGCGGCGTTTGGTCCTGATCTGCGAGTTCGCTCGGAAGGGCAGCATCGTGGCGACCGCCGAGTCGCTGGGTTACAGTCCTTCGGCCGTCTCCCAGCAACTCGCCGCGCTCGAACGCGAGACCGGCACGGCGCTCATCGACCGCACGGCACGCAGCGCCGAGCTGACCGACGCCGGCCGCCGGCTCGTCCAGCACGCCGAGCGCATCCTGTCCATGGTCGAGGAGGCCGAGTCCGACCTGTCCGCGCACGCCGGCAAACCTGCCGGGCGCGTCGTCGTCACCGCCTTCCCCACGGCCGCGGTCGCGTTCGCGCCCGCCCTCGCCCGGTCGCTGCGCCGCCACACCGAGCTGACGCTCCGGCTCGGCCAGAGCAGGTCCGGGCGCGGCATGCGCGAGGTGCAGTCCGGCGAAGTGGACATCGCGCTCGTCGACGACTGGTACGGCGGCGTCCGCGACAGCGAGAACCTGCGGGTCTTCCCCCTCCTGCGCGACCCCCTCGTGCTCGTCGTGCCGCGCAAGCACCGCCTCGCCGACCCCGACGTGCCGCTCGACCTGCGCGAGCTGCGCGACGAGCCGTGGATGGCCACACCCGACGGCGAGCCCTCCCGGCTGGCGGTCGACCGCCTGCTCGTCGACGTCGGCGGCACCCGGCCCACGCCGTGGGAGTTCGAAGGGCTGGGCACCATCCTGTCGCTGGTCGCCAAGGGCATCGGCATCGCCGCCGTGCCCGCGCTCGCCCTCGCCGCCGGGGTACGCGGGCTGGCCGTGCGCCAGTTCCCCGGCAACCCCGTCGGGCGGGACGTGCACGCCGTCGCGCGCGGCTCCAGCGTGCACCGGCCGTCCGTGTCGGTGACGTTGCGGGCCATCCACGTGGCCGCCCGCTACCTCGCGGCCGACCTCGACCCCGTGCGGCCCGCCGAACGCGGCCGCGACCACGAGCCCGCCGGGGACGAGCCGCAGGCCGGGCCGGTGCGCTTCACCGGCGACGACGTGGGCCGCTCCTTCGGCGAATGAGCTCCAGGCCCTTTCGCGATAACGTCTGCGGCTATGGCGCCCACGTACGACATCGAGCAGCTCCTGCTCTCCCAGCCCAGCATCCGCACGGTCGCGGGCGTGGACGAGGTGGGGCGCGGCGCCTGGGCGGGGCCCGTCACCGTGTGCGCGGTCGTCACCGACCTCAGCGAGCCGCCCGCCGGGCTGACCGACTCCAAGCAGATCTCCGAGGCCAAGCGCGGGCCGCTCGCACTGGAGCTGGCCGGCTGGGCGATCGGCATCGGCTATGGCGAGTCCACCCACCACGAGATCGACACGCTCGGCATGACCGAGGCGCTGCGCAGGGCCGCGCGCAGGGCACTGGAGGCCCTGCCCGTCCGCCCCGACGCGGTGATCCTCGACGGCAAGCACGACTACATCGGCGCGCCGTGGCCGGTGCGGCTGGAGGTCAAGGGCGACGCGGCGAGCATCTCGGTGGCCGCCGCCTCCGTGCTGGCCAAGGTGCGGCGCGATGCGTACATGGCCACGATCGGCTGCGCGGAGTACGGCTTCGCCGAGAACGCCGGCTACCCGTCACCCGCGCACCAGGAGGCCCTCGCCCGGCTGGGGCCGACTCCGCACCATCGGCTTTCTTGGTCATACCTTGACGAGCTGCCCCAATGGCGGCATCTCAAGCATCATCGCGATCCTCTGGCGGGCGAAGGGCAGGAGACCCTCTTCGCGTGACGCGGGTTTGCGCCTGCCCCGATCGGCCGACACTCGGGGAGTGCGGATCGGGATCTTTGTCGTCGCCGGACTGTTCCCCGGGCAGGAGCCCGGGCGCGTGCTCGCCGACGCCGTCGAGTGGATCGTCGCGGCCGAGGAGGCCGGATTCGACGACGCGTGGATCGCCGAGCACCACTTCATGCCGTACGGGGTATGCCCGTCGCCCGTGACGCTGGCCGCGCTCGCGATCGGCAGGACCACGCGCATCGCGCTCGGCACCGCCGTCAGCGTCCTGTCCACCCAGCATCCCGTGGCGCTCGCCGAGCAGGCCGCCATGCTGCACCACCTGTCCGGCGGGCGGTTCACGCTCGGCGTGGGCAGGGGCGGGCCCTGGGTGGACCTGGAGGTGTTCGGGACCGGGCTCGAACGGTACGAGCGCGGCTTCGCCGAATCGCTCGACCTGCTGCTCGCCGCGCTGTCCGGCGGGCCCGTGGCGGCCGACGGGGAGTTCTTCCGGTTCAGGGAGGTGACGGTGGTGCCGGGCGCGCGGCTGCGGCCCGTCGTCGCCTGCACCTCCGAGGCCACCGTGGCGCTGGCCGCCGCCCGCGGGCTGCCCATGCTGCTCGGGATGCACATCGGGGACGAGGACAAGGCCGCCCTGGTCAAGCGGTACGGGACGGCGGGCACGCACGGGGGGCACATCGCGGCGGGCATCGCCCACGTGGCCGACTCGACCGCCGAGGCGGTGCGGGAGCTGCGGGCGCGGATGCCGGCCTGGCTGGGGCCCGGGCTGGCCGGCTACGTGCCGGTGGACGGGCGGCCGCGTACCGTGCGGGACGCCGGCGCGTACGTGGACCTGCTGACCCGCATCCATCCGGTCGGCTCGGCCGCGCACTGCGCCGGGACGCTGCTGCGGACCGCCGAGCGCACCGGGATCGAGCACTTCATCCTGCTCGTGGAGGGGATGGGGGAGCACGAGCGGACGCTTGCGAACATCAGGAGGCTCGGAGCCGAGGTGCTGCCCCTGCTGCGGCCCTGAAAGGGGCCGGGGTGGGCCGGGCGGGTGACCGGCCCACCGGGCGGGGCTCAGCAGTCGACGAGCTCCGGCTTCTGGTTGAGGATCTGTGCGCGCGGGGTGACGAAATCGGCCAGGGCCTGCGTCGCCGTCGGGTCGAAGACGGCGACCCGGTGGCAGTTCTGGAAGGCCAGGCGCACGCCGTAGTGACGCTCCAGAGCGCCGCGCATCGAGTCACTCGCCAGGCAGCGCAGGAGCTGGCCGCGAGCCTCCTCCGACGGCGGCGGCACCTGGTTGTCGGCGAACTCGGCCCCGCTGTGCTCACGCTGCTTGACCAGCTCTTCGATCAGCGACCACGCGTAGGGCAGAGAGTCGCGGACGCAGGCGAGGAACGCCGCGTCGTCCACCTCACCGGCTCTGGCCTGGTCGAGCAGATCGTTCGGAACGGTCAGCGACATGCTGTCTCCTCTCGAAGGGGGGTTCACATTGACGCTAGATCGCCGGAGGTGTGCGCTCCAGAGACCTCGCGGGCACAGTCGTGTGCGCTGTCGGGTGCGGTTTCAGGGGCCGTGAACGGAGGTGTGTCAGGGGCCGTAGACGAAGTCGGGGTCCACCTGGTCGGCGAGGTCGGCGCCGGTGCGCTCGTTGGCCCACGCGCGGGCGTTGCGCAGGTGGAACTCCACCGTCTGGCGGCCGAAGCGGGCCCAGTCCTTCTCCTGCTCGTCGAGGGTCTTGCGGAGCAACGCCAGCGCGTCGGAGTTGGCCGGCTCCAGGTCGTCGAGCGTGAAGTGGCGGCCCTGCTCCATCGCGCGGACGGCCGCCGAGTGCTCCATCCAGGTCAGCAGGTCGTCGCCGACGTGCTCGCGCAGGAAGTCGACGTCGGACGGGCCGTGCACCTTGTTGCCGACCACGGCGAGCGCCACGTCGTACTTGGCGGCGTACTCGCGGTACTGCCGGTAGACGCCGACGCCCTGCCGGGTGGGCTCCGCCACCAGGAACGTCAGGTCGAAGCGGGTGAACAGGCCCGAGGCGAACGAGTCGGCGCCGGCCGTCATGTCCACCACGACGTACTCGCCGGGGCCGTCGACCAGGTGGTTGAGCAGCAGCTCGACCGCGCCCACCTTCGAGTGGTAGCAGGCCACGCCCAGGTCGTCCTCGCTGAACGGGCCCGTCGCCAGCAGGCGCAGGCCGTCGGGGGTGGTCAGGCCGTAAGGGTCGGTGGCCAGGTCCTCGAAGCTCAGGAGCGTGGAGCCGCGGCCGGGCGGGGTGGTCTTCACCATCGTCTCGGCCGAGGCGATGCGCGGGTTCGTGCCGCGCAGGCGGTCTTTGATCTCCGTGAGGTGGGCGCCCAGGGGCTCCGGCTGCTCGTCGAGGCCGAGCACGAGAGCCAGGTGCTGGTTGATGTCGGCGTCCATGGCCACCACGGGGGCGCCTTGGGCTGCCACGTGCCTGGCGAACAGGGCCGACATCGTCGTCTTGCCGCTGCCGCCCTTTCCGACGAACGCCACTCTCACGGTCTGCTCCAGGTGAGGATGAAAATCGTTTCCGTTCCGGACGTGCACCATCATGCCACAGGCATCCTCGGATCGAGGCCGTTTCCCCTTCCCCGCCGAACTTCGAGCCGTCCCGCCGCACTCCGGCTGAGGCTTTTGACGGGATATGCGGCAAACGCGCTACGCACCTCGCTCAGGCAACAGGGTCAGGGGCGAATGCGCCGCCGTGCTGTGCCCGCTGTGCTGTGCCCGCCGTGCTGTGCCCGCCGTGCTGTGCCGCCGTGCTGTGTGAGCGGGGGTGCTGTGTGGGCGGGGGTGAGAGGACGGGGTGCGGTCCTCCAGCGTTCCAGCTTGGACCGGATCGGCTCACAGGACAGGGCGTGAGGAGGGTGGTTGGGCGTGGCGCTGGGGGGCGGGGTTACGTGCAGGTGGCGTCGAGGTTGATGGGGGTGTCGGGGGTGGGGGACGGGGTGTGGGCGGGGGCGGAGCGGGTGGAGGCGTGCTCCTCCAGGGCGTCCGAGACCTTGCGGCGGATCAGGTACCAGTCCGGGTCGGCGGTGTTGATGAGGGGCGGGACGAAGTTGAGGCTGCGGATCTTGGCGTTCTTGACCTTCTGCGACAGGTCCACGACGGCGGGCAGCAGGTCCTGGGGCAGGTCGGTGGAGATGGCGCGCTTGGTGGCGGCGGCGAGGCGTTCGAAGCTGTTGAGCACGGTCACCGGGTCGGCCTGCTTGGCGACGGCGTTGAGCAGGCACTTCTGGCGGCCCATGCGGACGTAGTCGTCGCTGTCGGTGCGGGAGCGGCCGTACCAGAGGGCTTCGGCGCCGGAGAGCTTGCGGGTGCCGGCGGGGAGGAGGCCCTCGCGGTGCCGGCCGTACACGATGGGCTCCTTGATGGTGACCTGGACGCCGCCCATGGCGTCGATGATCTCGGCGAAGCCCTTCATGTCGACCATGGCGTAGTGGTCGACGGGGAGGCCGAGGATGTCGGAGACGGTCTGCTTGAGGAGGGTGGGGCCGCGCTGGCCCTTGGGGGCGCCGGGCACCATGTCGGGGTGGTTCTCGGCGTACTGGAAGACCTCGTTGAGCAGGCCGGGGGTGTCGGGGCCCGCGCCGGTGAAGCCGTACGGGAAGCGGTCCCTGGCGGGGCCGGCGGGGAGCTGGACGCGTTGCAGGTTGCGCGGCAGGCCGAACAGGACGGTGTCGCCGGTCTCCACATCCACGCTGGCCACGGTCATGCTGTCGGTGCGTACGCCGGGCCGGCTGGGCGCTGCGTCGCCGCCGAGGAGCAGGAAGTTGACCCGCTCGGCGCCGTTCCACGGGTCCTGGGCCATGACGGGGGTGGCGGTGTTGCTGGGGGAGAAGAGGGTGTTGACGACGTCGCGCGACAGGTACGCCAGCCGCGTCGCGTACGCGGTGGGCGCGAGGACGAGCGCGCAGAGCGCGATGGCCAGGGTGGTGGTCAGGAAGCGGCCGACCTTGTCGGAGCGGGCGGGCCGGACGAGGAGGAACGACCAGATGATGACTCCGGTCCACGCCAGCGCGATCACGACGAGCGCGACGGTGAGCCAGATGAGCCAGCGCGGCTGGACGGCGAGCGACAGCAGGCGGGCGCTGAAGGCGGTGAAGACGGTCAGGACGGCGGCCAGCATCGTCACGTAGGCGGCCATCAGCGCGAGGCCTGTCCTGCGCCGCTCGGTGGCGAGGTGCGCGACGCCCCACAGCAGGGCTGAGGCGAGTGTGAGCGCGATGCCGGCGCCCAGGCCGAATCGCCGTTCTGCTCCCGTCATGCCTGGTCAAACCCCCAGTGTGTGCCCATCCAAGTCACCGTAGTCAGGCCCAGTGCGTTACAGGTGGTGCGTAAGGGAATGCTTCGGTCAAATACCCGTCAAGACCACATTGAGATATAACGTGAATGTGAGCAAGCGACACGGAAGCTACGGGTTCGACGCGCCCTGGGCGCTGGCCGGGCTGGTCCTCGGCGCTCTCGCGCTGGCGGCGCTGGCGGTCGTCTCGTTCGCGCTCGACATCCTCGCCGCCGGCATCGCGTTCCTGGCCGGGGCGCTCTACACGCTGGCCAGCGCGGCGAGCTACCTCTACACGACGCGGCGCGGCAAGTTCGTGGTCTGGGACGCGGAGCTGCGGCGGTTACGCGGGGACGAGCGGCTGCTCGACCTGGGCTGCGGCAGGGGCGCGGTGCTGATGCTGGCGGCCGAGCGGCTGGAGCACGGCAGCGCCACCGGCGTCGACATCTGGCGTGCCAAGGACCAGTCGGGCAACACCGAGCAGGTGGCCAGGGCGAACGCCGAGGCCGAAGGGGTCGCCAAGCGGGTGGAGCTGGTCACGGGCGACATGCGTGACCTGCCGTTCGGCGACGACGCGTTCGACGTGGTGGTCTCCAGCCAGGCCATCCACAACATCCCCGAGGCTGAGGGGCGCGAGCAGGCGGTGCGGGAGGCGTACCGGGTGCTGCGGCCCGGCGGGCTGATGCTGGTCGCCGACTTCCAGCACACCCCCGACTACGAGGAGACGCTGCGCGGGCTCGGCGTGGTGGACGTGCGGCGGCGGGACGCGGGCTGGCGGTTCTGGTACGGCGGCCCGTGGTTCAGCACCGGCATCGTGGAGGCCAGGAAGCCCGCCGGCTGAAGCACGGCTGGAAAGCGCGGGTAGAAAGCGTTTACCCCGCGCTCGCCGGGTATCCGAAGGAGCCTATGAGCGACGTGGAAACCGGCACCGTCACCACCAAGGTGCCCGCGCGGCTGGACCGGCTTCCGTGGTCCCGCTGGCACTGGATGATCGTCATCGGCCTGGGCACCGTCTGGATCCTCGACGGGCTCGAGGTCACCATCGTCGGAAACCTGTCGGCGCAGCTCGCCAAGCCGGGTAGCGGCCTGGACATCACCCAGGCGCAGGTCGCGGGCGTGGCCGCCGCGCTCTACGTGGCGGGCGCCTGCACCGGGGCGCTGTTCTTCGGCTGGCTGACCGACCGGTTCGGTAGGAAGAAGCTGTTCATCATCACGCTGGTCGTGTACCTGGTGGCGACGCTGCTGACCGCGTTCTCGTTCAGCGCGTGGTGGTTCTTCCTGTTCAGGTTCATGACGGGGTTCGGCATCGGCGGCGAGTACGCGGCCATCAACTCCGCGATCGACGAGCTCATCCCGAGCCGGCACCGCGGGCGCATCGACATCATCATCAACGGCAGCTACTGGCTCGGCGCGGCCGGCGGCGCGCTGCTGACCGTGCCGCTGCTGAACGACCTGCCGGTCAACATCGGCTGGCGGGTCGCGTTCGGGCTGGGCGTGGTGCTGGGCCTGGCCATCCTCCTCGTACGGCGGCACGTCCCGGAGAGCCCGCGCTGGCTGTTCATCCACGGCAAGGACCGTGAGGCGGAACGGCTCGTGGACGACATCGAGGAGCAGATCGGCAAGCACGACCTGCGGGAGCCGGAGCAGTCGATCACCATTCACCAGCGCAAGTCGATCGGGTTCGTGCGGATCGCGCACACGATGGTGGCGCTCTATCCCAAGCGGACGGTGCTGGGGTTGTCGCTGTTCATCGGGCAGGCGTTCCTCTACAACGCGATCACCTTCGGGTACGCGCAGATCCTGTCCACGTTCTTCAAGATCGACACGCACACGGGCTACTACTTCGCGGTCATCGCGGTCGGGAACTTCCTCGGCCCGCTGCTGCTCGGCCACCTCTTCGACACGGTCGGCCGGGTGCCGATGATCTCGGCCACGTACATCGGGTCGGGGGTGCTCCTGCTGGGCACCGCCTGGCTGTTCAACGAGGGCCTGCTCACGGCGGTGACGCTCACGGCGTGCTGGTCGGTGGTGCTGTTCGTGGCGTCGGCCGGGGCGAGCTCGGCGTACCTGACCGTCAGCGAGATCTTCCCGATGGAGACCAGGGCGATGGCCATCGCGTTCTTCTTCGCGGTCGGGACGGCGGCGGGCGGCATCGCGGGGCCGCTGGTGTTCTCCTCGCTGGTGGAGAGCGGGGTGCCGGGTGACACGGCCCTCGCGTTCTCCATCGGCGGCATCATCATGATCGCCGCCGGCCTGGTCGAGGTGTTCCTCGGGGTCAAGGCCGAACGCAAGGGCCTGGAGGACATCGCGGCACCGCTCTCGACGGCGCCCGCCACCACCTGACCGGCGTTCAGGAAAGGGCGCGCCACATGACGGGGAACACCCTCGGGCTGTCGGACAGGTACAGGTGCGGGACGTCCACGAACACCCGCATCGGCCCCCGCCCCACCTCTAGCTTGGCGGCCATCGAGGCGTGCAGGTCAGCGAGCGGCAGGTAGTTGAGGTAGCTGGTGTAGGCGTTCTGGGAGCGGAAGGTCGCGGTCATGACGAGCGCGCCCTCCCTGATCCGGAACGCCAGCCCGACCAGGCACGGCACCGAGTCGTAGGCCTCGCCGGGCGCGGTCAGCGAGATCCACGCGCTCTTGCTGTACGGCTTGATCCGCAGCAGGTCGGCCGCCCATCCGAGCTGGCCGCTCATCCTCGCCCCATAGCTGTACTTGAACGGCGGCACCACCGTCTGCTCGCTGAACTTCCTGCGGTAGAGCGCCAGCCGGTCGGCGTCGCCGTACCGGGTGATGATCGGATCGTCCCCGCTGACCCTCGCGATCTCGAACAGCACGGACGGCGCCTCGATGACGGGGCCCCGATCGTCGTCGGCGAGCGTGCCCGCCGACCATACGTGGCGCATCAACCTGATCCACGCCTCCCCACATGACGCCCATTCTGCTGGGCCGGGCATTTATCCCTCCATATTCGTGATTCGGTACGGGTTGCGAGGAAGCCGGCGCCGTCTGCTGACGTTGCAGCGGACGTAGTAGACGCCGTAGTGCACCAGCGCGACGAGCAGGATGCCGGTCATGAGCAGGAGCAGGTTCGGCTCCTGGCCGCTCAGTCCGGTGACGCCGACGGTGAGGTAGGTCGAGTTCACCGTGGCGAGCACCATGACGTTGATGCCCGGCCAGGCGAGCGGTGCGTAGGTTTCCGGGAAACGCGGGTCGACCGGCAGGTTCGGTGTCCAGTCGAGCTCGTCCCCCAGTTTCGTGGAGTACAGCAGCCGGAAGTTGTTGATCGCGCGGGCGGTGCGAGCGTGCGCGTTGACGGCCTCGATGAGGCGCAGGAACGGCAGCACGCTCAGCACGCCGAACGCGATCACCAGGGCGAACAGGTACCACGGGACGTCCTGCCACCTGGTGAGGCTCTGCGGGTCGACCGCCTTGGCGCTGGCCAGCGCGATGGCGGCGAAGAACGGCCCCGACAGCAGGCTCAGCGCGAGCCTGGTCATCTTCAGCCGCTCCTCCTTGGCGGCCAAGTGAACCGCGTAGACACCGTTGAAGTCCACCGCGGCAAGCTGGAGGAAGTGGTTCGGTGCGAGGCCGTCCTCCTGGGCCATGCGATGGGGGATCTTCCGCATGAGCGCGCTCCTGGTTGCTGTAACTCCAGTATGAGCGCATTTTTCGGGAATGGGGCTGAGATTCCTACCAATTGTTCCAACAAATCTCGACTCGGGGGAGTCAGGGGGATTCGGGCGCCCGGACGAGCTCGCACCGGCCGTCCACGCACTGCCGTTGGAGCCGGCCCATCGAGACGGTCTGCGCCAGCCCGATCAACCAGCACATCGGGCAGCCGCGCAGGACGAGCAGGCCGAGCGGGGCCAGCACCAGGCTCACCAGGCCGAGCACCGGGATCAGCGCGACCGAGCCGATCAACGCCCCGAACCCGGCCGCGCCCCGCACCAGGTGCCGCGCCAGCGACGCACTCGCGAAGCTCCCCTCAGCCGCCGCCTCGCCGCCGCCCCTCGCCTTGCCGCTGTGGTTGCGTTCGTCAGTCATCGTCGCCTCCCCAGGACGTGCTCTCCAGCGTGCGCTGCACCGCCGCGCGGGCGCGGTGCAGTCGCGACTTCATCGCCGCGACGCTCAGGCCCAGCGCCCCGGCCACCATCCGGCCGCTCAGCCCCTGGATGTCGCGCATGATCAGGACGTTGCGCTGGTCGGCGGGCAGGGCGGCGATGGCCGCCGCCACCCTGTCTGCCTCCAGCCGCCGCAGGACCTCCTCCTCGGCCGACGACGCGGCCGGCCGCTCGGCCTCGTAGGCCGATGGCACGGCGGGCGGCGGGTGCCGGAGGGTCAGGCGGGCGCGGCGCAGGCACTCGTTGCGCACGATGCGGAACATCCACGACGCCAGCGCGCCGGTCGCCCGCAACGTGCCGATCTTCCGGTAGAGGATGATCAGCGCCTCCTGCGCGGCGTCCTCGGCGTCCTCGGGCGTGGCGCACAACGTACGGGCGAAGCGCCGCACGTGCGGGTGCGAGCCGGACACCAGCGCGGAGATCGACTCGACGTCCCCGCGCTGCGCCGCGACGATCAGCCGCTCGCCCGGCCAGGTGGCCTCAGCCACGGGAGCGCCTCCTCCTGCGCAGGGTCACGACGCACGCGCAGACGAGCACGGCCGCGACGACGACGGCGGCGATGATGCCAACGGACACGACAACCTCCCAGTTCTCGGGTTCTTCGCTTATGAGAGGCGCCGCCCGTCACGGAGGATTCGGGTGGGGAATCCTGGACGTGAGTGAACCACCTTCCCCTGAGGAGCGCATCGCGTGACCGAAGCAGCCGGCGACGTCCTCTACGTCATCGTCAGTGCCGCCGAATCGGCGTCCGGAGTGGGCGAGCTCGTCACCCTCGCCCAGGACGCGGGCTGGATCGTGCAGGTCGTGGCCACGCCGTCCGCGCTGGCCTTCATCGCCGAGGCCGAGCTGGAGCGGCGGACGGGCCGCCCGGTACGCAGCCGCTACCGCAAGCCGCACGAGCCGAAACCGCCCAGGGCGGACGCCATGATCGTGGCGCCGGCGACGTTCAACACGATCAACAAGTTCGCCCAGGGCATCACCGACACCTACGCGCTGGGCGTGCTGGCGGAGGCGCCGGGGCTGGGCATCCCGGTGGTCGTGCTGCCGTTCGTGAACGACGCGCTGGCCGCCCGCACGCCCTACCGCCGCAGCCTCGACGACCTGCGCGCGGACGGGGTGCGGATCGTGCTCGACCCGGGCGACGACCCCTGGCGGCGGGCGCTGGAGGAACTGGGCGTCCGGCCGCCCGGGCGGCGGTGAGACGCGCTCGCCCCTGACACCGTGCGAGGGGCCATGCCGGGAGAGGTGCGATATGGAGCGAGGTTCATGGTGGGGATGACGGCGCGGGTGGACGCGGTCCTGCGCGCGGGCGGGGCGCCGCACCTGCACGGGCTGGTGGTGCTGCGTGACGGCGAGATCGTGCTCGAACGGTACGGCGCCGGGCCCGATCACGCGCTGAACGTGCCGCTCGGGCACGTGGAGTTCGGCCGCGACACCTTGCACGACCTCAGGTCCGTGTCGAAGAGCGTGGTGGGCGTCGTGTACGGGATCGCGCTGGCCGAGGGGCTGGTGCCGGAGCCGGGGGGCAGCGGCTCGTCGTCGTGCCTGAGAAGAGGCTGGTGGTGGCGGTGACGGCCGGGGAGTACGACCGGGAGCTGGGCAGCTCGCAGGCCGTGCTGGACGCCGTTCTCGAACCCTAGGGGACGAGGAGGACGCGGCCGGTCACGGCGCGGCTCTCCAGGAGGTGGTGGGCCTCGGCGGCCCGCTCCAGGGGAAGCGTGCGGGCGATGTCCGCCTCGCCGCGCCCGGACGCGAGCCGGGCCAGCATCTCGGGGTAGTGCGTGGCGAAGACCTGCCCGGCCCAGGCGGGGCCGCTGCACGCGGTCACGGTCACGCCGCGGGCCATGAGGTCGGCGGCGGTGACGGCGGCCTGCTCGCCGCTGAGCAGGCCGTAGTAGAGCATCCGGCCGGTGCCGGGGGTGAGGTGGGCGAGCACCTGCCCGGCCGACGTGCCGCCGATCGACTCGAAGACCACGTCCACGTTCTCGGGCAGCCCGTCGGGCCAGCCGGGGGTGCCGTGGTCGAGGACGGCGTCGGCGCCCAGCTCGGTGGCGCGGGCGCGCTTGGCGGGGGATCCGGCGGTGGCGATCACGTGGCCGGCGCCGAACTCCTTGGCGTGGCGTACCAGGTGGGCGCCGACCGAGCTGGTGCCGGCCTCGACCAGGACCGTCTCCCCGCCGGTGAGCGCCGCCTTGTGCAGCAGGGCGAGCGCGAGCGCGCCGGGGGCCGCCGCGGCCAGTGCCCGCTCGGGGGTCACGCCGTCGGGCACCGGGCAGGTGAGGGCGGCGGGGAGCGCCACGTACTCGGCGTAGGCGCCGAGCCCGCCGGTCACGCCGACCAGCGTGGCGCCGAGCAGCTTCTCGTCCACGCCGGCGCCCACCTCGACGACCTCGCCGGCCACCTCCGCGCCGATCACGGCGGGCAGGGGCAGCGGGAACGGCAGGACGCCCGCGCGGATCTGGGTCTCGGCGAAGCTGACGCCGATGGCCTGGGCGCGGACGAGCACCTGGCCCTCCTCGGGCCGGGGGCGGGGGAGGTCGGTGAGCTGGAGCTGCTCCGGCTCGCCGGTGGCTGTCAGGACGATCGCGCGCATGACATCACGCCTCTCAACTTGACCGATGGTCCACTTACTATATGGACCGCTGGTCAATTTTGTCCATGGGAAAGAATTGCCGGATGGAACGTCGAGAGCGGGCCGACGCCGCCCGTAACAGGCAGGCCATCCTGCGGGCGGCCGAGGAGCTGCTCCGGCGGCACCCGCCCGAGCAGGTCTCCGTCGAGCGGGTCGCCACGGCGGCCGGCGTCGGCAAGGGGACGGTCTTCCACCGCTTCGGCAGCCGTACGGGGCTCATGCGCGAGCTCATGGCCGAGCGGGCCCGCGAGCTGGAGCAGGCCGTCGCCGAGGGGCCGCCGCCGCTCGGGCCGGGCGCGGAGCCGGAGGCGCGGCTCGTCGCGTTCCTCGCGCGGGTGGCCGAGCTGGGGGCGCGCAACGGCAACCTCATGGCGGCGCACGAGCACGCCGTCCTCACCGCGAAGGGCGAGCGGCGCGAGGACAACCCGATCTACGTGTCCTGGCACCGGCACGTGTCCAGGCTGATCGCCGAGGGGCGGCCCGACGTGGACGCCGAGGAGATCGCCCACATGCTGCTCGGCACCCTGCACATGGAGCCGATCGCGAGCCAGCTGCGGGCCGGGGAGCACGAGCGCCTGGCGGCCGGCTTCGCCGACCTCGTCAAAGGGCTCTTCAGGGGCGGACGTGCGTGACGGCCGGCGTTTCAGAGGGGCAGGTGCGTGACGGCTGAGCGGAAGGCCGTCACGGCGGCGACGATCGCCGGGTGGCCGCCGTTCCCCTTCCTGAACGCGGCCAGTGTGCGGCGGCTCAGCGGCAGGCGGGTGAGCCGCACGCCGGGCGGCGGCGCGGTCGCCGCCAGGTGCGGGACGAACGCCACCCCCTGACCGGCCGCGGCCAGCGCGAGCACGGTGTCGAAGTCGTCGACGTGGTGCCGCACGACCGGCTCGAACCCGGCCGCCTGGCAGGCTCTGATCGCCATCGTGTGGCAGAGCGTGCCGGGCTTGCCGGTGATCCACGCGTCGGTGCGGGCGGCGGCGACCGAGGGCCGGTCGGTCAGGTACATGGGCTCGCTGAACAGCGGCTCCGTCTCGATCGAGGCGTCGGTGACGGGCGGGACGAAGTCGTACTCGTGCACGAGCGCCACGTCCAGCTCGCCCGCGCGCAGCGCCGCCGAGACGTCCGCCGGGTCGATCTCGGCCACCATGGGCTCCAGCCCGGGGTGCGCGCCGGTCAGGCCGGCGAGGGCGGGCGGCAGCAGCACGCGGGCCGCCGTGGGGAACGCGCCGATGCGCAGCGGCCCCGACGGCCCGCCGCGGGCGGCGGCCAGCGCGGCCGACGCGCGTTCGAGCTGCTCCAGGACGGCCTGCGCGTGCTCGACCAGCAGGTGCCCCGCGGGCGTCAGCGTGACCGTGCGGCCGGTGCGTTCGAGCAGCGGCACACCGGCCTCCCGCTCCAGCGCGCTGAGCTGCTGGGAGACGGCCGACGGCGTGAACGTGACCGCCTCGGCGACCGCGGCGATCGTGCCGCGCCGGGCCAGCTCGCGGAGGAGGTGGAGCTTGCGTGGATCGAGCATAAGTTGAGCTTAAGCTCGAACGTAGAAATCCGCGCTGGTGCTAATGGGTTCCCCTGGGTCAAGCTCGAAGCATGTTGAGAGGAATCCACGTACCGCTGGTCACGCCGTTCGACGCGTCGGGCGCGGTGGCCGTTGACGCGATCGAGAAGCTCGCCCGGCAGGTGCTGGACCAGGGCGCCGCCGGCCTGGTGGCGCTGGGCACCACCGGCGAGGTGGCCGCGCTCGACCCCGCCGAGCGGGCCCGCGTGATCAAGGTGTGCGCGCGGGTCTGCGCCGAGCGGCAGGCGCTGCTGACCGTGGGGGTGACGGGCAACGACACCCGCTCGACGGCCAGGGCGCTGGCGGAGCTGCCCGAGGGGGTGCACGCCGCGCTGGTGACGGTCCCGTACTTCCTGCGGCCCGGCGAGCGCGGGGTCGTCGCGCACTTCGAGGCGCTGGCCGAGCGGTCGCCGGTGCCGCTCGTGATCTACCACATCCCCTACCGCACCGGGCAGGCGGTCAGTGCCGCCACGCTGCGCGAGCTGGGCGCGCACCCGAAGATCGCGGGCATCAAGTACGCGGCCGGCGGCGTCACCCAGGAGACCGTGGAGCTGCTGGCCGAGCTGCCCGAGGGCTTCGAGGTGGTGTGCGGCGACGACGCCTTCATCTCCCCGATGCTCGCCCTGGGGGCCGTGGGCGGCATCCTCGCCTCGGCGCACCTGGAGGCCGCCGCCTTCGTGGAGCTGGCCGGCGCCTGGCAGGCGGGCGACGTCGTACGGGCGCGGGCGCTCGGGCACCGGCTGGCCCGCCTGTCGGCGGCGCTGTTCGCCGAGCCGAACCCGACCGTGCTCAAGGGCGTGCTGCACGCCCGCGGCCTGATCCCCACCCCCGACGTACGGCTGCCGCTCCTGCCCGCGAGCCCCGAGGCGGTGTCACAGGCTCGGCTGGTAGCGGTACATCCAGGCGAGTGACTCCTGGCTCGCGCTCTTCCGCAGGAAGATCGGCATCATCAGGTCGCGGAACACCCGGGCGACCGGGCCCGCGGCCTTGCTGTTGCTGATGGTCCTGGAGTAGGCCACGACCCGCTCCACCCGGGGCCGCCGCTCGGCCTCGAACCGCCGGAACGCCTCCTCGTGCCCGCCGCTCTCGCGCAGGCAGCGGGCCAGCACGACCGCGTCCTCGATGGCGAGGGAGGCGCCCTGGCCGGAGCTGGGCGAGGTGGCGTGCGCGGCGTCGCCCGTCAGCAGCACCCGGCCGCGGTGCCACACGGGCACCGGGGGCAGGTCGTGGACCGGCAGGCCCGGCTCGACCGCGCTGCGGCGGATGAGGTCGGCGGAGCCGTTCGCGTCGTCCTCGAACGCCTTGACCAGCACCGGCTTCCAGTCGTCCGGGACGTCGCCGAGCCGGCGCGGCAGGTTCGCGAACCACCAGGTGGCGCCGGAGGTCGCCACCGTCCAGCCGAAGAACGCGCGCTTGCCGAAGACCATGTTGTAGACCCCTGGCTCGCCCGGCAGGCCGGCGTCCTCGACGATGCCGCCGAAGCTGTAGAGGCCGCTGTAGCGGGGGCGCGGGGCGTGCGGGTCGAGCAGCGCGCGGGTGCGCGAGTGGATGCCGTCGCAGGCGACGAGCAGGTCGCCGGTGGCCGTCGTGCCGTCCTCGAACCTGGCCGTGACGTGGGAGCCGGTGTCCTCGTAGGAGGTCATGCGCTTGCCGTGCGCGATGCGGACGCCGCGCTGCTCGGCCTCCTCGCGCACGGTCCGGTACAGGTCGGAGCGCAGGACGGTGTGGCTCACGGTGCCGTCGTCGAGCCGCAGGCCGTTGGCCACCTCGCCCAGGCGCTTGCCGGAGCCGCTCCACATGACCATGCGCGGGGTGGGGATGGCGGTGGCCAGCACCTGCTGGTGCGCGCCGAGCGCGCGCAGGGCGGCCAGGCCGTTGGAGGCCACGTTGAGGAACGAGCCGACGTTCTCGGCACCCTGCCCGTACGCCTCGAAGATCTCCGCGTCGATGCCCGCCTCACGCAGGGCCATCGCGGTGACGGGGCCGCTGATGCCGCAGCCTATGACGAGAGCCTTCATGGTGATAACCTTTCGTTCGTCCGAACGAAATATTAGGCATGAGGCGGGTGTCGATGTCCAGAGATATTTCGGAGAAGCGAAAGAAATTGCTCGACGACCTCACGATCGCGGGCCGCGCGCACAGCAACGCCGCCGTGATGTACCACAGCGCCATGAGCGAGCGGATGGGCCTCGGCGTGACCGAGGAGAAGACGCTCGACGTGCTGCAACGGCTCGGGCCCCTGACGGCGGGGGAGATCGGCCGGCACACCGGCCTCGCGCCCGCCACGGTCAGTGGGCTGATCGACCGGCTGGAGGCCAAATGGCTCGTCCGGCGCGTCCGCGACAGCAAGGACCGGCGCCGGGTCATCGTCGAGATCAACCACGAGCGGCTGGCCGGGTTCTCCGAGCTGTTCGGGCCGTTCGTGGCCGCCCTGTCCGAGCTGTACGAGCGTTACACCGACGAGGAGCTGGAGCTGATCCTCGACTGGCTCAACCGGGCCACGGCCGCCCAGCGGGAAGCCACGCGAGGGCTCACCGACGAATAAAGGGTGGACAGGAAGGTCGATTACGGACTAGCTTCTTCCGCGATATGGGTTCCCTGTGATTCTCGCGCCCGAGGCGCACCCGCGTTGAGCCGATGAGCTCCGCCCGTGCCGCCTCACACCGGTCATGTTCCGAGCCGAGAAGAGGGGGTGGGCCCTTTATGCGTACTGCTGCCCAACTGGCATTCGCCGAGATCACCAAGCGTTACGACACCCGCGTCGTCCTCGACCGCGTGTCCTTCACCGTCCGGCCCGGCGAGCGGATCGGGGTGATCGGGGACAACGGGGCCGGCAAGTCCACGCTGCTCCGGCTCATGGCCGGGGCCGAGCGGGCGGACAACGGCGAGATCACGGTCGTCGCGCCCGGCGGCATGGGGTACCTGCCGCAGTCCCTGGAACTGCCGGCGCACGCCACGGTGGCCGACGTCGTCGACCTCGCCCTGGCCGACCTGCGCGACCTGGAGGCCCGCATGCGGGCGGCCGAGCACGCCCTCGCCACCGCCGACGCGCAGGACTCCAGCGATGGTGCCGAGGGGTATGCCCGGCTGGTGGCGGAGTTCGAGGCGCGCGGAGGTTACGAGGCCGACGCGCGGGTGGACGCCGCGCTGCACGGGCTCGGCCTGCCCGGGCTCGGCCGGGCACGCCCCGTCGGCACGCTCTCCGGCGGCGAGCGCTCCCGGCTCGCCCTGGCCGCCACCCTGGCCGCCGACCCCGAGCTGCTGCTGCTCGACGAGCCGACCAACGACCTGGACGACCGGGCCGTGGCCTGGCTCGAACAGCGGCTGCGCACCCACCGGGGCACCGTGGTGGCGATCACGCACGACCGCATGTTCCTGGAGCGGGTGACCTCCGTCGTCCTGGAGGTCGCCGAAGGGCAGGTGCGCCGGTATGGGGACGGGTACTCCGGCTACCTCGTCGCCAAGGCCGCCGAGCGGGCGGCGCGGCTGCGGGCGTACGAGGAGTGGAAGCACGAGCTGGCCCGGCACTCCGAGCTGGTCGCCGCCAACGCCGGGCGGATGGCGGCGATCCCGCGCAAGATGGCCAAGGCGGGCATGGGCACCGGCGCCTGGCGGGCGCGGGCGCGCACGCACGGCGCGGCGGGGCGCGTGCGGCAGTCCCACCAGCGCATGCGGTGGCTCAGGGACAACCCGGCGACCCGGCCCCCGGACCCGCTCCGCTTCACCCCCGCCTTCAGGACGAGCCCCCTGGAAGGCGCGGTGGTGACGCTCGACGGCGTGCGGGTGGAGGGCCGGTTGCGGCTGGACGCGCTCACCGTGCGGGCCGGCAAGCGGCTGCTCGTCACCGGTCCGAACGGTGCCGGCAAGACCACGCTCATGCGGGTCCTGGCGGGCGAGCTCCGGCCGGACGCCGGCACCGTGCGCCGGACGGGCCGCGTCGGCCACCTGCGGCAGGACGGGCAGGCCGGGCCGGCGGGGTGGACGGTGCTGGAGGCGTTCGCCGCCGGCCGGCCGGGCCCGCCGGACGAGCACGCGGACGCGCTGCTGGCCTTGGGCCTGTTCCGGCCCGCCGACCTGCGGCTGCGCCTGGACGAGCTGTCGTACGGGCAGCGCCGCAGGATCGAGCTGGCCCGCCTGGTGACCGAGCCGGTGGACCTGCTGCTCCTCGACGAGCCGACGAACCACCTGTCGCCGCAGCTCGTCGAGGAGCTGGAGGCGGCGCTGACCTCGTACGAGGGCGCGCTGGTGATCGTCACGCACGACCGCCGCATGCGTGCCGCCTTCACGGGCGCCCACCTGGAGCTGCGTGCGGGCTCAGCGGTCTGACTCCCTGATGGCCGTGCCGACCTCGCTCACCCGGTCGGCGAGCAGGCCGATGGCGCCGACGGCCCGGGTCATCGGGTCGTCCTCGGCCCCGCCGAGCGCCTTGGCCTTGAGGTAGGCCGCCTTGACCGCCGCCCAGCGCTCGGCCTGGGCGGGGGTCAGGCGGCCGCGCAGCTCGGCGAGCTTGAGCAGGTTGGACTCGGCGTCGGCGGTGAGGGTCTGGGCCTCGCCGAGGTAGTGGTCGTCGATGACCGCTTCGAGCTCGTCGTCGTTCATGGCGGGCACGATGCGCTCGGCCAGCTTGTTCATGTTGCGGTAGGAGCCCTGCAGCCGGTACGGCGGCTCGGTGCGGGCGGCGTCGGACTGGGCGGCGGAGGCGATGTAGGCCCGGTTGTTGGCCAGCACGACCTCCTGCACCCGCACGAGCTTGGCCAGGACGCTGAGTATCTGGTCCAGCTCGGGCTTGGTGTAGGGGTGCTTGAGCTGGTCGGGCCGGACGGCGGGGTCGTTCCTGGCCAGGCGGACGAGCAGCTCGACGTCGGAGCGGTCGCGGCCGGACAGGGGCGCGAGCACGGGGTTGGAGGTGAGCGCGTTGTCCACGTAGCTGAGCGCGAACAGCTCTTCCTTGCCGGACAGGACGTCGCCCAGGTTCCACACGTCGGCGCGGTTGGCCAGCATGTCGGGGATGCGGAAGCGCTGCCCCGACTCGGTGTACGGGTTGCCGGCCATGCACACGGCGAACCGCTTGCCGCGCAGGTCGTACGTCCGGGTGCGGCCGTTCCACACGCCTTCGATGCGGCGCTGGGCGTCGCAGAGCGAGATGAACTTCTGCAGCAGCTCGGGCGAGGTGTGCTGGATGTCGTCCAGGTAGAGCAGGGTGTTGTTGCCGGTCTCCAGCGCGAAGGAGATCTTCTCCACTTCCTGCCGGGCGGTGGCGTCGGGCGCGTCGGCCGGGTCGAGCGAGGTGACCTCGTGGCCGAGGGCGGGGCCGTTGACCTTGACGAAGACGAGGCCGAGGCGGCTGGCGACGTACTCCATGAGGGTGGTCTTGCCGTAGCCGGGCGGCGAGATGAGCAGGAGCAGGCCCATCTGGTCGGTGCGCCGGCCGGCGCCGGCGGCGCCGAGCTGTTTGGCGAGGTTGTCGCCGATCAGCGGCAGGTACACCTCGTCGAGCAGGCGGTTGCGGACGAACGCGCTCATGACCTTCGGCTTGTACTCGTCCAGGCGCAGGCGGCGACGTTCGGCCTCGACCAGCTCGTTCCTGCGGCGCTGGTAGGCGCGGTAGGCGGGGACGCGTTCCTGGGCGAAGCGCCGCATCCTGGGCAGCAGCTCGTCGAGGCGGACGTCCAGCTTGCGGTCCTTGATCCTCGGGTGGGTGCCGAGCAGGCCGTCGACGGTCTCGCCGGTGGTGGCGCTGGAGTCGTGGCGGGGCAGGTGATCGCAGAGCTGGACGGCGAGCGCTTCGGCCACCTCCGGCCCCTGGTGGTAGGCGGTGAGCCAGGCGTGGGCGAGCTGGACCCGCTCGGGCAGCGGCAGCGCCTTCAGGTCCTCCTCGAACTCACGCAGCTTGACCGGCCCGAGCGCGTGCCGGAAGCCGTCGAGGAGGTCGAGGGCGGCCTTGGCGGTGACGAACCCGGCGGGCGTGCCGCCCAGCTCCTCGACGAGGTATTCGCCGGCGAGCCCGACCGGAGGCAGGCCCAGGCCGGGTAGGAACGCGGCGATCGCCCGGTCCAGCTCGCCGGCCAGGTCGCCGAGGGCGGGCGTGATACCGAAGATCGTGCGGGCTCTGACCAGCGAGGCGGCGCGGGCGGCCCATGTTTTACGTGAAACCTCGTCCGTCCCGAACGCCCAGTAGAGCTGCGCCGCCGCCCGCGTCGCGGCGGGGTAGCGCAGCAGCCCGGCCCCCTCCCGCAGCCGGACCAGCGTGTCAAGGATGAGGGTGGCGTCGTGGTCGTGGACGCCGCGCTCGTAGCCCTCGTCGTAGCGCTCCTCGGCGGCCCGGCGGACCAGCTCCTCCAGAGGCGCCCCGGCGGTGACGGAGTCGAGCAGCGAGGCGGCCAGGTGCTCGGCCCGGTAGACCTCCGCCGTCTCGGAGACCAGCGTCTGGTCCCAGAAGGGCCGGGTGTCGTCGAAGGAGGCGGGCACGGGCGCCCGGTAGTCGGTGCCGGTGATCGCGAACTGCATGACGCCGTCGCCGGGCACCAGCGTCAGGTCGATCGGCTGGGTGTTGACGGCGAAGCGGTGGTGGCCGAGGCGCAGGGTCTCGCCGCCGTCCGAGAAGAGGTCGAGGCGGTCGCGCAGCGCCCGGCCGGCCTCCTGCTGGGCCGACTTCACCCGCCCGTCGAGCTCTTCTGCCCGTACGGCGTCGCCGAGCCCGCGCAGGTCGGCGGCGGCCGAGCGGACCTTGGCCACCATCGGGTCGGTCGCGAAGTACGTGTTGACCTCGTCCGGCGACGCCAGCGACCCCAGCCGCCTGGTGATGCTGGCGAGGATGCGCTCGGCGGAGGCGAAGACGCGGCCGGCGCGGCGGGCGAGGTCGTCGAGCTGGGTCTGCTTGCGGGCCGAGAACGCCTCGTAGACGTCGTCCCGCTTGGCGGCGAGCTGCGCGGCGAAGTCGTCGAACTCGCCGAAGCGCGACTCCAGCCCCTCGACCTGGAGCATGAGCCGCCCGAGCTGCTCGTCGCACTTCTCCGGCGTGTCGGCCATGGCCAGCGCGCCGGTGACGGCCTGCCCGAGCAGCGCGAACTCGGCGGCGAACGCGGCCCGCCCCTCCGAGCCGAGCAGCTCGCGCCGCCGCCCGTCGAGCACGGCCCTGGCCCGGTTCACGCCGCCGAGCACCTCGGCGATGCGGCCGAGGATCGAGGTGCGGACGGTGGCGTCGGCGATGTCCAGCGACCCGACGACCTCCGTGACCACCTCCAGCCCCTCGGCCTGCTCGGCCAGCCGGTCGGCGACGGGCGCCGCCTCGGCGACGGTGCCGATCGCGGCGGCTTCTGCGGCCAGCGCCTCGACGGCCGCGTGGTAGGCGGTGAACGCGTCCGCGCCCGACAGGAACGCCACGGCCCGCTTCCCGGCCGCGCCCAGCTCCTCCCGCACGGACGCGGACAGGCTGTCGAGGGCGGCCAGGTCGACGTAGCGGACCTCGCGCAGCGTCACCAGGTGCCCCTGGGCGCGGCGCAGCGTGGCCAGCAACGTGACCCAGGCGTCGGCGGTGGCCGGGGTGTCGGCCCTGGCGCGGCGGACGAGCTGGGTGGTCTCCTCGGTGGCCGCCTCAAGGGTCCGCGCGGCCTGGCGGGTGAGCTGCTCGACGTTCTCGTACTCGTCGAGCACCTGCTCGGCGGTGGCGCGCACGTCGGCGAGCGGCCCGCGCAGGCCGTGCTCGCCGAGCCAGTGGTAGGAGTCGAACGCCCGCGTGCAGGCCGCGATCAGCCCCTCGAACGTGCCGGCCGACGGCGCCATCTCCTCGACCATGCGCGCCACGGACAGGCAGTCGGAGATGCCGCGCACCAGCTCGGCGTTGCCGATGCGCTCCAGCGGCCCGGTGCCGGTGGGCTGGGCGGCGGCGTAGGTGTCCGACACGTACGGCGTCTGCCACACCTGCATCGGGTGCACCCGGGTCGGCTCGTCGGAGGTGGCGCGGAAGACCACCATCGTGCCGTCGTCGAACAGCGAGTACCCGTGGCATACGAGGGGGGTGGCCACCTCCTTCCTGATCACGTTGTACGGCAGCAGCAGCGAGCGCCCGTCGCCCCGGGCGTGGAAGACGTACAGGACGTCCTCGCCGTTGGGGGAGCGGACGACCCGCTCGAACTCCAGGTCGCTCACGTCCGTGTCGAACGTCTTGCTGACGCCGGTGGCCAGGTAGTAGCCGCCGGGGAAGATGAGCCCCTGGTCCTCGGGCAGCCGCTGGCAGGCCTGCCCGATGCCGTCGAGCCGGACGACCGTCTTGGTGCGGGTGTTGAAGACGAGGTGCCGCCGCTCGGTCTCCTTGTACGGCCGGATCCGCATGAGGATCAGCGGGCCGACGCGGGCGTACTCGACGTCGGCGTCCGCGAGGCTCTGCAGCGGCTCGGCGACCGGCTCGGAGTAGATGCCGGCGCCGGTCTCCGTGTTGTCCTCGATCTTGATGGTGAGGTCGCCGCCGACGGTCTCGACGAACACCTCGCCGCCGATGGAGATGTGCGGGTGGCGGCCGAGGACGTGGTCGTCGCGGGTGGTGGGCGTCCACTCGAAGTCGTGGGACGGGGGGAACGTGTGGTCCCGCTCCCCCCGATTGTCCTGATATTTCGGGACTCCGGAGGTGCTGACCGTCCAGCGCAGCACCCGCGTGTCCGCCGGCCCCGTCTGGAACACCGCCAGCAGCTTGCCCTCCACCCGCCGCAACTGCTGGAGCCTGGTCTCCTTGTAGTAGCGGTAGAGCTCGGCGAAGTCCTTCCTGAACGCCGGATCGTCCAGCGCCTCCAGCCGGTCGGCGTCGAAGCGGAAGGCGTCGCCCTCGCGGGAGAAGCGGTGCACGGCGAACACGTCCGCGACCGTCGTCTCCGGCTTGAGCCCGATGAAGACGTTGTAGCCGAAGAGCATCACGTCGCCCAGGGAGACGATGTCCCTGGGGACGCAGTTGTTCTCGGTCCTGATCCGCTCGGTGCCGAGCAGGCGCAGCTCCGCGCCGCCGAAGACGCGCAGCCGCTCCTGGTTGACCGCCTCGGCCGCCTCCGCGAGGGCCTTGGCCTGGGCCTGGAGGCGGTTGCGCAGGACTTCGTACGTCCCGGCCTCCAGGCCCGCTTCAAGGGTGCCCCCTTCGGGCCGGCCGGAGCCGGTGCCCGCTTCGCGCCGGTCGGCGCCGGTGCTCACTTGGCGCCGGCCAGCGCCGCGACCGGCGAGTCGGCCACGCCGAGCCTGCGGGCCGTCTCCAACAGCTCGCCGAGCGCCGTCGACTGCGGGCCGCCGTCCGCAATGAGCCGCATGAGCAGGGCGGACACGGTCAGGTTCTTCAGGTCCTCGGTACGCACGCCGCCGACCACGCTCGCGAGGTCCGCCGCCAGGCTCGCGGTCCCGTTGACGTACGGGGAGACGATCGCCCCCGCGACCTGCGAGTGGTCGACGAAGCCGTCCACCACCTTGCCCGCGGTGATCGAGCCGACCACCTTGTCGAAGAACATGGTGTCGCCGCCGACGATGTCGATGTTGGCCTTGGCCAGGCCCGCCGCCAGCACGCTGGCCTGCGACTCGGCCACCTGCCGGGAGACGTCGATGTGCTTGAGCCGGATCTCCTTGTCGGCCTCAAGGCGCAGGCGGTACTCCTCGTGCGCCCTGCTCGCCTCGTCGAGGGCGGCCATCGCGGCGGCCTTCTGGGTCAGGCCCTCGGCCTCGGCCTTCAGCTTCTCGCCCACGGCGGCGGCGCCGGCCAGGGCCATCGCCTGCTCGCCCGCGGCCTGCGCCTTGAGCCGGTCACCCTCCACCAGCGCCATGGCGCGGGCGCCGTCCGCCTCGGCGGCCAGCTTCTCCTTCAGCACCAGCGCCTCGGCGCGGCCCACCTTCTCGATGGCCTCCGCGTCGCGCTCCTTGACCTGCACCTGCGCCAGCCCGGCGGCGGCGGACTCGGCCTGGACGCCCTCGGCCAGCCGCATCTTCGCCCTGGCCTCAAGCTCGGCGGCCTGCTGGCGGGCCTCGGCGAGCACGAGCTCCTCGCGCGCCTTGAACTTCGAGGCGGCCTCCGCGGCCTCGGCCGCCTTGATGTCCTTGACCAGGTTCTCCTGGGCCTCGGCCTCGGCGGCGATGATCACCTGCTGGCGGGTGCGCTCGGCCTCCTCGACCACGCGCAGCCGCTTGATCGACTCCTCCTGCTCGGCCACGGTCTTGTCGACCGCGATGCGCTCGCGGATCACCTCGGCGATCGACCGCTTCTCGGTCTCGACCTCCTTGTCCTTGGCGATGCGCGACAGCTCGGTCTCCCGCTCGCGGGCGATGACCTCCAGCAGCCGGTCCTTCTCGATGCGCTCGCTCTCGATGGCGATCACGCGCTCGCGGTTCTTCTCGGCGACGGCGATCTCGCGGGCCCGGTTCTCGTTCTGCACGCCGAGCTGCTCGTCGGTCTTCATGTGCGCGGCCTGGGCGCGCAGCCGCTCCTCCGCCTGGACGCGCGCGATCTCGGCCTCCTCGCGCGCCTTGACCGTCTCGATCTCGCGGCGCTGCTTCAGCTCGGCGTCGGCCTGGCGGCGCTCCAGCTCCAGGATGGCCTCGCGGGCGTCCACGTTCTGGCGGGTGATCTCCTTCTCCTCGTTGCGCTGGAACTCGTTCGTGCGCACGTGCTCGATGGCCGTCAGCTCGGTGATCTTGCGGATGCCCTGGGCGTCGAGGATGTTGCTCTTGTCGAGCTGGGCCAGCGAGGTCTGCTCCAGGTAGTCGATGGCGGCGTCCTCAAGGCTGTAGCCGTTGAGGTCGGTGCCGATCAGCCGGACGATCTCGTCGCGGAACTCGTCGCGCTTGGTGTAGAGGTCGACGAAGTCGAGGTGCTTGCCGGCGGTCTTGAGCGCCTCGGAGAACTTCGCGTTGAACAGCTCCTGCAGCGTGGCCTCGTCGCTGGCGCGGGCGGTGCCGATGGCCTGGGCGACCTTGATGACGTCCTCCTGGGTCTTGTTCACCCGGACGAAGAACGTGATCTTGATGTCGGCCCTGATGTTGTCGCGGCAGATGAGCCCTTCGCGGCCGGTCCGCTCGATCTCGATGGTCTTGACCGAGATGTCCATGATCTCGGCCTTGTGGATCACGGGCAGCACCACGGCGCCGGTGAACGTGACGTCCACCTTGTTGACCTTCGAGACGATCAGCGCCTTGCCCTGCTCGACCTTGCGGAAAAGGCGGCCGATGACGATGACGAGACCGATCACTATGACCAGCACGACGGCGAGGAATACGCCGAAGCCGGTGGAGATGACGTCCATCAGTGCTCACTTTCGTACGGCATGACCCAGAAGAATTCGCCGTCTTTGTCGTATTCGAAGATGAGTGCGTTGTCGCCGCGCGCGAGCCGGTCCTGGCCGGTCGTGCGCACCTGCACGACCGCGGACGCGCCGTCGGCGGCGGTGACCTCGGCCTGGCCGAAGTCCGGAGTGGCCGTGCCGGTGCGTATCACGCACATCTGGCCGATGAAGTCGCCACGCGAGCGCGTGTCCCCTTGCGGGAACAGCCTGCGTAGCGGCTTGAGCAGGCCGCGCACGGCCAGCCAGGCCAGGGCCACCGCGGCGATGAGCACGGCGATGGGCACGGCGACGATCGCGCCGGCCGGCGTCAGCACACTGCCGATCAGGCAGAGCAGCCAGGCCAGCGCGATGAGCAGTGACAGCGTGATCCCCGCTGGGACTCCCCCGAGGCCCAGCCACGTGGCGTCGTCCTCCGCCTCGAAGAGGCCGGTGATGACGGTCAGCCAATAGACGGCGACCACCACGAGAAGGAAAGTGAAAATGACAGTCGGAAAGCTCAGTGCGATGTGTAAGAAGTCGGTCATCCCGCCTCGGTACTACCGGTCCCCCTGCGATGTCCTTGTCGGACTATATACAGATAAAGCGCGACTAAAGAGGAAAGTTCCCGAAACGGTTGGCGACTTGACCTCAAGCGCGGTTGAGGTAGCAGGCTGGCCGCCATGACCGAACTGATGAGAGCGGCGGCGTTCGCCGAGCCGGGCGGCCCCGAAGTGCTGAAGGTGATGGAGCTGCCCGCGCCCCAGGCGGGCCCCGGGCAGGTGCGGGTGCGGGTGCGAGCGGCCGGCGTGCAACCCTTCGACACGGCCGTACGGGCCGGATGGCTGCCGCCGTACCTGGGCGAGGTGGACTTCCCGCGCATCCCCGGCAACGAGTTCGCCGGCGTGGTGGACCAGGTGGGCGCGGACGTGACCGGCATCGCCGTAGGAGCCGAGGTGCTCGGGTTCTCCCGATTGTTCGCCTACGCCGAGTACATCGTGGTGCCCGCGACCGACGTGACGGCCAAGCCCGCGGCGGTGCCGTGGGAGGTGGCCGGCGGGCTGACCTCCGGCGTGCAAACGGCCGAGCTGGCCATCGACGGGATGGGGCTGGCCGAGGGCGAGACGCTGCTCGTGCACGGCGCCGCCGGCTCCGTCGGCACGGCCGCCGTGCAGATCGCCAGGAGGCGCGGCGCCACCGTGATCGGCACCGCTCGCGAAGCGGGCCACGACTACCTGCGCGCCCTCGGCGCCGTCCCCGTCGCCTACGGCGAGGGCCTGGCCGACCGCGTGCGCGCGCTCGCGCCCGGCGGCATCGACGCCGCCCTCGACGGCGCCGGCGGGCACGCCCTGGAGGTCTCGCTGGAGCTGGTACGCGACCGCGCCCGCATCGTCACGCTCGTCGAGCACGGCAAGGCCGCCGAGCTGGGCGTCCGCGTGGTGCAGGGCGAGCGGACGGCCGAACGGCTCGGACGTTACGCCCGGCTGTACGCCGAAGGCGCCTTCGCCTTCCCCGTGCGCAGGACGTACCGGCTGGAGGAGGCCGCGGACGCGCACCGGGAGATCGAGACCGGCCACGGCCAGGGCAAGGTCGTCCTCACCGTCTAGCGAGCTGCTTGATCTTCGCCCGCACCGCCGAGCCGGGGCGGGGTCGTCACCACCTGGCGCGTACGGCCTCCGCCACCCGCACCAGGATCTCGGCCAGCACGCGCTCGCCCTCCGCCACGTCCCACAGGAAGTTCTGCAGGACGCGGCCGAGCGTCCAGCCGGCCGCCCGCCGCGGGTCGAGGCCGAGCGCGTCCACCAGGAAGTCGAAGCGCCGCAGCACCGCGCGCGGCACGTCACCGCTGGCGATCACCTCGTCCCAGCGGTTCCACAACGCGGGGAACAGCTCGAAGCCCGGGTCGCCCGCCAGCGGCTTGGGGTCGATGGCCAGCCACGGCTCGCGCTCGCCCGCCAGCACGTTGTCGTAGTGCAAGTCCCAGTGCAGCAGCCGGTCGCCGGGCTCCGAGACGAGCTCGGCGACCGCCCCCGCGCACCAGCGCAGCCAGTAGCGGTCGCGATCGCCGTACACCCGCGCGGCCGCCTCGTCCACGCGCTCCAGCATGCCCCGGGTGACGTCGCCGAGATGGCGGATCCCCGCCGGGGCCGGATGCGCCGACAGGCGGCGCAGCAGCCCGGCCAGCACCTCCAAGGACTCCATGACGTCCGGCACCACGGACAGCGGCCGCTCCGGGTCGAGCCGCTCCAGCAGCATCGTGCCGGTCTCGGGGTCGGAGTCGAGCAGCAGCACCGAGCCGTCGCCCGCCCACGTGCGCAGGGCCAGGGCCTCGTCCACCGTCTCGCTGGTCACGGGCTGCAGCTTGAGCGCCGCGGGGGTGCCGTCGGCGCGTAACACCGGCAGCACCAGGGCGACGATCCCGTGACTCGGCTCGCCGTCCAGCCGCAACTCCCACTCGTCGAGGTAACGCTCGGCCAGCGCGGGCAGCGCGGCGTTCCAGCCCGGCCCCGCATCCTGTTCGAATCTCAGATGTGACTCGGTCAGCGCCTCGGGCACCTTGATCCTCATGACCCCAGTGTGCCAAGGCGGCAGCTCTAGGGCTTCCCCTAAGCCGAACCCTGACGCACCCCGGCACCCGCCGTGCCTACGCTGACAGCCCGATGGAGGGAGGGGCGGCCATGGCGGCGACGATCGTGTTCATCCACGGGCGGGGGCAGGAGGGCAAGGACCCGAAGGTGCTGCTCGGGCAGTGGAGCGCCGCGCTGGCCGCCGGGCTCGGCCTGCCCGCGCTCACCCTGCCGGCCGTGCTGCCGTACTACGGCAACGTCCTGCACCGGATCGCCGCCCAGGCGGCCAAGGAGGCCGACGTCCTGGACCTGCCCGCCGACGGGGCCGAGGAGATGCCCTTCCACCCGTTCATGCCGGAGGACGTGGGTGCGCTCGAACGCCTCCTGCTCGCCGACCTCGCCGCCCAGGCCGGCGCCCCGATCGAAGCACTCGCCACCGCCGGCCCCGATGCGCCCCTCAGCCCCGATGTGCCCGCAGGCGCTGATCTGCTCGCCACCGCCGCTCCGGCCGGGCGTGCGGGTGTGCCCGTCGAGATGATCGGGCTCTCCGACCTGCTGTCCTGGACGCTGGCCCGGCGCCTGCTCACCTGGATCTCCCGGCACACCAGCGTCGACAAGGAGATCATCAAGGTCTTCCTCCAGGACGTCGCCGTGTACTTCACCCGCGGCCGCCGCCCCGTCCTCGACGAGGTGCGCCGCCTCCTGCCCGCCACCGGCGACCTCGTGCTCGTCACCCACAGCCTGGGGACCGTCGTGTCCAGGGACCTGCTCGTGGAGGACGCCGTCCGCAGGCGGGTGCTGCTCTGGGTGACGGCCGGCTCGCCGCTCGGCCTGCCCACCATCCAGCGCCACCTGCTCGCCCCGGGGACCCGGCATCCGGGGGTGCGGTGGCTGACCACGTACGACGTGAACGACATCGTGGCGCTCGGCCACCCGCTGGAACCCGCGTGGGGCACGCCCCTCAGCCAGGTCGAGGTCGAGAACAGCGACAGCCCGCACGCCATCGACCACTACCTCCGCCACGGCACGGTGGCCGGCCCCATCGGCCACGCCTGCACCTGACCCCCGCCCCTCGCGCTTCGCCCCTCGCGCCTCGCGTTCCGCGCCCTCGTGCCTCGCCGTACTTCGGTGCTGTCCCTTAAGGGGAAAGCGCGCAGCGGGAATGCGTGCGAGGAAGGGAACGCGCGCCGCAAGTGAGGCGAAGGCCGCGCTGGCGCTGCCCCGCCCGCCCACCCGGCGCCGGCAGGGGAAACGCGCGGGGGAAGGGGACGCGCGCGGGAAGGGGGAAGCGCGCGGAGGGAAGGGGCGCGCGCGCAAGTGAGGCGAAGGCCGCGTCGGCCCTGCCCCGCTCGCGCTACCCGGCGTCGGGCAGGGCGGGGTGGGGCCTGGTGGCGGTCAGTAGTGCCAAGGGAAGGGGGACCAGTCGGGCTCGCGCTTCTCCAGGAAGGAGTCGCGCCCCTCGGCGGCCTCCTCCGTCATGTACGCCAGCCGCGTCGCCTCCCCCGCGAACACCTGCTGCCCCACCAGCCCGTCGTCGACGGCGTTGAAGGCGAACTTGAGCATCCGCTGCGCCGTGGGCGACTTGCCGTTGATCTTGCGGGCCCATTCCAGGGCCGTGCGCTCCAGGTCCTCGTGCGGGACGACGGCGTTGACCATGCCCATCCGGTGGGCGTCGGCGGCGGTGTAGGTGTCGCCGAGGAAGAAGATCTCGCGGGCGAACTTCTGCCCGACCTGCCGCGCCAGGTACGCCGAGCCGAAGCCGCCGTCGAAGCTGGCCACGTCGGCGTCGGTCTGCTTGAAGCGAGCGTGCTCGGCGCTGGCGAGGGTGAGGTCGGCGACGACGTGCAGGCTGTGCCCGCCGCCGGCGGCCCAGCCGGGCACCACGCAGATGACGATCTTGGGCATGAAGCGGATGAGCCGCTGCACCTCCAGGATGTGCAGGCGGCCGGTGGAGGGGGTGCCGTCGGCGTACTGGTAGCCGTCTTTGCCGCGGATGCGCTGGTCGCCGCCGGAGCAGAAGGCCCAGCCGCCGTCCTTGGGCGAGGGGCCGTTGCCGGTGAGCAGGACGCAGCCGACGTCGGTGGTCTGCCGGGCGTGGTCGAGCGCGCGGTAGAGCTCGTCGACGGTCTGCGGGCGGAAGGCGTTGCGCACCTCGGGGCGGTTGAAGGCCACGCGCACGGTGCCCTGGTCGACGGCCCGGTGGTAGGTGATGTCGGTGAAGTCGAATCCCTCGACCGGCTGCCACGCCTTGGGATCGAACAGCTCGGAGACCATGGCGGGAAGCCTAACGGATGGTGCCTTCGGCCCATTCGGCCCACTCCTTCTGGCTCTTGGCCAGGCGCAGGCCGTACTCGAGGGCGAGGCGGCCGTACACGGAGAGGTTGTCGGCGCCGCTCTCGACGAACGGGCGGATGCTCTCCATGTGCTCCAGGCTCTTGGCCGCCTCCTCGGCGAGCCCGCGCAGGTAGGTGCGGGCCTGCTCGGGGGAGACCTGGGCGAGGAAGAAGACCCGCAGGAGCATGTCGCTGCGCATCACCCGGGTCGGCGGGACGTCGGTGACCCAGCGGCGCAGCTCGGCCAGGCCCTCCTCGGTGATCGCGTACTCCTTGCGGCCGCGCGGGCCTTCCGCCACGACGTCCACGAGCCCCGCGTCGGCCAGCTTGCCCAGCTCGGAGTAGAGCTGGCTCTGGGTGGCCGGCCAGACGTTGGCGAGCGAGACGTCGAAGGTCTTCATCAGGTCGTATCCGCTCGCGGGCCCCTCGGAGAGCAGGCCCAGCACGGCGTGTCGAAGGCTCATATTCCTATATTGACATATTCCGGCAGGAGGTTCTACCTTCGACATGTCATTTTAGGAATGTCAAAGGAGCTTCACCGATGCGCGGCCTGCTGGGTTTCCTGCCCTGGATCGTCTACGCGTTCATCGCCACCGGCGACGAGTGGCGCTGGGGCGCCATCGCCGGTCTCGTCATCGCAGCCGCGCTCGTGACCATCGACCGCAGGTCGGGCAAGGCGTGGGACGAGATCGTGATCGAGACCAGCGCTGCGGTCTTCTTCGCCTGCCTCACGGTGTTCTCGCTGGTGGTGCCGGACTCGCCGCTCACGCCGTACGGGCCCGCGCTGGTCAACGTCTGGCTGGCCGGCACGGCCTGGGGCTCGCTGGCCATCCGCAAGCCGTTCACGCTCGGCATCGCCCGCACGATGGCGCCGAAGGAGGTCTGGGAGACCCCGCGGTTCTACCGCGTCAACGCGGTCATCACCACGGTGTGGGCGGCGGCCTTCACCGTCGCCGCGGTCTCCCTGACGCTCGTGCTCTCCGTCGCGCCGCACGCGACCACGCTGGTGATCGCCATCAAGGCGCTGTCGTTCGCGCTTCCCGCCGTGTTCACCGCCTGGTACCCGAAGCGCGTGCGGCGGTCTCTCGTGAACGAGGGTTGATCGGGGTGAGTTATGTCACCTCTGCCCGCAGCTCCGCGAGCAGCTCCCCCTGGTCGGCCAGCATGTCGGTGAGGATGCGCCGGGCGGCGCCCAGCAGGTCGGCCAGCTCGGGCGTGGCGAGCGTGTAGACCACCGTGCTGCCCTCGCGGATCGCGCTCACGATCCCCGCTCTGCGCAGGACGGCGAGCTGCTGGGAGAGGCTCGATGCCTCGATGTCGATCTGGGCCAGAAGATCCCTGACGGGTAGCGGCCCTTCCTGGAGTAGCTCCAACACTCGGATGCGAGCGGGGTGGCCGAGGGTTCGGAAGAAGTCGGCCTTGGCCTGGTAGACCTCCACGTGCATATTGTCAGAGTAATCCAGTGCAGTTGCATAATTCTTCAAGTCGCTATGTTGTCGGATAGCATGGACAGCGGGGACTAGGGAGTTGCCATGGGCCGAGGAAGAGCCAAGGCGAAGCAGACGAAGGTCGCTCGCCAGCTGAAGTACGCCAACCACAACATCGACTACGACCGGCTCCGCGAAGAGCTGGGCGTTGACACGCGTCGTGAGGAGATGTACCCGCCCACGGCCGTCGAGCAGGAGGCCGAGCGCGGGCGGTGACGCCGGCCGGCCGGTGAGTCGGCGGTGTCCGTCCAGGCGCCGCCGCAGCACCACTCACCGCGCCATCCACTGCGTCGTTCACTGCATCCTTCAGTGGGCCATCCACGGGCAAAGCCTTCCGAAGGCAGGCATGTCGTCCGTCACTCTGGGCACATCCCCGGTGACGAGGAGATCCTGACATGCGCGTAGGAATCGTGGGTTCCGGAAGGCTGGGCTCGCCGCTCGGCCGACTGCTCGCGGTGGCGGGCCACGACGTGTTCTTCAGCGACGCCGACCCTGCCCGCGCGGCCGCCGCCGCCAGTGCCGCCGCCAGTGCCGCAGATGGTCAGGCACGGGGCGGGGAGCCCGGTCAGGCGGCGCGGTTCGGCGAGGTCGTGGTGCTGGCGGTCGGCTGGGAGGAGTTCCCGGCGGTGGTCGCGGAGCTGGACGGCATGCTCGCGGGCAAGATCGTGGTGGATCCGAGCAACCCGATCGGCGAGCGCGACGGCGCGGCCGTGGTGGTGGCCGTCCCCGGCGGGCTGACCAGCCCTCAGTACCAGCAGCACGTGCTCGGCGACGTCCGCCTCGTGCGCACGTTCAACACGAAGTACCCCAACGAGCTGCTGGAGCTCGGCATCGCGGGCCAGCGCGGCGGGGCGCGGGCCGACATGCCCTACTGGGGAGACGACGACGAGGCCAAGAAGGCCGTGGTGCCGCTCATCGAGGACGCCGGGTTCACCGCCATCGACGGAGGCGGGCTCTCCGAGGCGCTGTGATGAAAAAGGTCAGGCCGCGCAGGAGTCGTGGGTGGCGTCGAAGCCCTTGATCGCCTCGGTGTCATTGGTCCGCAGCGGCTTGAGGCCCTTCCAGTCGTTCCCGACGACGAGGATCAGCCGGTTCGTACGAGCGGCCGGCACCGCCCGCGTGGCGGAGCTCTGGAGATCGTTGGAGAGCGTGGGCACCCGGGTCTCGCCGTTGGGCCCGTAGAAGATCGTGGTCTTCGCCTGGGGTTTGGTGGCCGTGTCGCCGATCTTGGCGATGTGGTAGCCGCGCTGTTCGAGGAAGGCGGCGACCTCGGTGGCCAGGCCGCCGCGCCAGGTGCCGTTGCGCAGCTCGATCTGGATCTTCGAGCGGCCCACCTTGGCCTGGCCGCCCTTGACGCCCTCGACGCTCTGGTCTTTGGCCACGATCTGGAACAGCCGCTTGGCCTGGTCGGGCACCCACTCCACGCGGCCCGGCTGGGTCAGCGAGTAGTGCCACGGCGTGGTGATGAAGCGGATCTTGCTCATGTCGAGGTCCTGGAGGCTGACCGCGAGGTCCTTCATGACGCCGGTCGTCAGGCCCTGGTCGGTGGTGATGGCCTGGGTGGCGGCGTCGAGGGTGCCGAGGAGCTTGGCCGGGTCGGTCAGCGTCTCGCCGCTCATCACCTTCTTCACCATCGAGGCGATGAACATCTGCTGCCGCTGGATGCGCCCGATGTCGGAGCCGTCGCCGAGGCTGTAGCGGGCGCGCACGTAGCCGAGCGCCTGCTCGCCGTTGAGCGTCTGCTTGCCCGCGGGCAGGTGCAGGAGGGCCTTCTTGTCGTTGATCGCCTCGGGCAGGCAGACCTCGACGCCGCCGACCGCGTTCACGATGCCCTTGAAGCCGGTGAAGTCGACCTTCACGAAGTGGTCGATGTGGATGCCGGTCAGCGACTCGATCGTCTTCCAGGTGCAGGCGATGCCGCCGGAGTTGAACGACTCGTTGATCATGCCGACGTGCGCCTGCTGGCCCGGCAGGCCCTTGGTGGCCCGGCAGGCCGGGAGCTGGACGACCGAGTCGCGCGGGAAGCTGATCACCATCGCGTTGTCGCGCTTGGACGACAGGTGCGCCAGCATGATCGTGTCGGTGCGCTCGCCCGCGACCCTGCCGTACTTCGCGTTCTTGCCGTTGCGCTGGTCGGAGCCGACGACCAGGACGTTCATGGCGGTGCCGGCCACCTTGGGCGGCCGGGTGGCGCCGAGGTCCTCGGCCGTGACGTTCTCGTGCTCGATGTTGCCGGTCAGGCGCGCGTACACGCCGACCGCCACGCCGGTCACGAGGAGGACGACGGTCACCGTGACCGCGATCACCCAGCGCAGCCAGCGGCGGCGCCGCCGGGGCGGCGCGCCGGGCTCAGAAGGTGGCGCGTCGACAAGCCCGCTGCTCACGTGACTCCCACAGGACGGGGCCGCGGGCACCGCCCATGGCCAAGAGCCTCGCCGTACAGATCTCGGCCGTTGATCGAGCCTGAGTGTACTCAGTCAGACAGGGAGTTGCGTCCTCAGCGTGCGCTCACCGGCGATCGCCAGGGCCGTTCACTCGGGCAGGTTCACCCGCAGCGACACCGTGCCGCGCAGGTCGAGCCAGGCCGTGCCGGGGCCGCGGACGAGGCGCAGCACGACCTCCTCGCAGCCGGGGCAGCGGGCGACCAGGCCCGGGTCGGGGCCGTAGACGCGCAGTGAGGCGACCGGGCCCGCCAGGCCGCAGCTCACGCAGCGGCCGGTGGCGGAGGTCACGTCCACGGCGAAGATCTCGCTCAGCGGGCCCGCCAGCGCGTTGCCGTCCAGATGCTCGGTCATGTCAACCTCCGGTGGGACCGAAACGTTCGGTTCTGATGCGCTCGGGGGCGTGCCCCAGCGCGAGCAGCAGGTCGGCCGCAGCCTCCACGAACCCGGTCGGCCCGCACACGTAGCAGTCGGGCTCGAACGAGGCCGGCCAGCCGCCCTCGGCCAGGTCGTCCAGCATGATGCGGCGCGCGGGCCGGGAGACGTGCTCCGGCGCCGACCTGGTGTAGAGGTAGGTGATGTCGAGCCCGGGGTCGGGGCGGCGCAGCTCGTCGGCGTAGTAGCGGCGATCGGGGTCGCGCAGCGAGTACAGCAGCCTGAACGGCGCGCGGCTGCCCGCCTGCCGGCGAGCCCTGATCATCGACATCAGCGGCACGATGCCCGACCCGCCGCCCACCAGCAGCACCGGCGCCGTGCTCTCCGGCCGCCACACGAACCAGCCGCCCACCGGCCCGCGCAGCTCCACCTGGTCGCCGACGCGCAGCTCCTCCACCAGGTACGGCGACACCTCGCCGTCGGTCACCGTCTCCACGGTCAGCTCGACCAGGTCACCGTCGGCGGGCGCGGCCATCGAGTAGCTCCGCTGCGCGGTGTAGCCGTCCTCGGCCGTCAGCCGCACGTCCACGTGCTGGCCCGCCAGGTGCCCCGGCCAGCCCGGCACGCGGAAGCGCAGGGTGCGGGCGCTCGCGGTCTCGGCGGCGGCGGCCACCAGCTCGGCCGGCCGCCACGTCAGCCGGCGCACCTAGTCGCCCTCGTAACGCTGCTCGCGCCAGGGGTCGCCGTAGTTGTGGTAGCCGGCGGTCTCCCAGAAGCCGGGCCAGTCCTCGTTCAGCAGCCGGATGCCGCGCACCCACTTGGCCGACTTCCAGAAGTACAGGTGCGGCACGATCAGCCGGGCCGGGCCGCCGTGCTGCGGCGCCAGCTCCTCGCCGTCGAAGCGGTGCACGATCCACGCCTTGCCGTCGAGCAGGTCCTCCAGCGGCAGGTTCGTGGTGTAGCCGCCGTAGGAGTGGACCAGCGCGTACTCGGCGGCGGTCTCGACGTCCTCGAAGAGCACGTCGAGCGAGACGCCCTCCCACGTGGTGTCGAGCTTCGACCACTTGGTGACGCAGTGGATGTCGACCGTGGGCGTCTCGGCGGGCAGCGCCATGAACTCCTCCCACGACCAGCGGTGGGTCTGCTCCGCCTCGGTGTCGATGGCGAACTCCCACCGGTCGAGCGGCACCCGCGGCGTCGGGCCCGCCGACAGCACCGGGAAGTCGTCCACCAGGTACTGGCCGGGCGGCACCCGGCCGCTGTCGTCTCTGCGTTTTCCTCGGAAACCGCGCGAAATGATGCTCATGCACCCCTCCCGAGGCCATTCCACCACGCGCCTGTTTCGCGGCGGTCAACGACCCGCCCGCGGGACGACCAGGCCCGACTCGTAGGCGAAGACCACGAGCTGGGCGCGGTCGCGGGCGCGCAGCTTCGTCATCGCCCTGCTGACGTGCGTCTTCGCGGTCATCGGGCTGATCACCATGTGGGCGGCGATCTCGTCGTTGGACAGGCCGCGGGCCACCAGGGCGGCCACCTCGCGCTCACGGTTGGTCAGCGCGTCCAGCCCCTCGGGGTGCGGCTCGGGGCGGCGGGCCACGTACTCGCCGATGAGGCGGCGGGTGATCGCGGGCGACAGCAGCGCGTCGCCCCTGGCGGCCACCCTGACGCCCTGCAGCAGGTCGGCGGGCTCGGTGTCCTTGACGAGGAAGCCGCCGGCGCCGGCCCGCAGGGCGTCGAAGACGTACTCGTCGAGGCCGTAGTTCGTCAGGATCACCACGTGGACGCCGCGCAGCCGCTCGTCGGCGGCGATGCGGCGGGTGGCCTCGATGCCGTCCATGACGGGCATCTGCACGTCCACCAGGGCCACGTCGGGCAGGTGCTCCAGGGCCAGCGCGACGGCCTGCTCGCCGTTGGCGGCCTCGGCCACCACCTCGATGTCGTCCTCGGCCTCCAGCAGGGCGCGGAAGCCGCCGCGGATGAGCGCCTGGTCGTCCACCAGCAGCACCCGGATCACGTCAGGTCTCCCAGCGGCAGCTCGGCGCGGACGGTGAAGCCGCCCTCGGCACGGGGCTCGGCGAGCAGGCGGCCTCCCAGGGCCGTGACCCGCTCGCGCATGCCCTGCAGGCCCACCCCCGGGACGGGCGGGGCGTCCCTGGTGGCCTTGCCGTCGTCGTCCACCTGCACGACCAGCTCCCGCCCGCCGTAGTCGACGCGGACGGCCGCGGCGGCGGCGCCCGCGTGCCTGGAGACGTTGGTGAGCGCCTCCTGGACGATCCGGTACGCGGCCCGGTCCACCTCTGGCGGCAGCCCCCTGCGCTCGCCCGAGACCGTCACCGTGGCGGGCAGCCCGGCCGCGCGGGCCCGCTCGACCAGGTCGCCGAGCCGGTCCAGCCCGCTGGGCCCGTCCGGCTCGGCCGGCTCATCGGCCTCATCGGGGTCGGGGTCGCGCAGCAGCTCCAGCGTGGTGCGCAACTCCCGCATGGCATCGCCACTGGCCTCCTGGATGGCGAGCAGCGCCGCGGGCACCTCCTCGCCGCGCTTGCGCGCCAGGTGCACCGCCACCCCGGCCTGCACCTTGATGACGGAGATGCTGTGGGTGAGCGAGTCGTGCAGCTCCCTGGCGATGCGCAGCCGCTCCTCGCCGGCCCGGCGGCGGGCGACCTCCTCGCGGGTCCGCTCGGCCTCGGCGGCGCGCTGCTCGGCCTGCTCCACGTACGCCTGCCGGTGCATGCTCACCGTGCCCGTCACCCCGGCGGCCAGGAACCAGCCGAGCAGCAGCGTCGTGTTCTGGACGACCAGCCGCTCCTCGCCAGGCCCGGCGCCCGCGAGGCTGATCGTGAGGCCGGCGCCCAGGAACAGCACTCCGGCCAGCGCCGGGAGCAGCCGGTGCCCGGCCCGCACCGCGCCGTACACCGACACCAGCACCGGGAAGGCGGCGGGCGGGCCCGGCTGGGCGTGCGCCGCGTACACGAGCATGCAGACGGTGCTGATCGCCAGCGCGACCAGGGGCGCCCGGCGCCAGGCCACGAGCGAGGCCGCGGCGATGAGAACCGCGGCCAGGTCGAGGGCGCCCGCGGCGGGGGTCGCGAGCACGGTGAGCGTGAGCAGGGCGGCCACCACGGCGGCGAGTGCGCCGTCCTGGGCGAGGGAGCGCCATCCGCGCGCAGAGCTCATTCCTGCACATTAGAGCGTGTTCCGGGCGCCGGTCGTCGGCGCTGAGTCGGAGGCCGGTACTACTCCCGGCGTAGTACGCCCGCCTTTCCTGCGTCCCGTGTGGTAGCGGCAGGATTCGCCCCCCGCACGACGACCGGCGGCGGGGCCGCGGACGACGATGGCGGCCATGGAGAGAACCTGTTCCAGGAGCCGATCATGACCGCTGTCCCCACCACGGCCGCCCGCCCGGCGGCCTGGACCGTCCAAACCCTCAAAGCCGTCGTCGTCCTGCACGTGGTCGCGCTGTTGTTCCAGGCGGTGACGGCGGGCATGCTGCTGTCCACGCCGGGCGGGCGCGCGCTGCACGGCGCCTCCGCCATGGCCCTGGCCGTCATCGGGCTGCTCCACCTGGTCGCCGCGATCCTGGTCTGGCGGCCGGGCGGCGGGCCGGCGAGGTTCATCGGGCCGGCCGCGGGGCTGCTGCTGTTCACGTTCGTGGCGGCGGCGCTCGGCATCGCGCACGTGAAGGTCGTGCACCTGCCGCTCGGGGTGATGCTGTTCGGCGGCGGCGTGGCCCAGCTCATCCGCGTCATGGCCCGCCCGGGACGCGCATGAGCCCCACCGGACGCGGTCGTGTCACGGCCGGGACGGGCGCGAGCCCCAGCGGTCGTGTCGCTGCCGGTCTGAGCCCGACCCGGCGCGACGTGCTGCGGTTGCTCGGGCTCGGGGCCGTCGCGGTCGCCGGGGCCCAGGGGTGCTCGCTGCTCACGGGCACCCCGCAACCGCAGCTCCTGGCCGGTGCGGCGGCGCTGCCCCGGCCCTACACGGTGCCGCTGCCGATCCCCGAGGTCGCGAAGCCGGTCCGCAGCACCGGCGAGGCCGACTTCTACGAGCTGACCGAGCGGGCCGCCGAGGCCGAGCTGCTGCCCGGCCTGCGCACCCCCATCTGGGGGTACGGCGGCACGTTCCCCGGCCCCACGATCCGGGCGCGCAGCGGGCGGCGCACGGTCGTCAAGCTGATCAACCAGCTCGGCGAGCCGACCGTGCTCCACCTGCACGGCGGCCACACCCCGCCCGAGTCGGACGGCTACCCGACGGACCTGGTGGCACCCGGGGCGTCCCGCGAGTATGTGTTCCCGCTGGAGCAGCGGGCCGCCACCCTCTGGTACCACGACCACCGCATGGACTACACGGGCCCGCAGGTCTGGCGCGGCCTGGCCGGGATGTTCCTGGTCGGGGACGCGGAGGAGGAGGCGCTGCCGCTGCCGCGCGGCGAGCGGGACGTGCCCCTGCTCATCTGCGACCGGTCCTTCGCGGCCGACGGCACCCTGCTGTACCCGGCGCTGGAGGGGAAGCCGGGGGTGCGGGAGGCGTACATGGGGGGCGTGCTCGGGGACGTGATCCTCGTGAACGGGGCGCCGTGGCCCGAGCTGCGGGTGGAGCGGGCGCGCTACCGGCTGCGGCTGTGCAACGCCTCGAACGCGCGGGCGTACGAGCTGTCGACCGGGGGCCCGATGGTGCGGATCGGCAGCGACGGGGGGCTGCTGGCGGCGCCGCGCACGGTGCGGCAGCTCCGGCTGGCGCCGGGGGAGCGGGCCGACGTGGTCGTGGACTTCTCGGCGTACGGGGTGGGGCAGCACGTCGAGCTGCGGAACCTGGCGGGGGAGGGGCCGCAGGCGCGGGTGATGCGGTTCGCGGTGGAGCGGGACGCCAAGGACGACTCCTCGGTGCCGGCCCGGCTGTCCACCGTGGAGGCGCTGGACCCGGCCCGGGCGACGGTGACGCGGGACTTCGAGTTCAGCAGCGGGAGCATGCACGGGGGGACGGGGTGGCTGATCAACGGCCGGCCCTTCGACGCCAAACGCATGGAGGCCAGGCCGAAGCTGGGCGACGTCGAGATCTGGCGGCTGACCAGCGACGTCGCGCATCCGGTGCACCTGCATCTCGACCAGTTCCAGGTGTTGTCGGTCAACGGCGAGCGGCCGAAGGGGCCGCCGGAGTGGAAGGACACCGTGGAGCTGCGTGACGCCCAGACCGTCGAGATCGTCACCCGCTTCACCGACTACCGGGGCCGGTACGTGCTGCACTGCCACAACCTGGAGCACGAGGACATGGCCATGATGGCCGCCTTCGAGGTCGTCTGAAGCTCAGGCGGGCAGGCGGTCCGAGCGGGGCCAGACGTAGTCGAGGTCGTCCGGCTCGTCCCCGAAGATGGGCCGGTAGAAGCCGGGGTCCTTGCGCAGCAGCGCCGAGCGGTGGCTGAGGTGCAGCCGCTCGTCGCCGAGCCACGGCGGCAGCTCCCCGGCCGCGCCCAGCTCGGCCTGCGTCCGGATGCCGGGGGCGCCCCGGAGCCGGGCCAGCTCGGTCGTCATCGTGCCGGCGCAGGTGTCGGCCCGCCCCATGGAGCACCAGTGCCCGCACACCTCCAGGCCGTAGCGGACGAGCGCCTCCTCGTAGCCGGTCCACATCTTGACGGCGGGGTGGTGGCGCCAGCCGTACCCGGGAACGGTGAGGGCGCGCAGGACCTGGAGGGCTTCGACCCGCTGCTTGCCCAGCCGCAGCGGGTCGAGAACCGCCGCAGATGCCGTGAAGTCGGGATATGGCAGGAACGTTTGCATCTGTACCCCCGCTGACGTGCTCCTTCCCGCCGGATCGTATAGACCGCCCGCCGCCTGACGCTCACAATCAGGCCATGGGAGATCCTTATGTCGGCGCACGGACGCCGCGAAGGGAAGACGCCAGGCTGCTGACCGGCAAGGCGAGGTACGTCGGGAACGTGCGCCTGCCCGGCTCGTTGCACGCCTGCGTCGTCCGCAGCCCCATCGCCCACGGCCGGCTGCTCGGCTGCGACGCCAAGGCGGTCTGGGCCGTCGAGGGCGTCACCGATGTCATCACCCCCGCCGACGCCGCCCACCTGCGCCTGCCCTGCGTGAACGTGCTGCCGGGCCAGCGCATCACCTCCTACCCCGTGCTGGACGACACCATCAGGTACGCCGGCCAGCCCCTCGCCCTCGTCGTCGCCCGCACGCCGGAGGCCGCCAGGGACGCCGCCGACCTCCTCGACCTCGACCTCGACGAGCTGCCCGCCACGGTCGGCGCCGAGCGGGCCCTGGACGCGCCGCCGCTCTACCCCGAGCTGGGCAGCAACGTGATCACCGACTTCGCGATGGGCGACGAGGACTGCGGGGCCGCCATCGACGGGGCCGAGCACGTGGTCGAGCTGGTGTGCAGGATGGGCCGGGTCTCGCCGTACCCGCTGGAGCCGCGCGGCGTGGTGGCCGCGTACGCCGACGACGAGCTGACCGTGCACATCTCCTCGCAGGCGCCGCACCACGTGCGCGAGCACCTGGCGGAGGCGTTCGGGCTGCCCCACGACCGGATACGCGTGATCAGCCGCGACATCGGCGGCGGGTTCGGCGCCAAGGAGCACGTCTACCCGGACGAGACGCTGGTCTGCCTGGCCGCGATGCGCGCGGGCCGCCCGGTGAGCTGGACGGAGTCGCCGGGCGACCGGCTGACCGCCACGATGTCGGCGCGGCAGGCCGTGCACCGGGCGCGGCTGGCGCTCGACGGCGACGGCCGGTTCGTGGCCATGGACGTGGACGTGCTCGGCGACCTCGGCGCCCATCCGGGCAACACGGGCGCCTCGACGTTCGCGGTGACGGCCACGCTGCTGCCGGGGCCCTACCGGTTCGGCCGGTTCGCGGTGCGGGTACGGGGGGTGGTGACGACGACCGCGCCGGCCGGCTCGTACCGTGGCTTCGGCCAGCCGGAGGCGACGCTGACGAGGGAGCGGCTGATCGACGAGGCAGCGCGCCGGCTCGGGATCGACCGCGTCGAGCTGCGGCTGCGCAACATGGTGCGGCCGGAGGAGCTGCCGTGCACGACGGCGGTGGGCCAGACGTACGACTCGGGCGACTACCCGCGCGCGCTGCGCACGCTGCGCGACCTGGTCCAGGAGGCCGGGGTGGAGCGGCGCGGGGACGACGGGCGCAGGCGCGGCGTCGGGTACTCCTGCCACGTCGAGACCACCGGCCTCGGCCCCTCCATGGATCTCAAGGCCATGGGGGCGGCGGCGGGCGGCTACGAGTCCGTGGTGCTGCGGATGGAGCAGGACGGCAGCGTCGTGGTGTCGGCGGGCGTGGTCTCGATCGGGCAGGGCATCGAGACGGCGCTGGCCCAGCTCGCGGCCGACCGGATCGGGGTGCCGATCGAGCGGGTGCGGGTGCTGCTGGGCGACACGGCGACGACGCCGTACTCGTCGATCGGCTCGATCGCCAGCCGCTCGCTGCCGGTCGGCGGTGGGGCGCTCACCAAGGCCGCGCTGAAGCTGCGGGACAAGCTGCTGGCCATCGCCGCCCACCGCCTGGAGGCCGCCGCCGCGGACCTGGAGGTGGCGGGCGACGCGGTGCGGGTGAAGGGCGACCCGGCGGTGTCGGTGCCGCTGCGCGAGCTGGCCACGTCGGCGTGGCGCGGCTGGGACCTGCCCGACGGGGTCGCGCCCGGCCTGGAGGAACGCGACAGCTACGACCCCTCCGGCTACACCTTCGCGTACGGCGCGCACGCGGCGGCCGTGGCCGTCGATCCGGAGACGGGCGCGGTCGAGGTGGAGGGCTACTGGGTGGTCAACGACGCCGGCGTGCTGGTGAACCCGGCCGTGGTCGAGGGCCAGATCATGGGCGGCGTGGCGCAGGGCATCGGCGAGGCGCTGACCGAGGAGATCGTCTTCACCGACGACGGCCAGCCGATCACCGACTACCTGCCGCCGACCACCCGCGAGGTGCCGGACATCCGGGTCGTGATGCTGGAGACGCCTTCCCCGGTCACGCCGGGCGGCATGAAGGGCGTCGGCGAGGCGGGCACGATCGGGCCGCCCGCCGCGATCGCCAACGCGGTCGCCGCCGCCCTGCCGGAGATCGCGGACCGGGTCACCGACGTGCCGCTCACCCCCGGCCGCGTGTGGTCGCTGCTGCAGGCGTAGCGGCCCCCGACCTGGGCACGAGGAGCCTGAACGGGGGATCGGGGGACCATCGTGGCGCGACATCGGGAGCTGCTCCGGCGGCCGGGCAGCGGTGGTGGCGTCACCGGGCCCAAGGGGCGGAGCGCTCCGCTGACGGACGACGAGGTCGCGGCGGCGCTGCGGGCGCTGCCGCGCTGGAGCGGCGACCGGTCGGGGCTGCGCAGGGCGCTCTCGCTGCCGCAGGAGAACCTGCTCGCGATCCGCCGGGCCCTCGACCAGCTCAAGATCACCTACGGCCGCCAGCCGCAGCTCCACGACACCCCCGACGGGCTGACCCTGCTGGTGCGGACGGTGGCGGTGAGCGCGGTGACGTCCCTGGACCTGGAGCTGGCCAGGCGGGTGGACGAGCTCATCGACGAGATCGGCCGCTCCTGATCCTTTATCCCGGTTTCGGGCAGGCGCCTAAAGAATTCTGTGATATTTCACGGAAAATTCGACCCGATCAGCGCCTCCGTACGTACACGTTTCGACACCGTTGTACGTCAACCCATAGGCAGGTCCTCTTGTTGAGTGACAGGCGCATTCGCTGCCCCTCGGTACCGGAGACAGATGCCATGACCAGGCTGCGATCGACTCGCAGGAGCCGGAAGCAGTACGCGTGGCCGTTGCGCGAGGACGCGCGGACGGTCGGTCAAGCACGTGCCCTCATACGCATGGAATTGTCGGAACTCTCCCTTTCCTCCGATCTCGTTGACGACGCCGTTCTCATGGTGAGCGAATTGATCACCAATGCCTTCATGTACGGCGACGCCCCGTACGAACTCATCCTCCATGTGGACGAGAAGGACATCATGTTCGTCGTCGTGGACGGCAGCCCCGTCCTGCCCGCCCAGGCCCCCCACGACCTGGGCGCCGAGCACGGGCGCGGGCTGCGCATCGTGGCCCGGCTGTCCGACGGCTTCTACGGCTGCCACCCCCAGCGCTACGTGACGCAGCCGGACCTGGTCGGCAAGGCCACCTGGTTCGCGCTCCCGCGCGCGGGCGCCGCACCCAATGTGGTGCCGATCCGTGCGGGTTTCTGACTTTTGTCGCCGCCGTCCTCTACGCTCCCCAGCAATCGATCAAGGCCCGATTCTGGAGAAACGCGGACATGACCTATTTGGAGCTGTCTGAGGACGGCGGCGGATCGCACAAGTTCTACGAGGTGATCGTGGCCGGCACCGACGTCACGATCACGTACGGGCGGATCGGCGAGACGGGTCAGACCAAGGTCACCTCGTTCCCCACCGAGGCCAAGGCCCAGGCGGCGGCGGCCAAGAAGCTCGCGGAGAAGACCCGCAAGGGCTACGCGCCCGCCGTGCGCGGGGTGCGCCAGCGCCGCGCCGTCACCCGCAGGGCCATCACCAGCACCCGCTCCACCGCCCAGCAGGCGCCGGTGCTGTGGCGCTTCGACAGCGGCGCCTCCGCGTTCGGCATCTTCGTGGACGGCGAGCGCTGCTGGGTCGGCAACCAGCGCGGCGACGTCTACACCGTCACCCACTCCGGCACCGTGACCGGCCGCTTCCGGCTGCCCGACGGCGTGAAGTGCATCGTGGCCGACGACTTCTGGATCTACGCCGGCTGCGACGACGGCCGCGTCTACGACCTCAGCGGCAAGGTGCCCAGGTCCGCCTACGAGATCGCGGCCGACGTGGACATCTACTGGCTCGACATCCACGACGGCGTCCTCGGCGTCTCCGACCGCGCCGGCCGGGTCACCGCCATCGACTACGAGGACGAGTTCCAGTGGGCCCGCACCAGCGGCGGCGACTCGGCCTGGATGGTCAGGTGCGACGCCGACTCGGTCTACTTCGGCCACTCGCGCGGCGTCGCCCGCTACGACATCTCCGACGGCACCCCGGTCTGGGAGACCGGCGTCGCCGACCAGGTGCTGTTCGGCTGGCAGGAGGAGCACTCGGTGTACGCCGGCACTGGCCGCCGCACCGTGCACCGCCTGGCCAAGGGCGACGGCCGGGTGGAGGCCGTCTACCAGTGCGACGGCGCCGTCTACTCCTGCGCCACCTCGCCGGGCGGCCGGCACGTGTTCGCCGGCGACAACCACTCCTCCGTCTACTGCTTCGACGCCTCGGGCGAGCGGCTGTGGAAGCTCGCCACCGGCTGCGGCTCCGCCTTCTCCATGCAGTACCTGGACGACCGGCTCTACATCGTCACCACCGACGGCACCCTGGCCTGCATCGACGCCAGCGAGGCGGCCATCGCGGCGGCCCGCACGGGCAGCGTGCCGCAGCCGGTGGACGTCAAGGCGGCGGCGTCGCTGGAGGCGGTCGAGCCGTCGGCCGTGCTGGAGACGGTCACGGCCACGGCCGGTGACGCGGGCGACGGCGTCGTGGTGGAGTGCGTCAGGGAGGGCGAGCGGCTGCGCGTGCGGGTGATCAGCCCCGGCTACGAGTCATGGAATGTGCAGTTCCCCAAGGACATCCGCGAGCCGGGCGCCCGCTACCTGGTGGACGGGGTGCGCTCGGCCGGGCGCGGCGGCTTCTACCGCGCCTACGGGGAGATCCGGCGCCTGCTCTGAGCGGGCCTTGCGCATGGTGATGGACGGCGAGGAGGTCGCGTACGGCGACCTCGGCGTGTCGGACGAGAAGCGCGCCGCGCGTGATCAGCGCCGGGTTCTCCAGCGGCGCCGACTTCGCGCACCGGCACGACGGGGCGGGATCAGCCGCGATGCGCTGCCGGCCGGGCACCCGTGACGGCCGCCAGCACCAGCAGGCCCGCCACGACGCCGGTGACCGCGCTGGCCCGGTAGACGTCGTTCAGGGCGGCGTAGCCCCCGCCGTCGCGGTAGAGCAGGCCGAGCAGGGCGATGCCGAGCGCGTACCCGAGCTGCCTGACCGTGTTGACCGTGCCCGCGGCCATGCCCGCCCGCTGCGGCGGCGCGTACGTCATGGCGGCCGAGCTGAGCGACGGGACGGCCAGGCCGACGCCGAGGCCGGTGACGACCAGGCCGGGCGCCAGCACGGCCCAGCCCGAGCCGGCGCCGAGCATGCCCTGGAGCAGCGCGCCCGCGCCGATCAGCAGCAGCCCGCCGCCGACCGCGAAGCGCGGCGGCAGGCCGGGGAACAGCCGCGAGACGGCCACGGAGGACACCAGCGACGTGACGGCCATCGGCGACAGCGCCACCCCGGCCATCACCGGCCCGAGCCGCAGGTCCTGCTGGAGCCAGATCGAGGTGAAGGCCAGGCAGGCGAACGCGGCCGGCATGAGCAGCCCGGCCCCCGCCATGATCCCGCTGAACGACCGCCCGGCGAACAACCGCAGGTCCAGCATGGGGTTCGCGCTGCGCGACTCGGCCACGAGGAAGGTCACGAACGCCGCCGCGGCCACGGCCAGCGGCACCAGCGTGCGCGCCGCCGCCCAGCCGTGCTCGCCCGCCTCGATGAGCCCGTACGTGAGAGCCCCCGCCGCCAGCGTGAACGTGGCCATTCCCGCCCAGTCGAGCCGGGCCCCGCCGGGCAGGCGCGACTCCTCGACGCCGCGCAGCGTCAGCCAGGCGGCGACCAGGCTGATCGGCAGGTTCACCAGGAAGATGGCCCGCCAGTGCAGGTGCTCGGTGAGCAGGCCGCCGAGTACGGGCGCGACGGCCGCGGCGGCCCCGTTCACGCCGCCCCACACGCCGAACGCGATGCCGCGCTGCCTGCCGTGGTAGGTGGCGCTGATGAGGGCGAGGGTGGTGGCCATCATGGCGGCGGCGGCGACGCCCTGCGCGACGCGGGCGGCCAGCAGCAGCCCGCCGCTCGGCGCGAGCCCGCAGGCGAGGGAGGCCAGCGCGAACACCGCCAGCGCCCCCAGGTAGACCTTGCGCCGCCCGGTGTGGTCGGCGTACGAGCCGGCGGCCAGCAGCAGCGCGGCGAGAGCGAGCGCGTAGCCGTCCAGCAGCCACTGCGCGTCGGTGAAGGACATGCCCAGGTCGGCCGTGATGCCGGGCAGCGCGACCATGACGATGGTCACGTCCACGAGCAGCATGAAGGCGCCCAGGCAGGCGGCGACGAGGGGGGACCAGGAGACCGCGGTCCGCTCCGGTGCTTGTGTGGTGGTCATGGCGACCAAGGTGCAGCCCTGGTGGGGGTAAACGCCACCAGGGGCCGTGCTTCTGGCGGTTTTCCGTATGGGCTAGCTTGTGGTGGTGGAAATCATCGAGCTGGACGAGGTGGACCGCGGGCTGCTGCACGCGCTGCAGGTGGACGGGCGGGCCTCGTTCAGCCGCATCGCCGAGGTGCTGGGGGTGTCGGACCAGCGGGTCGCGCGCCGCTACCGGCGGCTGCGCTCCACCGGCATGCTGCGCGTGGTCGGCGTCGTCGACGGGCGCCGCCTCGGCTACGAGTCGTGGGCGATCAGGCTGCGCTGCACGCCGGACGCGGCGGTCGCGATCGCCGAGGCGCTCGGGCGGCGCTCCGACACGTTCTGGGTGCACCTGCTGTCCGGCGGCACCGAGATCTCCTGCGGGACGCTGCAGCGCACCGCCGCCGAACGCGAGTCGCTGCTGCTCGGCAAGCTGGCCAGGACCAACCGCGTGCTCTCGATGACCGCGCACCGGACCCTCTACACGTTCGTCGGCGGGCGCGTCGGCTGGCAGGGGCTCGCCGCGCTCTCACCCGAGCAGGTCGCCCACCTGGAGGAGGGCCGGGTCTACCGCAGGCGGGGCGAGGGCGAGCCGATCGTGCTCGGCCCCGGCGACCAGGCGCTGCTCGACGCGCTGTCCCGCGACGGCCGCACCGCCCACGCCGACCTGGCCGCCGTGACGGGCTGGTCGGAGTCGACCGTACGGCGGCGGATGGACCAGCTCTGCGCGACGGGCGCGCTCTTCTTCGACATGGATGTGCTGCCCGCGCTGCTGAACTACCAGGTGGAGGCGCAGCTGTGGATGTCGGTGCCGCCCGCCGAGATCGACGCCACCGGGCGGGCGCTGGCCGGGCACCACGAGGTCGCCTTCGCGGGCGCGACCACCGGGCCGACCAACCTGACGGCCAGCATCGTCTGCCGCGACGACGAGGCGTTCTACCGCTACGTGACCGACAGCCTGGGCGCGCTGCCCGCGATCCGGCACATCGAGACCGCGCCGATCATCAGGACGATCAAGCGGGCGGGGGCTGTGCTGCCCCTGTGAAGTAGGGCAGGCACTACCGGCGGTTCGGCGGCTCGCAGGCTGGGGCGAGGTCGTCCTGGTTCGTAGCGTTCTGTGACATGAGAACGCCCATGAGGACCCGGTTGCTCGCCCTCGCCTGCGCCGGACTCGTCCTGGCCACCGCGACCGCCCCCGCGGCGCTCGCCGCCGCCGCGCCCGCCCGCGAGAGCGTGACGATCGACAACAGGGGCTCGATCGTCTCGGCCGAGCTGCCGGCGCGCATGACGGCCGAGCAGGTCGCCGCCTACCTCACCAAGGCCGGCTTCCCCGTGCCCGCCCGGCCGCAGGGCGCCGACCTGTACGCCGTCGTCTACCGGACGATCGGCGTGACCGGCACCCCCACCACGGCCAGCGGCGTCGTCGCGCTGCCGGCCAGGTCGCGCAAGGGCCTGTGGACGGTCAGCTACGCCCACGGCACCCTCGCCACCAGGGCCGACGCCGGGTCCGTGGACGACGGCGACGGGCGGGCCATCCCGCTGATGTTCGCCGCCGCCGGCTTCGCCGGGGTCGCGCCCGACTACCTCGGGCTGGGCAAGGGGCCCGGCTTCCACCCGTACATGGACGCCGCCAGCGAGGCCAGTGCCTCCGCCGACCTGCTGCGGGCCGCCGGGGAGCTGGCCGGGCAGCAGGGACGCGCGCTGAGCGGCGACGTGCTCGTCACCGGGTTCTCCCAGGGCGGGCACGCGGCCATGGCGCTGGGCAAGGCGTTGCGGGCGGACGGGGCGTACCGGCTGCGTGGCGCGGCGCCGGTCTCCGGGCCCTACCATGTGCGCTCCGCCGAGATCCCGGCCCTGCTCGACGGCCGGCTCGACCCGCACAGCGCCACCTTCTACCTGGCGTACTGGACGGTGTCGATGAACCGGCTGCACCACTTCTACGACACGCCGGCCGAGGTGTTCCGCGACCCCGCGGTGGAGAAGCTGTTCGACGGGGAGCACAGCTTCGAGGAGATCGCGGCCGGGCTGCCCGCCTCCCCACGCGACCTCGTCACCGCCGCCTACCTGGAGCGGATCGCCAAGCCGTCGGGGGCGGTGCTGCGGGCGATGCGGGTCAACGACACCACGTGCGCGGGCTGGCGGGCCGGGGCGCCGGTGCGGCTGTTCGCGGCGCGCGGCGACAAGGATGTGGCCTACGACAACGCCCGCCACTGCCTGCGGGACCTCAAGGCGAGCGGGGTGAAGGCGTCGCTGAAGGACGTGGGGGACGTCGATCACATGACGTCGGCCAGCCGGTCGATGCCCGAGGTGCTCGACTGGTTCGTCGCCCTGCGGCGAGGGTGACGACGGGATCGCGCGTGCTCACCGAGCCACACCGGGCGTGACCGCCGAGACACGCCGGGCGTGATCGCCGAGGCGTGCCGGGCGTGACCGCCGGGACATGCCGGGCGTGATCGCCGAGGCGCGCCGGGCGTGATAATCGAGGCGTGCGGCTGCCCTCCAGGCGACTATTCCTCCGGCTCGGCGGCGTGACCGCGGCCGGCACGATGGGCGCGCTGGCGCCGGCGGCGGCCGCGCACACGCCCGACGACACGTTCGTGCTGCTGCGCCGCCGCTGGCGTGAGGTGACGGCCGGGCCGGGGCACGACTCCGAGGGGTACCGCGCCCGGCTGGCGGCGCTCGGCCGGGCCGCCGGGCGGTACCGCGCCACGATGGCGCCCGGCCCCTCCTCGCTCTGGCCCGACCAGCCGTTCCCGTCGTTCGTGGCCACCCCCAGGCGGCTGCGGGTCATGGCGCAGGCGTACGCGCTGGGTCTCGGCGACGCGACGCTCACTGAGGCCGTCGCGAGCGGGGTCGAGCACTACCGGCGGCACGTGTACGCCGCCGGCGGCGACGCCCCGGGCAACTGGTGGCACTGGCAGATCGGCGTGCCGAAGGCGCTGCTGGACGCGTCCGTGCTGACCGGCACCGGGAGCAGGGCGCTGGCCGAGGCCGTCGACCACTACGTGCCGGAGCGCCGCCTGCGCCGCTACGAGGGCAACAGCACCGCCGCGAACCGGGTGGACCTGTGCGTGGTGACGCTGCTGCGCGCGATGCTCGACGACGACCACGCCAGGGCGCGGCTGGCCGTCTCGGCGCTGTCGCCGGTGTTCGCGACGGTCTCGGAAGGCGACGGGTTCTACCGTGACGGGTCGTTCATCCAACACTCGTACGTGCCCTACCAGGGCGCCTACGGCGTGACGCTGCTGTCGGGCCTGGCCACCCTGTACGCGGTGCTGCGCGGCTCCCCCTGGGAGCTCGCCGACCAGCGGATCTTCGACACGGTCGAGCGCTCGTTCGCGCCGTTCGTGCACGACGGGGCCTGCATGGACCTCGTACGCGGGCGCAGCGTCGGCCGGCGGCCGTTCGGCGACCACGAGCGCGGCCGGGAGATCGCCGCCGCCGTCCTGCTGCTGGGGGAGAGCGCCCCCGCCGAGGCCCGGGCGCGCTGGCGGGCCATGGTCAAGGGCTGGGCGGAGCGCGGCACGTCCCGGCCGATGCTGGAGCACGCGGCCGAGCCCGCCTTCCACGCCCGCCTGGCGGCGCTCCTCGCGGACGGGGCGGTGCCCGCGGCGGCCGAGCCGGACGGGCACCGGCTGCTGCCGATGAGCGCCAGGGCCGTGCACCGCAGGCCCGGCTGGTGCGCGGCGCTCAGCATGGCCTCGCACCGGATCGGCCACTACGAGCACGGCAACGGCGAGAACCTGCGCGGCTGGCACACCGGCTCCGGGATGCTCTACTGGTGGGCCGGCGGGCACGGCGACCAGTACTCCGACGCGTTCTGGCCGACCGTGGACCCCTACCGGCTGCCGGGCACCACCGTCTCCACCCGGCGGCTGCCCGACGGGGCGGGCGCGGCCTGGGGCGACACGCGCCCGCCGTGGCGGTGGGTCGGCGGGGCCACCGACGGCACGTACGCGGCCGTGGGCCAGCACCTCAGCGGCCTGGAGAGCACGCTGGAGGCGTTCAAGTCGTGGTTCTTCCTCGACGACATGGTCGTCTGCCTGGGCGCGGGGATCACCTGCGCGGACGGCGTGCCCGTCGAGACCGTCGTGGACAACCGCAGGACCGCCGCCCGGCTCGACACCGGGGCCGGCTGGGCCCACCTGGAGGGACACGGCGGGTACGTGCTGCCCGGCGGCCAGCCCGTGCGCACGCTGCGGGAGCGCCGGACCGGGGGCGGGGTGAGCCGCGACTACGTGACGCTCTGGCTGGACCACGGCGTCGATCCGCGCGCGGCCTCCTACGCGTATCTGCTGCTGCCGGGGGCGAGCAAGCAGGACACCCGGGCCCGCGCCGCCGCGCTGACCACGCCGGGGCTTGACGGCGCTCCGGTGCGGGTGCTCGCCAACACGGCCGATCTCCAGGCCGTGCACGTGCCCGCGCTGGGCCTCACCGCCGCCTGCTTCTGGAGCGCCGGGACGGCGGGCGGCCTGACCGCCTCCGCCCCGTGCGCGGCCCTGGTGCGCGAGCGGCCCGACGGCACCGCGACCGTGACCGTCGCCGACCCCCGGTGCGACCTGGACGAGCTGACCCTGACCTGGGCCACGCCCGTGACGGAGCTGCTGGACGGGGACGCCCTCCTGACCGGCGGCCGGCTCACGTTCAAGCGGCCGGGCGACCGGGAGGGCGCCTCGCTGACGGTCACCGTGCGGCTGAGCCAAAGGTGAGGGCCACCACTGGGTTCAGGGGCGTTCGCCCAGCTTGTCGGTGAAGCCCATGCCGGCCACCGCCACTCGTAGCTGGGTCACCCCCTTGTCCACCACGTCGTACTCCAGCAGCTCGGCCGTCCCCGGATCGAAGACGAACCGGAAGTCGACCCCGTCGGCCGTGGACACGGACAGGGCGACCCCCGTACGCCCCAGAGCGTCCTTGACCTCGCCCTTGGACGCGATGCCCGGCTGGTCGGCCAGCACCTGGTAGAGGGCGGAGCGGGTGCCCGGCCGGATGGGCGCGGTCATCAGGTCCACGCCGGTCTGCCACAGGTAGCCGGCCTTGCCGACGTCCGCCGAGTTGGGGCTGCGCCTCCACAGCTCGTCCAGGCGCCGCCTCAGCTCGTCCTTGGAGGTGGGCAACTCGCGGACGTTCTGGAGGGTCAGGCTCGGGTTGTCGATGGACAGGACCCGGGGCGTCGCGTCGTCGCGCGGCCCGGCGCCGGGCTGCACCAGCTCGGGGGAGCCGGCCGCGCGCCAGGCGGCCTCGTCCTCGGGGGAGCCGAACGTGACCTTCACGTCCTGGCCGCGCACGCTGCGGCTGGTCTCGCCCGGTCGCATGGCGCGCCAGCTCTCGGTCGTGTCGGCCGCGTACGCGGTGTAGGGCAGCTCCTGCCTCTTGAGCTCGCCGACCTCCCGCTCGAACTCCTCGCGTGCCGCTTCGAGCCCTTCCTGATCGCCCTTGAGCTCTTTTTCCTTCTTCTCGAAGCGCGCGCTCAGCTCCTTGAGCCTGGCCACGTACTCGCCGGGCGCGACGTGCACCTTCTGCAGCGTCCGCTCGTTGAGATACCAGTACCGGCCGGACTCGGCCGGCTCGCGCTTCGCGGTCGTGGCCGCCGCCAGCAGGAACGAGCGCCCGTCCACCACGGGCGGTGCGACGGGGGAGGCGGACGGCGGCGCCGGGCGCGGGGCCGGGTCGCCGGTGACGACCACGGAGGCGGCGACGGCCGCCAGCCCGGCCGCCAGGGTGGCCGCCGCCAGCACGTACGGGCGGCGCCGCCGCGGGGGCGCGGCCTCGGTGCGCGGGGTGGCGAAGGCCCGGGCCAGGTCGCCGGAGCGGCGCCGGCGGTAACCGTCCTCCGCGAGCTCGTCCAGCCCCTCGGGCTTGAGCCGGGCGAACGTACGGTCAGTCATCGGGGGTCCTCCAAGGGTGTGTTGAGAACGCGGGGCTGCCGGCCGCCGTCCAGGCCCAGCGCCCGGGCCAGTCGCTTGCGGGCGCGGTGCAGCCGCACGTTGTACGTGCGCACCGAGCAGCCCATGACGCCGGCCGCCTGCTCGGGCGGCAGGCCGTACCAGGTGGCGAAGACCATCGCCTCCACGTCCCGCTCGGGCAGGGCGGACAGCGCGGCCAGGGCGGTCTCCCTGTCGACGACGTGCTCGGCCACGTCCCACGCCTCGTGGTCGCGGCTGGTGGTGAGCGCCGTTATGCGGTCGACGAGGGCCTGCCGGCGGTGGCGCGAGTCGCGCTGCTTGGCCAGCAGGTTGCGCGCCACCCCGAGCAGCCAGGGCAGTGGCGGCTCCGGCAGCTCGGCCAGGCGCCGCCACGCCACGAGGAACGTCTCGCTCGACACGTCCTCGGCCACGTCCCGGTCGGCCCGCAGCAGGGCGTAGCCCAGGACGCTGCGGTAGTGCCGGTCGTAGAGGTCGGTGAATCGTTCTTCGGGATCGTCCACACCCAGTAGTCCCTCCGAACGCGCCGAGATTACCGCCCGGCCGGAATCACCGAGCCTGGGCGGCCACCAGTTCCGCGTACTTGCCGCCGTTCGTGATCAGCTCGTCGTGGGTGCCGCGCTGCACCACCCGTCCGCCGTCGATGACCAGGATGACATCGGCGTCCCTGATCGTGCTGAGCCGGTGCGCGATCACGATCCTGGTCTGCGCGAGCGTGCCGAGGTTGGCCTCGATGACGGCCTCGGTGGCGCTGTCCAGGTTGCTGGTGGCCTCGTCGAGCAGCAGGATCTTGGGGCGGGGCAGGACGGCGCGGGCCAGGGCCAGGCGTTGCCGCTGCCCGCCCGACAGGCCGCCGCCGTCGGTCAGCATCGTCTCGTACCCCATGGGCATGGCCGCGATCTCGTCGTGCAGCGCCGCCAGCCGGGCCGCCGCGACCACCCGCGCGAGGGAGGCGCCGGGGTCGTTCAGGGCGATGTTCTCCCTGATCGAGCCGCTGAACAGGGACGGCTCCTGGGTGACCACGCCGAACTGGCGGCGCAGCGTCCGCAGGTTCAGCTCGGCGGCCGGGACGCCGTCGTACCTGATCTCGCCCTCGACCGGGTCGTGCAGCGCGAGCAGCAGCCGGGCCAGCGTGCTCTTGCCCGAGCCGGACGCGCCGACGAGCGCGACCTTCTGGCCGGGGCGGACGGCGAGCGAGACGTCCCGGACCGTCCAGGCGCCGCGCGGGTCGTGGCGGAAGCTCACGCCGCGCAGCTCGACCGCGCCCCGCAGGCGCAGCACCTCGATGCCGTCGCTCGGCTCCGGCTCGGAGGCGAGGATGTCCGACAGGCGGTCGAAGTGCGCCCCGGCCTGCTGGAGGTTCTGCAGGCCCGTCATCAGCGAGCCGAGCGGGGTCAGCGCGCCGAGCGCGATCGCGTTCAACGCGATGAGGGTGCCGAGCGTGAGCTGGCCGTCCAGCACCCGCCAGGCGCCCAGCCACAGCAGGCCGAGCGGCGCCGTCACCCGGATCGCCGACAGCGCCGCCTCCAGCAGGCCCCTGGTCAGCCCGGCCCGCACGTCGGCGTCGAGCTGCCGGGCGAAGTGGCCCGACCACTGCTCGACGGCCCGCCGCTCGGCGCCGGTCGCCTTCAGCGTCTCGATGCCGGTGATCGTCTGGATCAGGCTGCTCTGCGAGGCCGACAGCGCGGTCAGCTCCTGGCGGTTGAGCGCGGCGATCCTGCTCGTGGTGGCCAGCAGCAGCACCGCCTGCAACGCGGCCACGCCGGTCAGCGCCAGCCCGAAGACCGGGTCCCAGAAGTACACGAGCACGAGGTAGCCCACGGCCAGCGGCCCGTCCAGCAGCGCCGCGACGATCTGCCCGGTCAGCAGGTCGCCCAGCGTGGACACGCCGGCCGCCCGCGTCACCAGGTCGCCCTTGGCGCGGCTGGTGAAGTACCGGTACGGCAGCGCCACCAGGTGCCCCACGACGCTCTCGGTGAGCTCCTGGTCGGCCCTGGCCCGCACCGCGACCAGCAGCGCCGCCCGCAGGTACCCGATCACGAACTGCGCCGCCCCCGCCAGCGCGACGGCCACGCCGAGCAGCGGCAGCGCCTGAGCCGCCCGCGCCGGGACGATCGTGTCGACCAGCAGCCCGGAGAAGAGCGGCAGCGCCAGCCCGAGCAGTTGCAGCAGCAGCGACGCCGCCACGATCTGCGCCAGCAGCCCCCTGCGCCGCCGCAGCAGCGTGCGCGCGAACTCCCGCCGCCACGCCCCCGCCATCGACGACGAGCCGCGACGGAACCCCTCGCCCGGCTGGAACACCAGCAGCACGCCGGTGAACCCGGCCCCGAACTCCTGCGACGTCAGCACGCGCCGCCCCTGCCCGGGGTCCACGATGTCCACCCGGTCCGGCGACCAGCGCTCGACGACCACGAAGTGGCCGAACTCCCAGTGCGCGACCGCCGGCAGCGGCACCCGCGCCAGGTCCTCCGGCGCCAGCGAGAAGGCCCGCGCCTGGAGGCCGTGCTCGCGCGCGCCGTCCACGACGGCCTTCGCGCTCAGCCCGTCCCTGCCGATCCGGAGCCGGTCGGCGACCTGGTGCAGGGTGGTGCGGTGGCCGTGGTGGGCCAGCACCATGGTCAGGCAGGCCGCGCCGCACTCGGTGTCGGTGTTCTGCAGCACGACCGGCACCCGCCGCCTCATCGCGGCGCCCCCAGGGCCGGCGCGGTGACCGGCACGCGCCGCCTCATCGCAGCGTTCCCAGAGCCAGCGCGGTCACGCCGGTCCCGGCCGTGACGACGATCGCCGCCGCGATCCACAGGACGAGGAAGGACGGCCCGCCGCCGACCGCCGGCCTGCGCGCGGAGGCCCGCCCCCGCTCCCGCTCGCGCAGCGCCTCCTCCCGGTAGATGAGCCTCATACCGGACGAACGTAGGCAGGAGGGCTTGGAAGCCACTTGTGACCCACAGGCATACGGTGGGCCCATGAGACGAGCATTGGTGCTGGGCGGCGGCGGCGTCGCCGGGATCGCATGGGAGACGGGCGTGCTGGCCGCGCTCGCGGACGAGGGCGTCGACGTCACGGCCGCCGACCGGATCATCGGCACGTCGGCGGGCTCCACGGTGGCCGCCCAGGTCACCAGCGGCCTACCGCTGAAGGAGCTGCTGGCCCGCCAGACCGACCCGGCCCTGCAGACGCCGGAGCTGGTGAGCGGCGTGTCGCTGGCGGAGCTGTGGGTCAAGCTGCAGGCCATCGCCGAGAGCGGGCTCGACCCGGCCGCGCAGCGGCGCGAGATCGGCGCGCTCGCGCTGGCCGCCGCCACCGTTCCCGAGGCCGACCGGCGCGCGGTCATCGAGGCCCGCCTGCCCGTGCACGAGTGGCCGGAGCGTGACCTGGTGATCGTGGCGGTGGAGGCCGTCAGCGGCGAGGTGCGGCTGTTCGAGCGCGGCTCGGGCGTCGCGCTGGTGGACGCCGTGGCGGCGAGCTGCGCCGTCCCCGGGGTGTGGCCGTGCGTGACCATAGACGGCGTGCGATACATGGACGGCGGCGTGCGCACGAGCACCAACGCCGACCTGGCGGCGGGCTTCGACCGGGTGCTCGTGCTCGCCCCCATGGCCGACGTGGGCGAGCCGGCCTGGAAGCGGCTGGACGGCACGGCCGATGGCACGGTCGAGGTGATCGAGCCGGACGAGGCGACGCTGGCCGCGTTCGGCACCGACCCGCTCGCCCCCGAGTCGCGCGCCCCCAGCGCCGAGGCCGGCTACGCCCAGGGCCGCGCGGCGGCGGCCCGGGTGGCCGCGACGTGGCGGTAGTCAGAGGAGGCCGCGCAGCACCTCGGCGAACTTCTCCGGATGCGCCACGAACCCCCCGTGGTCGCCGGGAAACTCGACGGGCGTCACGCCGATCAGCCCGGCCAGCGCCACCGACGTCCGGTACGTCACGAGCTGCCCCGACTCCGCCCCCACCCCGACGACGACCCGCCCGGCCTTCAGCGCCTCGACGTCGGGCACGTAGCGGGTGGTGCCGCGCAGCTCGTGCGCGAAGAACCGCGAGCCGTCGGCCACCATCTGCTCCGACGGGGGCGGCCCGGCCTCCTCACCCTCCTCGAACCCGGCGTTCCCCATGAACTTCGCGAACGCCGCCCACAGCCCGTCGCGGTGGAAGGTCTCGATCATGTCGTCCACCGCGGCGCGCTGCTCGGCCGCGTCCGGCAGCAGCTCGACGCAGGGCGGCTCGTGCGCCACGAGCGTCCGCACCCGGCCCGGGTGCCGGGCGACCAGCGCCAGCCCCGTCACCGCGCCGCCACTGCTGCCGAACACGTCGGCCGAGTCCGCCCCCAGGTCGTCGAGGATGGCGGCGAGGTCGCCGGCCCGCAGCTCGGGCGTGGAGTCCTGCGCCGGGTCGGCCAGCACGCTGCCCGAGATGCCGCGCGGATCGTGCGTGACCACCGTGCGGTCGCCCGCCAGCGCCTCGGCCAGCGGCGCGAACTCCGCCGCCGCCATCGGCGCGCCGGTCAGCACCAGCAGCGGCCCGGAGCCGCGCACCTCGTAACGCAGCCGCACGTCCGGGCGCTCCAGGATGTGGACGGTGGTCGTCATGGCGGGACCTTCCTTCGCTCAGGCATGTCTGTCGCAGGTTCGACCCTGCCCGAGACGAGAACTCATCGCCGGCGCGGAAACTCACCCCTCCAGACCCAGGACCACCCACCTCTCGCCCTGCGCCAGCCCCGCCAGCTCCCTGCCGCACTCCCTGAGCGCCTGCGGCCCCGACAGGATGTGCGCGGCGCCCGCCTGCGCGTCCCTGAACAGGCGCTGGATCAGCCCGTCACGCAGCGCCGTCGTGCCCCCTGACGCGTAGACGAACGCGGCCACCTCCGTGACCGTCGCGGTGATGTGGTTGAGCGCGAGCCGCACCATCGTCTCCTGCCGGACGCTGAGCCGCCCGCCCTCGTCCAGGGTGCGCTCCACCCCGTCCCACGTCTCGCGGATCAGCGCCGAGGCCGCGCGGAACTTCGCCTCGGCCCGCGCGAAGCCCGTGTGGAAGGCGTCGCTGCCGGCGAGCTGGCCCGGCCGCCCGCTGCGCGCGGCCGCGTACCCGGCCAGCTCGTCCAGCAGGCGGCGGCCGATGCCGAGCGCCCAGCCCGAGTGGCAGATGAGCGCCTGGTCGAGCAGGCCGAGCCGGAAGATCGCGCCGCCGCGCAGCGGCTCGTCCAGCGCGAAGGCGTGGGACTGCGACTCCGGCACGAAGACCCCGTCGATGCTGTAGTCGATGCTGCCCGTCGCGCGCAGGCCCAGGACGTCCCAGTTGCCGAGCATCTTGACGTCCTCGATGGGGGTGATGAAGATGCGCACCTCGTCGGTGCCCTCGACGACGGCGGCGCTGTGGGCGTACTGCGCGTGGTACATGCCCGAGGCGAAGCTCCACTGCCCCGTGAGCCGGTGCCCGCCGTTCTCCGGCACGGCCACGCCCGTCCGGGTGCCCTGGCCGGAGATCAGCGGCATCCGGGGGCCCTTGAAGATGCGTTCGACGGCGTCCTCGCCCAGGTAGGCGCCGGCCGTGCCGTTCTCGAGGCAGGTGGCCATGACGACCCAGCCCGTGGACGGGTCCGCGTACGTCAGCGTCTCGAAGACGGCGAGCAGCTCCGCCGGGGACAGCTCGGCGCCCCCGAGCGGCGCCGGCACCCAGCTGCCGAACAGGCCCGCGTCGTGCAGGGCGTCAACGACGGGCGCGGTCAGCTTCCCGTCCGCCTCGGCCCGCTCCGCCTCGCGCTCGATCAGCGGGCGCAGGTCGCGGGCCCGCTCCAGCAGCGTCGTGCCTGCTCTGTGCAGTCGTGGCGTGTCGCTCATGTCCAGGTGCTCCTGTTCGTGATCGTGGCCCTCTTTCTCCGTCAGATCACGTTCGCGGCGCCTTGTCCAGAGCCGGCCGCCGGCAGCGCTCTGACCAGGTGTCATGCGGATGGCCATGGGGCATGAGGCAGGCGGGAGCAACTCGGGGGGTGTGGTGGGAGGGGAGCCTGCGGGCGGCGTGTTCGGCGGTGAGCTCGGCGGCCTGGGCGCCGAGAACCTGCAGCGGCTGCAGGAGAGCCTCGGGCAGATCCGCCACCTGCACGACCGGATGCGGCGCCTGCTGGAAGCCGTCCTCGCGATCAGCTCCGAGCTGGAGCTGAACGCGGCGCTGCGCACCATCGTGGAGGTGTCGGCCGACCTGGTGGACGCCCGCTACGGCGCGCTCGGCGTGCTGAACGAGGAAGGCGAGTTCGCCGACCTGTTCACCTGCGGCGTCACACAGGAGGTGTACGACGCCATCGGCCGCATGCCGACCACCCACGGCCTGCTGGGGGAGCTGGTCGCCTGCCCCCGCCCGATGCGCGTGGACGACGTGCGCGCCCACCCCCACTTCCGCGAGTTCCCCCCGGGCCATCCGGTGATGCGGACCCTCCTGGGCACACCGCTCCTGGTGCGCGGCACCGTCTACGGCAACATGTACTTCGCCGACAAGCGTTCGGGCGGGCCGTTCACCGACGACGACGAGCGCATCATCGCGGCGCTCGCCAGCGCGGCCAGCGTCGCCATCGAGAACGCCCGCCTGTACCAGCGGATCCGCCGCAGCACCGAGGACTTCCAGCGCAGCCTGCTCCCCGACCTGCCCGACCTCGGCGTCCTGCACGCCTGCGCCCGCTACCGCCCCTCCAGCTCCCTGCCGGAGATCGGCGGCGACTGGTACGACGCGATCGTCCTGCCCGACGGCGTGCCCTGCCTCATGGTCGGCGACGTGATGGGCCACGACCTCAAGTCGGCCACCGTCATGAGCCGCATCAGCAACATGCTCCGGGTGATCGCCTACGAGCACTGCGAGCCGCCCTCCCACATCCTGCGGCGGCTCGACGAGGTGCTGCACGGCCTGCACGGCGGCCCCATGGCCACCGTCCTGCTGGCCCGCCTGGAGCGGCCCGCCGGCTCCGGCTGGCGGCTGCGCTGGAGCAGCGCCGGCCACCCGCCCGCGCTCCTGATCCCCGCCGACGGCCCCGTCCGCTACCTGAGCGCCGACAGCGGCCACCCCCTGGGCGTCCTGCCCGACCTGCCCCGCCCCGACCACGACGACCCCATCCCCGCCGGATCGACCCTGATCATGTACACGGACGGCCTGGTCGAGGACCCCGCGCACAGCATCGACGACGGCCTCGACAGCCTGGCCCGCCGCGCCGCCGAGCATCGACACCTGCCGCTGGAGAAGCTGTGCGAGCGCCTCCTGGCCCACCGCGGCGACCACTTCACCGACGACGTCGCCCTGCTCGCCCTCCGCCTGGCCCCCGACGACCGCCCGATGCTGTCACCGTCCCCTCCCTGGACCTCCGCCTGATCAGATGCCCAGGTCGAGCCGGGCGAGCTCGGCCCTGGAGGCGACGCCGAGCTTGGGGAACGCCTTGTGCAGGTGGTAGCCCACGGTGCGCGGGCTCAGGAAGAGCCGCGCGCCGATGTCGCGGTTCGTGCCGCCCTGCGCGGCCAGCCGGACGATCTGGAGCTCCTGCGCGGTCAGCAGGCTCGCCGCGCCCGCCGCCCGTCCCATGGAGCTCGCCTCTCCGGTGGCGCGCAGCTCGGCGCGGGCCCGCTCCGCCCACGGGAGCGCTCCGGCACGGTCGAACGTGTCGAGCGCCTGCCGGAGCTGGACCCTGGCCTCCGCCTTGCGCCGGCTCCTGCGCAGCCACTCACCGAACAGCAGCCGGGTGCGGCCCTCCTCGAACGGCCGGCCACCGTTGAGATGCAGGCTGACGGCCTCGGTGTAGCGGGCCTCCGTCTCCTCGTCGGACCCGGCGATCAGCGCCTTGCAGCGCAGGGCGACCGCACGCGCCCAGGGCTGCCCGGTGGCCGTGGCCCACTCCTCGAACCTGGCCAGCGGCGCCTCGGCCCGCTCCGCCCGCTCGCACCGGACGGCCGCCTCCACCAGGTCCGGCACGGTCAGCGTGGTGGTGAGCTGGTGGCGGGTGGCACCGGCGAGGCCGGCCGTCAGCTCCTCCAGCGCCGCCTCCATCCGCCCCTGCCCCATGGCCAGCAGGCCCCGCGCCCAGAGCGTCCAGGCCAGGCTCGACACGTTGTCGTGCCCGGTGGCGTGGGCGTGCACGCGGTCGACGAGCTCCGTACAGGCACGCTCGTCGCCGCGGACGGCGGCCAGCCAGGCGAGCACGCCCTGCAGATGGTCGAGGCGGTGGTGCTGACCGATGTCGCCGGCGATCCGGACGGCCTCGTCGGCGCTGGCGCGGGCGTCCTGGAAGCGGCCGAGGTAGAGCTGGGTGCTGGCCAGGTTCTGCAGCGCGTGCGGCAGCCAGCCGATGAGGCCCTGCGCGCGGCAGTGGTCGGTCAGGCGGGTGGCCAGGTCGAAGCCGATCTCGTCGTCGCCCACCATGAAGGCCATCGACGCCATGATGAGCTGCTGCCCCGGGCCGCCGGGCTCGGCGTGCCGGGCGCCGGCGAGCGCGGCGTGGATGGGCACCAGACCCCGGGCGGGATCGCCCGCCAGCAGGTCGGCCAGGCCGGTCAGCGCGGAGACGGCAGACTGGAGGTGGTGCCCCGGCGGCAGGCCGAGCGCGTGCAGGCGGTCGACGGCCTGCCTGGCCAGCTCGGGCGCGCCGGCGAACCACGCGTCGCGGACGGCTTCGAGCAGCATCGACGCGGTCCGGTCCGGGTCCTCGTCCGCGATGGGGCCGGCGGCGGCCATGAGGATGCCGTGCGCGACCCTCGGCGAGCCCTGCTCGAACTCGATGGCCGCCCGCACCCCGGCGATCCTGGCCCGCTCCCGCCGGTCCTCGGTGAGCACCGCGGCGCGGTCGGCCAGGGCGCGGGACTGCAGGAGCTGGCCGGCGTCCATCGCCGCCTCGGCCGCGCTGACCAGCCGTCTCACCTGGTCACGCGGCTCGGGGGTGAGCTGGGCCGCCCGCTGGTAGGCCGCCGTGGTGGCGGCGTGCCCGCTTCTGCGCCGGGCGCGTTCGGCTGCCTGCTCCAGCTCGGCGGCGACGGATTCGTCCGGTTCGGTGCAGGCGGCGGCGCGGTGCCAGGCACGGGCATCGGCGTGCCGACCGTCGCTGTTCGCAGCGTCGGCGAGAACGGTGGCCAGCGCCCGGTGCGCCGCCAGCCGTCGGGTGAACGGCGCTCCCTGGTAGGCGGCCGCCCTGATGAGCGGGTGGCGGAAGACGAGCTCCCCGCCGACGACGTGGACGAGGCCGCCGCGTTCGCCCGGCTCGACGGCCTCGGCGCCGGCGCCGAGCCGCTGCGCCGCCGCCAGGATCACCGCGAGATCGCCCGTGCTCTCCGCGGCGGCCACCAGCAGCAGCGTCCTGGCCGCCTCCGGCAGCCCGTGGATCTGCGCCTGGAACGCCTCCTGCATCCGGCCGGTCAGCGGGAGCGGCCCCAGATGGTGGGCCAGCGGGGTGACCTGGCCGGCCCGCTGCTCGGGCGTGAGCGCCGCGGGCAGCTCGATGAGCGCGAGCGGGTTGCCCTCGCTCTCGGCCAGCACGCGGTCCCTGACGTGCGGGGCCAACGGGCCGGCGGTCTCGCCCAGCAGCCTGGCCGCGTCCTGGGGGCCGAGGCCGCCGAGCCGGAGCTCGGGCAGGCCCGCCGGGCGGAAGCCGTGGCTGCCGTCCCGTACCGCGAGGATCAGCACGATCCCCTCCGCCTCCAGCCGCCGCGCGGCGAACAGCAGCGCGTCGGCCGAGGAGCGGTCCAGCCACTGCGCGTCGTCCACCAGGCACAGCAGCGGCCCGTCGCCGGCGAGCTCGGCCAGCAGGGTCAGGGCGCCGAGCCCGACGAGGAACCGGTCGGCCGCGGTCGCGGGGGCCAGCCCGAACGCGCCCGCGAGCGCGCCGGCCTGCGGGGCCGGCAGCCGGTCGAGGCGGTCGAGCCCGGTACGCAGCAGCAGGTGCAGCGCCGCGAACACCAGCTCCGTCTCGCTCTCGATGCCCACTCCGCGCAACGTGCGCACCCCCATGGCGGCGGCCTGCCGCTCCGCGTGCTCCAGCAGCGCGGACTTGCCGATGCCCGCCGGGCCGCGCAGCACCAGGGCGCCGCTGCGGCCGTCGACGGCCTGAGCCAGCAGGCGGTCGATCCGCTCGGTCTCGGCCCCACGCCCGTACAGCACGGGACGATCCTATTGAGACCGTGACGTATGCCCGCGGCGGGATGACCGGTCACGTGACAGATTCCGGGCCGGAGGCGGCTCCGTAGCGTCGCCGGCATGGATCTTCCAAGCTATTCCCTGGCCGAACGGGACCGGCGCTGGGATCTGGCCAGGCGGCTCATGGACGCCGAGGGCGTCGACGCGCTCGTGGTCCACGGCGGGGCCGGATGGGCGCCGGACGCGTACCTCACCAACGACCGCCCCGGCGCGATCGTCGTCTTCCCCCGCGCCGGCGAGCCCGTCATGCTGGTCGGCTCGCCCGCGCACGTCGGCGACCACCTCCTCGCCGGCGCGCGCGGCGACGCGCAGTGGATCAGGCCGGAGAACGTGCTGGTCGCCAAGCACGCCCACGGCGTGGCCGAGACGCTGCGCGCGCACGGGCTCAGCAGGTCGCCGGTCGGGGTGCTCGGGCTGGAGCCCTGCCCGCCGTCCCACGCCGACCCGCTCATGCCGTACGCGCTGTGGTCCTCGGTGCTGCAGCAGCTGCCCCAGCTCACGGCCCGGCCGGTCGAGCGGGCCTTCGTCACCCGTGCGCTGCCCCAGTCGGGCGAGGAGCTGGCGTGCGTCCGCCGCGCCGCCGCGGTGGGGGAGTCGATGGCGCGGGCGATGCTGGAGGCGGTGCGGCCGGGCGTCAGCGAGGCGGCGCTGTACGCGGCCGCCGTCGCCGAGTGCCTGCGCCAGGGCGCCGTGCCGGGGGACGTGTCGATCGTGTCCGGACGGGAGCCCGTCTCGTGCGGGCCGCCCGCCTGGTCGTACCGGCCGCAGCCGCCCCGCCTGGTCGAGGACGGCGACCTGGTCCTCGCCGAGCTCTCCGTCCGGTACGGCCTGCGCGAGGCCCGGCAACGCCTGACCATCGCGGTCGGCGACGTCCACCCCGGGACGGAGTCGCCGGCGAAGACGGCGCGGGCCTCCTATGAGGCGGGGCTGGCGACGCTGCGCCCCGGCCGCCTGTTCGGCGAGGTCGTGACCGCGATGCGGGAGGCGGGCGGCCGGGACCCGCACTCGCTTGCGGGCGGCCGGCACCCGCACTCGCTCGCCGACGGTCGGCACCCGCACCCTCTCGTCCACAGCCTCAACCCGAGCGGCGTGACCGGCGGCTCCGGCGCCCGCCTCGGCGACCTGCCGCGCAGCGCCCGCTACGGCCTGCTCGCCGAGCAGCCCACCATCGGCTCCGACCTGCCGCTCGCCCCCGGCATGACGTTCGCCCTCACCCCCACCTGCGCCTCCGGCGGCCACCTGGCCGGACTCGGCGGCACCGTCGTGGTCGGCGACGACGCGCCCATTGAGCTCAACACCATCACCACCCACCTCATGAGGAGCACGCGATGACCCGCCACCGTCCCACCGTCGCCGCCGGCGTCCTGGCCGCCGCCCTGATCGTGCTGTTCGCCTACCTGTCGCCAGGGCTGGCGCTGTGGCTGACCTTCATCCCCGCCATGGTCATCGCCTACGCCTGCCACCTCGCCACCACGAACCGCAGGCTCCCCGACCCCGCCCGGGTGCTGCCCGTCTACCTCGTCGGCCTGGCCTGGCAGTTCCTGCACTTCGGCGAGGAGTTCATGAACGGCTTCAACCGCCGCTGGCCCACCGAGGTCTTCGGTGCGCAGGCGATGACCCTCGACCTGTTCGTCTGGATCAACATGATCAGCTACGCGGCCTTCGCCATGGGCGCCCTCGCCATCTACCGCGGCTGGCGGGTGCCGCTGCTCATCGCCTGGTTCTTCGCGATCATGGGCGCGATGGGCAACGCGATCGGCCACCCCGTCTACGACCTCGTCTCCGGCGACCTCGCCTTCCCCGGCATCGTCACCTCCCTCGGCTACTGGATCATCGGCCCGGTCCTCGTCCACAGGTTGTGGACCGCCGCACTCCCTCCACTGCCCGCCGCCCCCCGCCCCGTGCCCGTGTCCGCCTGACCACTCTGTAAGGAAACGACGATGCCCCTCCCCGAACGCGAGATCGCCGAACGCCCCCACGGCTACGGCGGCCCCAACCTGTCACCCGTAGGACTGGAACTGCTGCCCCACGAGCTCACCCCCGGCGTGTGGGCCCTCATGGCCAACCTGGCGCCCAAGGACAACAACGGCGTGGTCACGGGCCGCGCCGCCACGCTCGTGATCGACGCCGGCATCACCCCGGACGTCTCCGCCCGGATCCGGACGGCCGCCGCCGCCCTCACCGACCGGCCGCTGCGCTACCTGGTCAACACGACGTACCACGGCGACCACACCTTCGGGAACGCCGCCTTCCCCGACGACGTCGTGATCGTCTCCTCCACCGTCAACAAGGCGAACATGGCCGACCTGGCCTACGAGAAGCAGACCCGCTCGGCCAACATGTACGGCGACGCCGCCCTGCTCGACCAGGTGACGGAATGGCGCAAGCCCGACCTCACCTTCACCTCCTACGCCGAGATCGACCTGGGCGGACGCACCGTCGAGCTGCACCACTTTGGCCCCGGCAACGGCCCCGGCGACACGATCGTCCACGTCCCCGACGCGCGCACCGCCTGGACCGGCAACTTCCTCTGCCACGCCGGCATCGCCCCCATGCTCCTCCAGGGCGGCCCCTCCCCCTACGTGACCTCGCTGCGCAAGATGCGCGAGACGCTGCCCCACCTGGAGACCATCGTCCCCGGCCACGGCCCCATGGGCAGCGGCCCCGCCGCCGTGGCCGACCTCATCACCTACCTCGAACGGCTCGACGACGAGGTACGGCAGAGCGTCCAGGCGGGCCGCACCCTGGAGGAGACGTACGCGTCGTGCACCGACCCCTGGGCCGGCCACCTGGACCCGTCCCTGTCGGCCGCCCTCCCTGAGGCCGCCCGGCACGCCATGCTGGCCCTCTGCCGCGACCTGCACAGGCTCAACGTCCTCGCCACGTACCGCCTCTACCGGCACCCTTAGCCATTGGCGGCACAAACAAAAGAGCCCGCCCCGCAGGGCGAGCTCTTCTCGCGTGATCCTTGTGTCCGAGGGGGGACTTGAACTCCCAGGATCATGGGGGCACTGGGGTACATGCGCGGGCATCCGCACTCATCTTGAGCTGCCCGTACGCCGTTATCTGATCTCCCCGGGGGCATCCGGGAACATCCGGGAACACGCGCGGCGGTATCAGCCGAAGTATCACGCATGGGATCGGACGCGGGCACCTCCAGACGCAGGTTGCACCCGCCAAGCCGCGACGAGAGCAAGTGACAAGACGCCTCAGCGTCACGGCCGCCCGAGGTCTCTCACGCACCCACCCGCAGGCGTGTCCGTGAAGGCCGGGAGCTGCCTCAGTCGCATGTCTCACAAGATGACCCCGCTGGCTCGTCAACCCAGCGGAAGTTAGGCGGCCGGGGGCCGGTGACTCCAACACCGGGCCCCGGCCTGTGACCCAGCCACCTGACCAAACCAGGAGCCAGGCCATGAGCCATCACCCTTCCACACCCACGATCATCGGGGAAGCGATTCCGGCCGACACGGTTCGGCCGAAGCGCATCCGGCGCTTCCTCGTCAGCCTTTTCCTGCACCGCCGTGGACCTGCCGTGCCGATCGCTGAGCGGTCCGCCGACGCTGGCGCAGGCCGCCTCGGAGATCGGGTCATCCTCGGCTTCGCGGTGGCTGTGCTGCTCGCCGTTGCCGGCGCGGCGGCGTACGTCTCGTACCACCACTTCTACGGCCTGGCCATCGCCCTCGGGGAGCGGCACGACATGGCCATCCTCTACCCGGCCATGTCCGACGGCGTGATCGTCATGGCGTCGCTGGTGATGGTCTACTGCTCACGCCGCCGCCTGCGCGTGCCAGTGCTGGCGTGGGTCGCGCTCGCCCTGGGCGGCGCGGTCACCCTGGCCGCGAACGTGGCGCACGGCTGGTCCGGCGGACTCGGGTCGCGCCTGGTCAGCGCCCTGGCGCCGCTGGCGTTCGCGGGGGCGTACGAACTGCTGATGTGGATCGTCCGCAACACCCGCCGGCCGTCGGTCGAGAACCCGGCCAAGGAGCACGTGTGCCAGCCGATCGAGACCATCGTCGAGGTGGAGCGCGAGGTACCGGTCCTGCCCACCGACCGGTACGAGGCTGCGCGGCTGGCCTACCTCGACAGCCTCAGCGAGGGCAAGCAGCGCATCGGCCGCCGCCCGCTGATGAACCGGTGGGGGCTGGAGCAGCGCGAAGCGGAGGACATCATCGCCGAGGTGGATCGGGAGCGGGCGCAGGCCGCCGAAGCCGAGGCGGCCGAGGTACCCGACTCTGATGCTGCTCCGCCATCGCTGAGCGGCGTGCAGGCGACCGGCGCGAGCCAGGCGGAGGCGGCGGCGTGATGATGAGCTTCCTGATTCCTGCCATGGGCGTGTTCGTGTTCCTGCTGTGCGTCACCCGCGAGGCGGATGCGGACGCCCGCAGTGCCGGGCAGATGTGGGCGGCCATGCGGCGCGCCGGATGGGGGCGCACCGTCTTCACGGCGGTGCGTGTCTTCGTGGTGGTCGTGCTGCTCGTCCTGGCCGATCTGTGCCGTCTGGCCGGGCACGCGGTCGCTGGGACGCGGGTCGTCGTGGAGGCGCGCGCCGTGCACGCCGAGATCCTCGGCTCGCTGGTCACCCGGACGGAGGTGCGGGCATGACCGCCACCGAGGAGATGCGCGAAGGCATGGCGATCGCTCTCCAGGCCGAGGACGAGGACGTGCGCGTCGCCGCTGAGACCACGCCTGAGCAGGCCAGCCAGGGGGCTCCGGAGGAGGGCGACGGCGTCCTTGAGGGCACCGTGGTTCTCGTCGATCAGGCGCACCGGCCCGAACCGACGGATCTGCTCGCCGAGCTGGCCGCGCGCCGCCGGGAGCGGCAGCCGCTGGTGCCGCTGTGGCTGCGGTCGCGGGCGGATGCCCTGCAGGTGCTCAAGTGGCAGGCCGAGCACACCGGCTACGTGCTGGCCTACCACGCGCTGCGCACCCCGAAGTACGCCGCCAAGCTCGCGGGCCGCTCCCCGGCCGGCGCCTGGCGGCTGCTGGTGGCGCTGGTGCGGTGGCTGTTCGACCTGGAAGGCCGCCCGGTGCGGCGGGCGGCGGCCACGAAAGAGGAGGCGGCGGAGTACCTGGCGTTGTCGCGGCAGCGCGACGACCGGGTCAAGGCGCGGCTGTGGACGCTCCTGGTCGGCGTGATCACCGCGGTCCTGGTCGGCATCTTCGCCACCGTGGCCGCGCCCACCTGGGTGCAGTGGGCGATCCTCGGCGTGCTCATCGCCGGGGCTGGCGTTCTCGGGGCGCCCGCCGATCAGCCGCTGCTGGACCGGGCGGTCGTCCCGAACCGGGTGCGCAAGCTGACCGGTGACCAGGTGCTGGACGCGCTCGGCTCACTCGGCATCTCGGCCATCAACCAGGCACTCGGCAAGAACGGGCGCGGCATCACCTTCCCGGCCCCGATCATGCGGGACGGGCCGGGCTGGCGGGCCGAGGTCGATCTCCCGCTCGGCGTGACCGTGGCAGAGGTGCTGGACAAGCGCGACAAGCTCGCCTCCGGCCTGCGCCGCGCCCTCGGGTGCGTGTGGCCCGAACCGGTCTCGGAAGAGCACCCCGGCCGGCTGGTGCTGTGGGTGGGCGATCAGGAGATGCGCAAGGCCCGGCAGCCGGCCTGGCCGCTGGCCAAGTCGGGGCAGGTCAGCCTGTTCGAGCCGGTCCCGTACGGCAACGACCAGCGCGGCCGGCCGATCTCGATCCTGCTCATGTTCGCCAACGTGCTCATCGGCTCCATGCCGCGCTACGGCAAGACGTTCGCGCTGCGGGTGCTGCTGCTGGCCTGCGCGCTGGACCCGCTGGCCGAGCTGCGGCTGTTCGAGCTGAAGGGCACCGGCGACCTGTCGGCGCTGGAGAAGGTGGCCCACCACTACGCCAAGGGCGCCACCGACTCCGCCAAGGCCGCCTGCGTCGCCTCGCTCGCCGAGGTCTACGCCGAACTGGACCGCCGCGCGGAGGTCATCGACGGCCTGCCGCGCCACCAGGCGCCCGAGTTCAAGGTCACCCCTGAGCTGGCGGCCCGACGCGACCTGGGCCTGCATCCGATGGTGGTGGCGATCGACGAGTGCCAGGAGCTGTTCGCCGACGACGAGTACGGCGAGGAGGCCGCCAAGTACGCCACCGCCATCATCAAGCGCGGCCCCGCCCTCGGGATCATCCTCATCCTGGCCACCCAGCGGCCGGACAAGGACAGCCTGCCCAAGGCCATCTCGGCGAACGCGGGCATACGGATCTGCCTGCGGGTGATGGGCTGGCAGGAGAACGACATGATCCTCGGCACCGGCATGCACCAGGCCGGGGTCAAGGCCACCATGTTCACCCTCAACGACAAGGGCATCTCCTGGGCCGTCGGCATCGCCGAGGATCCGGTGATCGTCCGGTCGGCCTACCTGGACGGCCCCACCTCCGAGCTGATCGCCGAGCGCGCCCTCCACCTCCGCCAGACGACCGGGACGCTGTCCGGGCAGGCGATCGGCCAGGAAGGGCCGCAGCGGGTCTCCTATGACCTGCTGGCCGACATCCTGACCGTGACCACGGCCAAGGAGGACAAGGTCTGGAACAGCACTGTCGTGGACCGGCTGGCCGACTTCCGGCCGGACGCCTACGGCCAGTGGGCGAACCTGGAGGACGACGCCAAGACCGCCGCACTGACCGCCCGCCTCAAGGAGTACGGCGTCAAGACCGAGGACACGTGGGGCCGCGACGCCGCCGGTAAGGGCCGCAACCGCAAGGGCTTCAACCGGTCCGACATCGCCGACGCGTACGCCAGGCGGAAGGCCCAGCCCTAGCGCCCGGAGCACCTTGTCGAACGCCCCTGGAGCCGATTCCAGGGGCGTTCGCATGGGGCTGCTAGAACGCTAGATCCCAGCTCAGAAGGAGATCGCACTGCTAGCCAAGCCGCTAGACCTCGCGGCTGCCCCCGCTAGAGCCGCGCGCTGAAGGAACGGGCGGCAGCCGGTCAGGCTGGGCCGGCCGCGGTGGTCCCCATCCAGCCACAAGGCCGCCGCCATCCGGAACGGCTCCTCAACGGGCGCTCAGAGAGGGCGCAAAGCGGGATCATTAGCTGCATGACGGACCCGACCCCCGCGGCGGTGTTGCCGCTCCTAGCGGCGACTGGCCCTGGCCAGAGCGATCTTCTGATCCATTTCTGCGGTCGCCGACCAGGCTCGATGTTCACTCCCACTGTTCCAGAGGACATCAAGGCGATGACCCCTCAGCAACGCCTGGACGTCATCCTCAGGACACAGACTCTGCGCGCTTTCGTCCCATTCCGCGCAAGCGTGCCGGCCGTCTGCCTGTCGGAGAGTCCTGGGCCTCACCTGCTACACCTGCTCACCGAGCGCGGCATGCCCCCGTGGGGGATCTTCCTCCGTCGCGCCAGCGTGATCGCTGTCGGGGGTGGTGCCATCGCCTACCCACCGGAACCCGTTCACCAGAAGTGGCCACCCGAGCTTCAGGTCTGGGGCAATCCCATTCGCGCCGATGGCCAAGGCATCATGGACTTCACCTGGGAACGAGAGTGGCGCATCCCCTTGCCTCAGGGCGGGCTCTTCCTCTCAGCCGGTGCCGTCGCGGCAGTCTTGGTTGGCGATCCCAACTGGAGACCCACGCCGATGGCCACCACCTGGATCCACGGTCAAACGGGCGCGCCCTTGATCGGCCCCACCATTCCCGAGGCCATCCCACTGAATCACTACCCGGCGGCATGGACCCAGGCCCCACACCTCTATTGGAACGGCTCCACCCTGCAACACATCCCATAGTCCGCCTGAGGGTTGAGCGTCCGCTGCGGGGGGCGTTATACGAGGCCAGTCGCATGGGCTAAGTGCCAGTGGCCAACTGCCGGACGTCGCGTGAGCAGGCGGCGATCACGGCGCCACCGAGCACGATCAGGGCGCATCCCCCGAGAACGACCCGCACGCCGACCAGTTCCGCGGCGGGGCCGGCGACGGCGTACGCGACGGGCACCAGCAGGGTGGCGATCAGGGCGTTCGTGGCGACGATGCGGCTGAGCTGCTCGGTGGGGATGGCCTGTTGGAGGTAGGAGGTCCAGGCGATCAACTGGAGTGTTCCGCCCGCTCCGGTCAGGGCGCCTGCGCCGGCGAGCGCGAGCAGAGGAGCGCCGGTGGCCATGCCGATCAGGAGCAGCGCCACGGGGATCGGGGTGAGGCACATCACCCGGCCGACGCGGGCGGGCGGGAAGAGCAGCGAGGTGATCGAGCCGCACGCCAATCCGATCCCGATCGCGGAGGTGACCAGGCCCCAGCTAACGGCGCCGTCGAGGTAGCGGGTGGCGTAGATGGGGCCGAGCACGCTCACGCCGGCCGCCCAGCACGCCGACGTCAACGCGCTCACCACGGTCAGCACCCACAGCCAGCGGCGGCTGCGGAAGGCCGACCAGCCCTCGGCCAGGTCGGCCAGGAAGCGCCGTCGTTCCCGTCGCGGGGAGGGCGGCAGGCGCAGCGTGAGGAACAGGGCGGCGGAGGCGAGGAAGGTGGCGCCGTCCCAGGCGAGGATGATGCCGGGGCTGCTGAGGGCGATCACCAGCCCGGCCATGCCCGGCCCCAGGATGGCGACGGCGTTGTTGGCGATCTGGAGCAGGGCGTTGGCGTGGCTCAGCATCGGCCCCAGTGGGACGAGCTGCGGGACGAGCCCTTTGACCGCCGGCTGGAAGAACGCTCCGGCGGCGCCGGCGACCATTTGTAGCGCGACCAGCGACCAGACCGCTGCCGCGCCCCTCAGCACGAGCACGCCGGCGACGAGTTGGCACACCCCGCAGATGATCTGGCAGGCCACGATGATGGACAGGCGCGGCAGCCGATCGGCCAGCACCCCCGCGGCCGGGGTGACCGCGATGAACACCAGCAGGCCGCCCATCAGGACCAGCCCGAGCGCGGCGGCACCACCCCCGGCCTCGATGATGGCGAACGCCAGGCCGAGCGGCGCGACGGTGGTGCCGATCGTGGAGGACAGCCGCGCCAGCGCGTACCGGCGATAGTCGCGGTTGGTCCGGAGGAGCTCGACGGGGGCTCGCATGCGGTCACGCATCATGACTTAGGGGTTCCCCTCCTCTGAGCTTGCCCCTGCTTGTCGGCTGGGGGTCGAGGCTCCTTCGAGTTGTCGGCGTTCTGGGATGAGCCGTCAGAGGGATCCTCGATGAGATAGCGAAGCAGCTTCGCGAGCCATGGCCAGCGCGGCGACCCACCGGGCGGTACCCAGCCATAGAAGCCACCGTCAGGGGGCGGGAGGGAGTCCATGGCTGTCCTTCGCGGCGGATGTCCCAGAGCGGCATCAGGGCCGTGGGACAGGCTTTCCGGCGGTCCCGGTCCCACGGCGGCACCGCCCGGTTCGGGCCTGTGCCGGGCGGCTGCCGTGGTCGGGGTCAGCGGCGGGTGGCCACGGCCGGGATGGTCTTCAGGAGGACGCACGGCTGTTGACCGGCTGGGCGGGCATGGTCAGGCCCGCCTCTATCACCGCCTCGCCCGTCTTCACCGCTGAGAAGAGGCTGGGCATCCAAGGGTCGGGGATGGTGCCGAGCCCGAGCCCTGCGTCCTGCACCGCCGAGGTGAGTTCGTGCTGCTCGGCAGGGCTGAGTAGCGTACTGGCCTGCTTGTGCGCCAGGACCTCCCGGGCGGCGTAGCCGTCGGAGGTGGTGCGGATGTCTCCGATCAGGGAGGTGAACACGCGGTTGGCCACGGGGCAGCCGGTTTCGGCGGTCAGATCCAGGATGGTCAGGCCGAGCCGCGTGCGGAAGATCAACAGTCCTGGCACGCGGTCGAGCTCCAGAAACTGGCGTTGGACCTGAGCGATCGTGTCGTCCGGTGCTCGCCCGACGGCGTGGTTGCACAAGGCGTCCAGACAGCCGCCCACCAGGCATTCCCATGGCTGCTCGGGGGCGCTGCCGGCAACGAGGTTCAGGGCGTCCTCGGTGCGCCCGGCGAGGCAGTGCGCGACGATCGTGGCCTGGCGGCCGTCCAGGAGCCGCTGGCCAACCCCGTGGTACTGCTGCGCGTGGGCGACCGCCTGGTCCCACTGGCCCGCGCTGATGAGCGCTCGGATGCCTTCGGCCAGGAAGACGCCCCACAGCCACTTGCGCACGGTGTGGAGGTCGCTACCGGATCGGATCAGGCCGTCGAACGGGACGCGATGGCCGTCGATGTCGGCCGTGCTGCCGTCGCTGACGGCGAGGAAGAGGGAGTGCAGCAGGAGGTAAGCGCGGGCGCCGTCGCGTTCGCGGATGGCGAGCCGGGCGAGGTTGACGAGCGGTTCCAGGGCGTGGCGTGCCTGGGGCGCATCCAAGGGCCAGGCGGGCAGGTAGGCGGTGAAGTGCCGCCAGCACAGGGAGCGGGCCACGGCGGCGGCGCCGCAGTCGCTGGCGATCAGGGCGGCCTTGTTCAGCGTCTCGGCGGCGATGGTCAGGCGGTCGGCTCTCGTGCTCGCGGCGGCGGTCGTGGCCAGGTCACGCAGTTCGGTGATGCGGGCCCCGAGCGGCAGGCAGGCCGGGCGGGGGCGCGGGATCAGGGGGAAGCGCTGCGCGGCCTGCGGCAAGGCGTTCATCCTGGTCAGCTCCTAGCGGTGAGGGCGACCCCGGCCGCGCCGGACCACAGCGATTGGGGCCAGACCAGGCCGTTTCCCGGTGGTTCGGCTGTCCACGGCCGGGGGTCGGCGAGGGTTGCGGCGATGGACTCTGCCATGGCCAACGCGCTCGCGCGGGTCTCGTTCATGGTCAGCGTCTCCTGGGGCGGTTGGTCCAGCTCAGCGCGGCGGCGCGGGCCAGGTGCAGGCAGGTCCGCTCGCCGGCCGGGGAGAGCCCCGCCATGCGGACGTGGTGCAGGTGCAGCAGATCGGGCAGTACGACGGCCAGGGGCAGCGTGCCGGCCTCTTGCAGCGCGTCGCGGTAGTCGGCGAGTGTCTGCCGTCGCCGTGCCCAGCAGGAAACGATCTGCTCGCCCGCCAGGTGTTCGGCCAGGGCTGCGTGGTCGCCCGGCTGGGCCAGGCGTACGGCCTGGTCGTAGATGATCCGGTCGGGTGGGGAGGCGCCAGGTCGGCTGTGACGGATCAGCCAGCGCATCGCGGTACCGGCGTCCCCCAGGAAGGCGGCGGCGATGTCGAGCAGGCTCGCGGCGGTCACCGCGTGCAGGTTCGGCCCTCCCCGGGAAGCGGTCGCCGTCAACTGCGCGAGGGCGGTGGCGGAGTCGGCCGCGAAGTACGCCTCGGCCGCGTCCATGGCCGTGGGACCGCCGAAGCGGGCGGTCTCCGGCAGGTAGGTGTCCCACTGCACGCGCGCCGTCAGCCCAGCCCGACGGACTTGCTCGGTCCATGCGGTGACCTGCGCAGTGGCATCGGTGAGCCTGCTCTCGGCAACGGTGAGCCGGATGCTGAGGTGGTGGTCGGGATCGCGGTAGCGAAGGAACCACCACTGGGCGTCGGCTCCGAGTGCGTCGGTCAGGCGCGGCAGGTGGCGGGTGAGGATGGCGTCGTGCCGGTCGGGGTGCCCGTACAGCTTGAGCGAGACCCGCCCGTGCTGGCCGGGCAGGAAACCGTCCTCTCAAGTGGCCACCTCGCGCGAGAGACGGGGTTGCTCGGCAGGCCGGCCGGTCCCGGTGAGCGGGATCACGAGCTCGTGGGCGCGGCAGCCGATCCATCCGGCCGCGTCCGCTGAGGGGGCGGCGCGCAGCACGGCGGTGCCGGCGCGGTCGACCTGGGCGCGCAGCAGGGCGCGGTGCGCGGGCTCGCGGAGGTCGATCGGTAGGTGCTGGTCGCCGCCGCCGAGGCTGACCGTCTCCGGCAGCGCCACCAGCTTCCGCCAGGCGGTCAGGGCGGCGTCCCACTGCGCCCAGGTGGCCGAGGGCGCGGGCAGGTCGGCTGCGGTGAGCCGCCACCGGGCAGGCGAGAGGATCGTACGCCCGTAGCGCAGCGCGGGGACGAACGGCAGCGCGGAGGCGGGACCCCAGTCGAAGCCGGCGCACGGTGCTCGAAGGGCATGCGGCGCTTCGAGCAGGAACCGCACCAGCGGGTGGGTGTGCTGGATCAGGTTGACCGCGTTGAAGATCACCGGCTCGATGGTGCGGCGGCGTGACAGCGACACCAGGTAGACGCCCCGCAGGTCGGCAGTGACGGCCAGATCGTCCAGAGCCACCATGTGGGCATTGTCGAAGGCGTCGCCTACCGGCAGCAGGTCCGGCAGCACCTGGAGGGCGCGGGCGACATTCTCGGTGACGGCGTACGGTGCCGGGGCCGATACCTGGACGGCAAGTGCGCCCCGGGTGCCTGTGGGCAGGCTCCCGTAAGCCTGGAGGTGCTCGTCGTCGAACAGGTCAAGGAACCGGCCGGTGATGGTGCCCACGGCACGCGAGGCGCCGACGACGACGAGTGTGAACCGGCCCTCGGCCAACGCCTGCGGCGTGGCCGCCTCGACCCGTACGGTCAGCTCCGTAGTGGGCTGAACCGGCGCGTCCGGGCCCACACCACCGAGTTCGGCGATCATGTCGTCACCAAGCAGGATCTCGCGCTGGCGGCGTAGCGCGGCGTTGTGGGCCAGGGCCAGCAATTTGCGGTCGCGATCGGCCAGCATCACCGTTTCGGATGTGGGTGCACCGTCGTAGCCGACTGGGTAACCGAGCCCGATGTCGGGATCAACGGCGTCCCGGAGCGGTACCAGGGCGCGTGGGCCGTACCGGTCCAGGAACCGCTCATGCCAGGCCACCCACTCAGCGGAGAGCACGGGTCGGCGGGCCAGACGGACCAGCGCGGCGGCTGCCGTAGCCGCCTCGGACGCGACCGCGGCGGGCATCGTCACCTCCCCGTCCAGGTGCAGATCGACCGAGAGCGGCGGGCGCTTCGTGCGGTGGATTCCCGCCATCGCCGCCACCGCGCGTGCTCGATGCTCGCCCGCCGCTGCCGTGGGCGCCCGATCATGAGCGGCGAGGTCATCGGCGATGACACGCAAGCCCTTCACGATGTCGGCCACCTCGCCGATCTCGTCCGCGTTCACCGCGTCCAGCTCGTGGAGGAGGTGCCGCAGGGGATCACAGCGCGTCATGGGCGGGCGCAGGCTGGTGAGCAGAAGGCGCTGGGCGACCAGCTCGGCCACGAGCGCGTCGACGGTGGTCTCGGCAGTGCGCGGGGAGGCGGCCGACAGCCGGGTCATCAGCTCCGACACCAGGAGGGGCTCGCGAGCCAGCCGGAGCGCCGTTCGTACGGGGCCGGTGGCGCGCACGCTCACATGCCCCGGAGCGCCGCCGGCCTCGGTACTGGCGCGGTGTTCGAGCACCAGGCGGCCATCACGCTCGAAGGCGAGGTTGTTGGCCGTCACCTCCAGCCGCCGCAGCAGCTCAGTCTCGCCTTCCAGCCGGTGGACGACCCCGCCGAGCCACTCCGCGGTGATCCGGGCCCTCGGGCGGTGCGCGTCCCCGATGCGCACCGCCGGCAGATCCGACACGGAGCTGATGCGCGCCGGAGCGACGCCGGCGAACAGGCCGAACGGCGTGGCCCGGCCCGAGGCGCGCAGCAGGTAGCGCAGCACGGAGAGCACCGCCCGGCGCGTCGCCAGGTCGGACATACGCCCGCCAGCGCAGATCTCGCGTACTCGCCGGGCCAGGTCCGGGCTGGCCTGCTCCACGGCCGCCGCGAACCCGGGCGTCTGCCACGTACGAGCCAGCCAAGCACGCCAGGAAGCGGGACCGGCGTCCAGGCCGGTCAGATCGGGCCACGAGGCGATCTGCTGATCCGGCGGCCACACTGGGGCACGCAAGATGGCGGAGTCGAGGTATCGGTACATCAGCCGCTCCCGTGACTTGGGGGGTGCCCGACCGGCCGGGCAGCGGATGGCCGGTCGGGCGCTCGGGTCAGGCGTCGGATCTCGGCGGAGCGCCTACGTGCCGCAGCTCACGCATGCGGTCCCGCAGGTCGAGTTGCAGCCGTCGTCGGTCATGCGGATGAGCTGCTCGGCGGCCACGCCGGACTCGACGATGGTCACGTCCAGGTCGGCGAGCCACTCGGCGTCCCAGCCATCGCTGGTCTGATCGGGAGTGAGGGGCGCGAGTGCTGCCGCGCCTGCATCGGGGGCGGGTGGCGCGAGTGCTGTCGCACCTGCGGAAGTGCGGGCGGTCATGACGGTGCCTCCTTCGTTGGGGCGGTTGGGGTTCCCCGGTGCCTCCTCGGGCAGGTCGTTCGAGCTCTCGAGGGCTCCGGTGGTCTAGGGCCAGGTGACGACGACGGTCCCGTGCCGCTTCGGCAGGACGCCGGCCGAGGGTGCCGGCGGGGTGGCGGCCTTGGGGAGATACCGGATGGAGGCGGCGCCGCGCCGGTGGTACTTGTCTGCCCACTGGCGCAGCAGCTCCGCGTACCGGGCGGCGAGAGTTCCGGCCGAGGGGCCGTGCGCGTAGACGCCGCTCTCGTATCCGCTGCTCATGTCCTCGTTCGGCCGCGCCGCGCGGTAGGCGAAGCTGTCCCCGTTGATCAGAACGGGCACGCCCCGCAGGGCCGGGCGGGCGACCAGATCGTGGTCGATGGCCTCCTGGTCGGCGTGCAGCAGCGCCATGTCCGCTTCGTTGGTGAGCAGGAACAGTGCCTGCTCGTCGGGCATGTCGAACACCGCGCCGGACCAGCGTTCGAGCCGCGGCAGGTGCAGCGCCCGGCGCAACGCGTCCCTGTCGACCTTGAGGTCCTCGTCATCCCAGCGCAGCACCACCCCGTCCTCGATCGCGACCGTCCGCTCGGTGTGGGACCCGGCTCCCTGGAACGGCACGAAGACGCACAACCCGTAGTCACGGCTGACCAGGCCGCCTGCGCTTTCCCGGTCGAACGCGATCCAGCGGGTCGTCCCCTTCATCCGCAGCGGAACGACGATGCGGCCGTCGCCGCCGAGCTGCTCGATCCAGGCGGGCGGGATGTCCCAGCTCCCGGCCGTGACGATGATCCTGTCGAACGGGGCAGCCTCGGGGACGCCCCGCTCCGCGTCGGCCAGCATCACTTGCACGTGGTCGTAGCCCGCCTCGTGCAGGAAGGCGCCGGCGCGCTCGACGATGTCGGGGTCGATGTCCACCGTGGTGACGCGCCCGCTGTCGCCGACAAGTTCGGCCATCAGCGCGGCGTTGTAGCCGCCGCTGCCGACCTCGCACACGCGCATGCCGGGCTTGATCTCAGCCGCTTCCAGCATGACGGCCTGGAGATGCGGGGCCGATACCGAGCTGAGGGTCAGGCCGTTGTCGTCACGCTTGACGATCGGCGCGTTGTCCACGCCGTAGGCGACCTCCAGCGACTCGCCCGGCGTGAACAGGTGGCGCGGCACGGCGGCGAAGGCCGCCGCCACGGGCTCGGACTGGATCGCGCCCTGCTCACGGAGCTCGTGCACCATGGCGTCACGTAGCGCGGCGACGTCGTGGACGTCGTTGTCGGTGGTCACAGGGTGGGTCCCCTCTTCGTGGTCGTGTTGGGCAACGGGTTGATGGTGGCTGCTGACGGGGGCTATCCGGGGTCAGCCGCGCCGCCTGCTTCCCTTGAGGAAGGTGTCGGGCTCTGCGGCCTCCCCACGGCGCAGATGCTCATCGCGGTGCCGCTCGGCCAGAGCGATGTAGACGTCCATGGCCTGCCGATGACGCCCGCGGCCGGTCTCCTCGTAGTCGCCACCGCCGGCGGAGCGGAGCACGAAGAACTGGCCGCCCTCGGACGCCCACTCGAACCGGCCGCAGCACGAGGTGTGTGTGACCCGTAGCAGGTTGCCGATCGGCTTGTACGGGACCCACGCGAAGGCGGGTTCGTCCTGCTCCGGCTCGGCCTGCTGGGGCTGGCGTGCTCTGGTCATGGTCTGCTCTCCACCCGGGTCGGACTGTTCTCTGCGGTGGGGGGCGAGCAGTAAGCGGAGCGCGGCGGTGCCGATCGGCCGCCGTGGTGAAGATGGCACCGGCGTGGGGTGCTTCTGAGCTGCTTGAGGCGGTGGCGCAGGCTGGGCGTCAATCACTGGCGAGCGGACGCCCAGCCTGCGACCGGTGCGATGCGGTGGGGAAGACGACACCGGGCCGCACGCACGCGGCATGGCAGTACGGCGCGCGAGGGTGCGCCGCGCGGTGACTGGCCGCTGCCATGCCACGGTCATCTGTCCTTACGCTCCGCCATCACCATGAGGAAGTGCGGCGCGTCCCGCAGCGGGGTACGTCCGCCTTCCTCCGGCAGGAAGTCGATCGTGCGGACGACGCCCGGGTCCTTGATGGCGAAGTCGCGCACCAGGTCCAGCACCTGGCGCTCGCTGCGGACGTAGATCGGCACACCGCCGTGCAGCTCGGCGTAGGCGGCTCTGCCGCGCTCGACGGCCTCCGGGTCCATGCCGTCCCCCGTCACGTGGGTCACCACGACCACACTGCGGGGAGCCAGGCGGGCCCGCAGGGCGAATCTGAGGTCGGTGCACTGCTCGTCGGTCAGAAAGTGCAGCACCGCGCCCAGGATGACCACGACCGGCTTGCCCAGCCACAGGTGAGCGCTCATGGCGTCGAGGACCTTGGCACTCTGTCGTAGGTCCTGCTGCACCACGCTGACGCCGGGGCCGCGCAGCAGCGCGCGGCAGGTCGTCACGACCACCTGATCGGAGTCCAGGGCCAGCCACTTGACGTCCGGCTCGATGCCGGCGGCGGCGTCGTACAGGTCCGGCAGCCCGAGGGCGTCCATGCCCTGCACGGGCTTGCCACAGCCCAGGTCGGCGAACTGCTTGTAGCCGCGCTCGGCGAGGTGGCGGACGACGCGGACCAGCGCGGCGGCGTTCTCCTGGGCCACCTCGTCCACCTTGTCGTGGATCGTCCTCTTGAGCTTGTCCACGGCTTCCCGGTCGGGAGCGAACGCCTCCTTGTCCGCCCCACGCAGCGCGGCGTAAGTGCGGGCCGGAACGGCCTCGGCCGGGTTGAAACTGGCGCCGGGTGGCGGAGTGAGCGGGGTGTCGGTCATCTGGGTCTCACTTGATCGTCGAGGGGGAGGAGCCGCAGGACGGGCGTCACCACGTGGCCGTCTTTGGCGGGTGGTCCTCGCGTACGGCGAAGAAGTTCGCGAGCCGGTTCCTGATCGTGACCGCGATCTGGTGAGCGTCGTCGGCGCCGATATCGACGCGCAGGACGTCGTATCCGGCCTGGATGAGCCGGTCGCACGCCTGCCGGTAGAAGTGCGCCTCGGCGTGACTGGATCTGGGGGTGAGCTGGAAGCGGTTGTGCGCTCCTCGTTCCGCCAGCCGCGCGGCGATCACCTCGGGTGCGCCTTCGAGGACCACCGCCAGGTCCGGCCGGTCGGCGAGGGAGTTCAGGGCCCACAGGAAGGCCGGGTCCACCCCGTCGAAGCGCTGCATCACCAGCGCGGACGGTACGTATCGGTCGCAGAGCACGATCTCGCCGGCGTCCAGGTGGGGCTTGATCTCGGTTTCGAGGTGGTGGTAGCGGTCGGCGGCGTACAGGCACGCCAGCGCGGGGCCGGTGACGGTCTCGGTCATCTCGCGGGCGATCTTGCCGAGCACTCCGTTGGACGGTTCGGCGGTGGTGTGGACGTGCTCGCCGTCGGCCACCAGGAGCTGCGACAGGTGCGCGACGATGGTCGACTTACCGGCGCCGGAGGGGCCGTCGATGCTGGTGAACAGGCCGCGTTGATGGTCAGAAAAGGGTTTGAGCTGCGTCATCGGTCGATCCTTCGCGGGAGGTCGTCGGGTCGGTCAGCAGGGCGGCCAGCGGCAGCGGTTCCGCGCCGGCGGCGAGGTGCGCGAGGAGACGGGCGCAGACGAGAGAGTCGTAGGCCGCGCGGTGAGGTGCCAGGCCGGCGGGCAGGCCGGTGGCGAGCTTCAGTTCCTCCGCGAGCACGCCGAGCTTGTACGAGGGGCGGCCCGGCAGGAGACGACGGGCCAGCTTGAGGGTGTCGATGACCAGGGAGGGCTGGAACCCCGGCAGTTCCCGGGCCAGCACGCTGAGGTCCACGTGCGCGTTGTGCGCCACGAAGATGGCGCCGCCGAAGGCCGCCATGATGTCCGGGGCGTACTCGGCAGCCGGCGGAGCGGACGCCACCTGCTGGTTGGAGATGCCGTGGATGCGGCAGGCCAGCGGCGTGATCGGCCTCGGCGGCTTCACCAGCCACGTGAGCGGTTCTCCTACCGTGCCCTGCTCGATCGGGACGATGGCCAGCTCGACGAGGTCAGGAGGTTGCTGCCCGTTGCCTTCGACGTCCGCGACGGCGTAGCGGAACGCCGTCCACGCCTGCCTGTCGATGTCAGCCATTGGTGCTCTCCCATCCGATCGCGGCCCGGCCGTGCCGTCGTCGGCGATGAGGATGCGCGGCGTCATGGACCTGGAAGCCGAGCCGGTGCTGGAGGTAATAGCGCGGCTGCTCGGACGGCAGCCCCTCGACCTCCGCCGCCCGCTCCGTCACCTCGATGACGCGCATGCCGGTGGCTTCGGGCAAGGCGCCGGCGGCCTCCAGGAGCTGGAGAGCGGTCGGTACGCGGTGCGCCTGGGCGCACCGGTCGAGCTGAGCGGCCGGGCAGATGTCGCACAGCTCGTCGATGCCGTAGTGCCCGTTGTAGTCCGGCAGGCCGTGGGCGTACGAGACGGCGCACGAGGTCTTGCGGAACAGCGGCGGCGCGTCCGGCGGCCGGCGCGCGAACGCCGCGAGGATGCGTTCCTCCAGGGTCTCAGGGACGATCTTGCGGCGGGCGGTCTCCTCGTAGGGCTCGGGCAGGCCGTTGGCGCGGTAGTAGTCCGCGATCTCGTCCCGGTAGAACAGGCCAGTGAACACCGTGGCGTCGGCCCACCTGGACAGACCTACAGCCCGCGCCAGGTGGGCCGTGGTGTCGTTCAGGCCGGGCACCAGGGGACGCCAGTAGAAGATCGTCCGGTAGCGGCGCGGCCCGTACGACGTGGCCAGCCGCATGGACCGCACGGCGGTCCCGGAGGGATGCGGCTCGATCCGCTTGTCGTCGATCCCCGAGTACGTGAACAGCAGCGTCACCTTCACGTTCGCCAACGAGTTGAGCCGCTCACAGTCGCGGACGCTCACGAAACCACGGGTGATCACCAGCACGGGGTTCGTGAGCCCTCGCCGGTCGAGGTCCTCCAGCACCGCGAACAGGTGGCCCCGCACGCCCGGCAGGAACGGGTCGGTGGCCCGGTTGAACACCTGCAACGGGGTGTCGTGCGGCCGGAAGTACCGATGCCTGACGAGCTGCTCGACCGCCTCGCCGTCACTCATCAACGCCCGCGGCCGATCAGCGTCCCACAGGTCGTAGGTGTGCCGGATGCAGAACGCGCAGCCGAGCGGGCAGCCCTGCACGTGGTTGAGGGACAGCCCCGACTTCCGGTACTCGACGACCTCACGTGCCCGCTGCGGGAGCGCGGCCACGGCCTCCTTGGACAGGAGCGGAACGAACGCTGAACTCACGACAATCTCCAGGTCAGGACCGTCGATGGCGCTGTCAGCGTGACACGGAGGCGAAGAGAACGGCGAGGAAAGTTCTAGAGATTTCTCGAATCTGACCAGCCGGCGACGACGAGGCGAAACATCGAGCTACGCCGTCGCGGCGTTTTCGCCATCGTCGTCGGGCAGCGTCGAGCGCAGCTCCTCCATCACCTGGGTGATGACCGCGCGGGCGCTGGCGCCGTAGGCCGCGACGGAGGCCATCGCGCCGAAGACCTTCTCGTGCAGGTCGATCTCCTGGGCCTGGGTCAGCGTCAGCTCGGCCGAGAAGATCTCCACGAGCACCTGGCGGTCATCGAAGATCCAGAAGCCGCACCCGGGGGCGATGACGAACGGCGTGCCGAACGGAATGACGCCGAGGCGCACGTTGGGCAGCGTCGAGGCGGCCACCAGCCGATCGAGCTGGGGCAGCATCAGCTCCGGCGGGCACAGCCGGTACCGGAGAACGGCCTCGGTGATCACGAAGTGGAAGCGCTTGCGCGGGTCGTAGAGGATGTCCTGCCGGGCCAGCCGGGCTCGTACGGCGTCGTCGATGTCGTTCGTGATGCCGAACACCGTGATGGCCTGAGCAAGCCGGTGACGAGCGTACCCGGCAGTCTGGAGCAGCCCGGGAACGAAGGCGGGCTCGAAGACCCGAAGACGAGCGGCGCGCCGCTCCATGTCGGCCCAGGTGCCCTGATGATGGCGGGTGCCCCCGCTCAGGAGCCGCTGCCACTCCGCGTGCGCCGACTCCATCGTGCGCAGCATCGCCAGCACCGAGGCGGCGTCCTGCTCGTCGCCGGTCGTCGCGCCGACCCAGCCCGTGACGTCGGCCTCGGTGGGAGTCTGCTTCCCTGTCTCCAGCTTCGAGATCTTCGAGGCAGGCCAGGAGAGACGCTCGGCGAGCTCACGGCCGGTCAGGCCGGCGGACGCGCGCAGGCTGCGCAGCTTGTTGCCGAGCGCCACTCGGGCTTGCTGGACGCTGGTCACGCCCCCTTTTCTACTCAGCCGTCCTACTCCCGTGCCAGGTCGGCGAGGAACTGATCGCGGGTGACCGCCCGGTGCCAGGCATCGTCCCGAGCCGCCGCCAGCTCGACCACGATGGCTGGGTCGGTGACGATCTCGGCGCCGAGCAGGATGTCATCCTCGTCGAACTTCAGCCGGGCGGCCCACTTGGAGTCGAACAGCCAATAGTCGAGCTCCGGCAGACCGGCCGCCTGCGCCCGGTCCAGGTAGCGGATGTCCTCTCCCGCCTGGATGGCGAACTGCGCGCACCACAGGCCGAAGCGGGAGTAGTCCGACAGCGGGACGGAGACGACCCGCACGCGGTGGACGAACTTGCCCTTGGCCGCGTGGTCGGCCATGAGATCGAGCCAGGGCCGGTTCCACGCCAGGTCGTCGGGCTCGCCGGCGAGAAACTTGCGGATCGGCTCGTGCTCGCCCGGGGAGTTGTAGCGCTCCCTCGGCTCCAGCCGGAACGCGGTGTGCTCGAACGACCTGAACAGGTCACCGAACGCGTCGCCGGAAACCAGCGTCAACGCCCCTCCCCGGCGCCTTCGTCGGTCGCCTCGGTCGTGGCGGCGCCGTTGGCGGTGAGGGCCTGGTAGAAGCTCAGCAGCTCCAGTGGGATCTCGATGTCGGCCTCCCCGGCAGGAACCTCCCCCAGGTCGGCGAGCGCCTGCGAGTCGGTGACGCGGTAGCCGCGCACCACGAGGCTGCCCCGGTCAGTGGCCCACAGGGTGGGCGAGCCGCCGTTCTGCGAGGTCGAACCGAGGAACGTAACCCTCATACCTGCCTCCAATGGAGAAGAATTCGAGAACATTCACCATGAGGGGACTACGGCTCGACGTAGTCGTCAACCTTCCAGACCCGATTGCTCCGGAGATGCGCTGGGGTGAGCCTGGCACCCGCCCCGTACCAGCGCCGGTGGCTCAGGTCGAGATCGCCACCTCCTACCGCCTGGCAGGCCCGACCGGACGGCGGCTGTACTCCAAGATGGCCATGGTCCTGCAACCGTCACCAGCGCTCCAGGAAGCAGCCACGGTACCGGAGGACGTCGCGCCTGCCGCTCGGTGCCGGGCCACGACCAAGGAAGGCCGGCCATGCTCCATCGACGCGCGCCCTTCAGGGTTGTGCCATGTCCACGACCCCGAGGTGCAGTGCGGCGGCACGACGAGGAAGGGAAAGATCTGCGTCGTGCCCACGGGCGGTGGCAGATGTAAATACCACCTCGACCAGCCCCAGGATGTCCCCGCCCCTGCTCCCTTGTGGCTTCCCGATCTCGACGCGTCAGGGGGAGACCAAGTACGAGAGAAAGGGATAGTCATTGTCGCTGACCAGGGCGATCACGGTTCCGCCCAGCGTGGCGCACGGCCACGATGGGCCCTGGCAGGATGCGGGCCAAGGTGACCGACGTCGAGATCCGTGTCGCCCGGCCTCGATGTAGTCCCCGGGGGAAGTTTCCGACGGATTTGCTTGACCTGCGGTGATACATGCGGCCTGGACGGCAGCCGGGGCAGATCAGCCGCTGGTCCTGGGGGCGAGCAGGCTGATGATCTCGGCGATGGCCTGCGGTGAGGGCTTGAAGTAGCGGCGCAGGTTCTCCGGTTTCTTGTGCCGGGATCTGGCCATCAGCATCAGCAGGCTCGCGCCGGTCTTGCCCAGGTGGGTCAGCGCCGAGTGGCGGAATTCGTGCAGATCCCAGCCGGTGCCGGGGCCGTTCAGCGCGGTGTGCTGGTCCAGCAGGGCGCGGGCCTGGCCGTAGGACAGGCGGGCCAGGCCGGTGTCGGGGCAGAGGTCGCGGGGCTGACGAGTTTGCCGGGGCCGGGGCGGCGGTGGGTGGCGAAGATCGGGCCGCGGGTGCGGCCTTTGAGCAGGCGGGGCAGCAGGTGGGCGGTACCGGCGTCCCAGTAGACGGTCTCCAGCACGAAGTCCTCGCAGGCCGGGCCGCGGCGGCGGGTTTTGGCGCGGGCGTCCTTGGCCTTGACTCGTGCCTGGCGGGCGGTCAGGTCGAGGTCTTCGATGTTGAGGGTGAGGATTTCCTCGGCCCCGGGGCGGCGGTCTCGTACAGGAGCCGGTAGAGGTTTTCTCGCGGACGCCGACGTCGCTGCAGGCGATCAGCCGGTCGATCGCGGTTCTGGAGCGGGCGGGGGTCTGGCTGTCGGGTGCGGCCAGCCGTCGGACCCAGGCGGGCACGGCGGGGGCGGTGTGGCCGTGCCCGCGGCGCTTCCTGGTCGGCCTCCGCTCGGCTCTGCCGGGGTTGACTGGCAGGAGCAGCGGTTGGCGCTGAGAATGATCTTGGGTGCGTGAGGTTGTGGTGCCCGGTTCTGATCAGACGATCATGGCTGAGGGGCGACTGTCTCGTCTTGAGCTCGGGTCGTAGACTCCAGTAGGCGGTGTTTTCTCCCTTGATGGGAGGTCCGGAGGTGCTGGACGAGTGGGAGGCGACCGCGCTTGCGGCGCTGCTGCGGGAGCTGGCCGACCGGATCGGGGACGACCGGCTGGGCGCTGAGGCGCGGCGGATGGCCGACGCGCTGCGAGAACGCCTCGGTGGCGGCGGCCGGGGCGGTGTGATGCCCGGCGAGGACGCCGAGGCCCGCCGGAACCGGGCGGCCGGGCGGGACCAGGAGGCCGAGCAGCGCGATCGCGCCGCTCGCCGGCGCGATGAGGAGGCCGAGCAGCGCGATGCCGCCGCCGTCGAGCGGGACCGCGAGGCGCATGCCGGCCAGGAACGGACCGACGCGGCCGACCGGGCCTTCCATGATGTGCTGTGGGCGGCCGAACAACGTGATCACGCCGTCGATGAGCGTGACGCCGGCGGGCCGGGCGACGGCGGGGAGAGCGTCGTGGTGCGGCAGCAATGGCGCGATGCCCGTGAGCACAGCCACGAGGACCGCACGATGTTGCGTGAGCAGTGGGAGGGGACGGTGCGCCGGCAGCGGAGGGAGGCCCAGACCGGCGAGCAGGCCGCCCGGCAGGATCGGCGGCAGTCGCACGAGGACCGCCGAAGCGCCGCGCTGGACCGGGCTGCGGCCGAGAGCGATCGGGACGCGGCCCTGGCCGATCGGGAGCAGGACGAGATCGAGTGCCAGATGTTGAGGCCGCCCCGGCCGGATCATGTTCTGCAGCGTGTGCGCGACGCTCGCGAGCGCGCGCGGGCCGGCGTCGAGCGGGCCAGGCAGGCGCGCGAGCAAGCGGTGGAAGCTTGCCGCCGGGCCGAGCGGTTGCAGGCCCTGTGCTCAGCGGTCGGACCGATCCCGGAAGCTGAACAGGAGCGGGCCGGTGAATGATCGACTGGGCCGGGGGCACCGTGCTGGACGGCTTGCCGGTCGCCGTGCCCTGTCTGGGCATGCCGGACGTGCGGCACGCGCTTGCCGGAGGCTCGGCGCCGACCACTCCAGAGCACGAGCGATCATCATGCCGCACTCCGGGCGGCGGCTGGAGATCGTGCGCGTCAGGCGCTCCACCAGCAGGGCCATGACCTGGCGGGACGACATCATCGGCAGAGGCTGTGCGCCGCTGTTGGGCGGGGGACGGCTGACCTGCGGTCGGCGGGCCGCGACGACCGGCCGGTCGTCCCGAGCCGGATCACCACCGCGATGCGGGAGGGGCACGCTAGGCGGGGCGGGGCCTGGGCTGTCCGGGGGTGGGCTGATCGGTCCAGTCGCTGAGGAGTTGGTCGAGGCGGGTGGGGTCGAGTGGTTTGGCGAGGTGGGCGTCGAATCCGGCCGCGCGGCTGCGTTCGCGATCGGTGTCCTGGCTGAATCCGGAGACGGCGATCAGGCGGGTGCTGCGGTGGGTGGGGGTGCGGCGCAGCCGGCGGGCGACGGTGTAGCCGTCGGGGTCGTCGCCGAGGGCGAGGTCGCACAGGATCAGATCGAACGGCTGGTGGGCGGCGGCGAGGGCGTCGGCGCCGTTGGTGGCGATGGTGACGGTGTCGCCGCGCTGGCGTAGCAGCACGACGTACATGGCGGCGAGGTCAGCGTTGTCCTCGACGAGCAGGACCCGCATCGGCGCCCGGATGGGGGCCGGCGCGGGGCGCTGCTCGGCGCTGTCCAACGCGGCGTCGGTGAGCGGGAGCCGAACGGTGAACGTGGCGCCGGTCCCGGGACCGTCGCTGTGGGCGGTGGCGGTGCCGTCGTGCAGCGTGGCGATGCCGCGGACCACGGCCAGGCCCAGGCCCAGCCCGGCGGGAGCACTCTGGCCGGATGTGCCGGCACGCACGAACGGGTCGAACAGGCTCGCCGCCGCCTCAGGCGCGAAGCCGGGTCCCTGGTCGCGCACGCGCAGGAAGGCGTGCCCGGCGTCGGTGGTCACCTCGACGTGGACGGGGATGTCGGTGGGTGCGTGTTTACGGGCGTTGTCGAGCAAGTTGCTGATCATTTGGGCGAGGCGGACCGGGTCGCCGTCGACGGTCGCCGGCCTGTCGGGCAACGCGAGATGGATCCCGGCGGTGCCGGGGCGGGTGGCTTCGATGTCGCGGACGGTGGCGGCCACGAGCGTGCGCAGATCCAGCGGCCGGCGGGCGACCTGCAGCTGGCCGGTGACGGCCCTGGCGGCTTCGAGCAGGTCGTCGGTCATCCGGGTCAGGGCGGTCAGTTGCCGGGCGAGTACGGCGCGGGCCGGATGGTCGGGGATGTCCAGCCCGAGGACGTCGAGGGCGGCGCGAGCTGATGCGAGGGGATTGCGCAGTTCGTGGGACAGGGTGGCGATGAACCGGTCCTTGGCCTGCTGCTGGGCTCGCAGCGCGTCGCCGGCGGCGGCCAGTTCGGCGTTGACGCGCTGCAGTTGCCGGTTGGCGTCCTGCAGTTGGCGGCCGCGGGTGAACAGGTCGGCCTCCATCTGCTCGACCCGGGTCTGCAGCGCCGCGGCGACGCGTTGCTGCTCGTGGCCGTGACGGCGTAGCTCGACCAGGTCGGTGACATCCTGGACCCGGTGGACGATGAACGCCACGCTGCCGTCGTCGGCGAAGAGCGGGGTGTTGACCGGGCTCCAGTATCGCTCGACGAACTCGCCCTCGGGGGTACGGATGTCATAGCGCTGCAGGGCGAGGGCGTCGGGCCGGCCGGAGTCCACCACCGTCTGCAGGGATCGGCGCAGGTTGCGCACGCCGTCGGCGTCCGGGTCGTCAGGGTTGTCGGGGAACACCTCGAACATCGGCCGGCCGGCCACCGCCTCCCGGTCGATCATGGTGGCCTCGGCGTAGGCCTGATTGATGGTGACGATGGTGAAGTCCGCCGTCATGATCAAGTACGGCGACGGGAGTGCCTCGAACAACCGTTCGTAGTCCAGCGCCCATTCGCTCGCGGAGGCCATCACGGGTCCAGCCGGTAACCGATGCCGCGCACGGTGGTGATCCGCGGGCTGGTCGCGCCGGCCATGGCGAGTTTGCGGCGCAGCCGGTACACATGCTCGACGACGGACGAGCCGTCCTGCTGGTCGGGGTCGGCGCCCCACACCGCGCTCAGCAGCTGGCCGGTGCTGAACACCTGCCGGGGCTGGGAGATCAGCAGCGCCAGCAGCCCGTACTCCAGCGGTGTCAACGCCATCGGCGCGCCGTCCACGGCGACCTCTCGTGACCGGGTGTCGACGGCCAGCCCGCCGACGCGATGCACCGCCTCAGCAGCCGGGGGGTGCGCGCGACGCAGCACCGCCCGGATCCGGGCAGCCAGCTCCGGCAGGGAGAACGGCTTGACGACATAGTCGTCGGCGCCGAGCTCCAGCCCGACGACGCGTTCACGCTCCTCGACCCAGCCGGTCAAGATGATCACCGGCAGGTGACGGCCGGCGCGTACCCCGCGCAGGAAGTCCAGGCCGTTGCCGTCGGGCAGGCCGAGATCCAGCACGAGCAGGTCGACGGGGTGGGTGCGCAGCAATGCCGCCGCACCGCGGGTGTCGCCGGCGGTATACATCCGAAATCCGTCGCGGGTGAGGTACGCGGTGGCCATCTCGACCAGGTCCGCCTCGTCTTCCACCAGAGCGATCACCGGCCGCGTCACTGATGTGCGCAGCGGCTCGTGCGCCGGTGAGTCGTTGACCGGCCGGTCATCCCGCGTCGATGCGGCGCCCATGTGGTGAGGGTAACACCGAAGACTGTCACGCTTGCCGCCGCACCTGGAGCCGCCATGCCGCCACCGAATGATCCCGCCGTTTCGTGCGCCGTGCGAAGCATCGACGGGCCCGGCACCCCGCGGCAGCATCGGGCACCGCAGGCGAGGGAGCACGACACCGCCGCCCTGGCGGGAGCGGAACGCCTGCGCCGGCCGTACGAACGCGCCGGCCAGCTCATCAAGCGGTCCAAGCAGCGCATCGAGCGTGCCGGCCAGCTCCTCAAGCGTGGCGACCAGCTCCTCGATCATGCCGACCAGCGCATCGCGCATGCCAGCCGGCTCCTCGCCGCCACCAGCGACCGCCTGTCGTCACGCCAGGCGGCGGCGCCGATCGGCACCGGCGAGGTCGCCGGATCCGCCGCCGGTCACGGCAGAGAAGGGACAGGGGGTGACGGGAACGCTGGCTTCAGCCAGAGAGCCGAGCCTTTTCCACAGGTAGGGGTGGCTGTGTCTAATCGGCGATTCGGGGACGGGCAAGTCGCACCTGCTGATCGCGCTGGGCACCGAGGCGGCGACGGCCGGGTTCAAGGTCGAGCACATCCTGGCGGCCAAGCTGGTCAACGAGCTGGTCGAGGCCGCCGATGAGAAGGTGCTGACCAAGACCATCGCCCGCCACGGCTACGTCGACCTGCTCGCCAACGATGAGCTGCGCCACAGGGAACTTGCTCGTCGCGGGGTCGAACTGCTGTTCAAGGCGTGACCGAAAGGGAGGGAAGCAGCAGTGTCGCAATCGCGTCAAATGAGTCGTTTCTAAAGGCTGGATCAAGACCTTCACCGGGCCTAGGCTCTGCGCAGCCATCGTGGACCGGCTCACCTACGACAGGGAACATCATCGAGACCGGCACCGACTCCTACCGGCTCACCCAGACCACTCGCGCCCAGCTCGAAGCCGCTGCGGCGACGCGCAAGGCCGTCGGCTAACCCTTCTTCCCACCCTTCCTCGACAACGCCTCCTCCTCCGCTGGAAGGAGCGGGTCAAGCTGCAGCGCCAGCAGCGAAGCAAGGACGAACGATCTTGACGCGGAACGAACAACGGCGATTGTCTCAGCGTCGGGGAGAGCATCAAGACATCAAGGAGATCCTGATGCGGGACGAACACGATGCGCCCAGCAGCCGGTATGAGGAGCGGGCGCGGATCGCGCGTCATCGGGCCGAGACTGCAGGGTTTCGGGCAGAGCGCGCCCACACTCGCGTCGAACGCGCGACTCAGCGCCTGACCGATCTGACCGCCAGATACCTGCCATGGTTCAAGGACGGTTCGGCTGGCATGGATCCGGCGAGCGCTCCAGGCACCGACGAGTAGTTCAGCAGTCGAGCCCCGGAGGGGCACGGCTGACCCGCAACCTCCATCGCGCAGCCTGCGAGGCGTTCGACTGTGCATCCCTCGCGTGCCCGGGTCGTCAAGCGTTCCGGCTGTTCAGGCTGTTGTAGGGCCGGTCGGCCTGGTGAGGCAAACAGACCGGCAACGGCCGCTCAGTCGCCCGATCCGGGGCATAACTCCAGCAGCGGCGCTCTCCCCCGGGGGAAGGCCTGGCCTCACCGGCACAATCATCCGCCAGGCCCAGGCCGCCGGCCTGCATGACGCAAGCATCAGCGACTACGTCATCGAGCGCCTTGACGAGCAAGATCCCGGCAACCGGGAACAGGACGCGGTCCTCACCCTGGGTCGCACCGGCGGACGAGCCGAATACCGAACCCCACGCCGAATGGCGCTACCACAAGGGACAACGCCGTGTGACGGCCCAGCTCGATCAAGGAGTCCAGGGAGCGTCATACAGCGATGAGTGGCGCTCGCCCCGTCACCGGCCGCCCGGGTACGCGGCCGGCACCGAATCGTCGCTGGAGGTGACCTTCAGCCGCAGCTTGTCCCGGAGCGGGTCAAACCGCCTCCTGCCTTTCCGCCTGACGTCGGGCCCTGGACTTCGCGATCCTGGCCCTGATGTTCTCGATGACCGCTTGATCGGGGGCTACATTCACTGGACCGCCCTGCGGGCCAGAAACCTCGACCGCTTTCACTGGGCGCCATTCCTCTGGGTGCATGCGCGCGAGCAGTTCGAGGGCGACGCGCCCGTTCGGAGGTGTCCATGCCCGCTCCTCCGACCCGTCAGGGCGGACAACTTCCCGGACCAGCGCACCGCCCTTGGCGTCGGCGAAGGCGGCCGAGACGAGGACATGCGCAGCACGCGCGCGTGCGCGCGTAAGGGCCTCCCGAAACTCCCGATATTCGGGTGGTGTGTCCTCTTCCTCTCCACGGGCCATCCATCTGTGGACAGTGGATCGGCCCACGCCGCACAGGTCGGCCGCGGTACCGAGGAAGTGGCCCGCCTCAAGGTGCCTGCACAGCTCGTCACGCAGCTCTGGGGTGAGTTTGGAAGGGCGGCCCATTACCTGCACCCCTGGTGGCGAGCGGCCAGCAGCCGGCGAGCGTGAGCAGCACCCCGATGGGCGACGCCGGGGTCGGTCACGCCTCGCGTACGAGGAACGGGCAGGGCCGGGCGTGCAGCGGTGGGGCGCAGCCCGTATCGCATGAGAAGGGTTACGGCGTCGGCAGCCTTGCGCTCCGAGTCGGGCAGACCCCACTCGGCCAGGAGGAGAGCCAGGGCATGCTGGGCGCCCGTGATGGTGGCGGCCATCGCGGTGGTCAAGACAAGAACCTCCGTACTGGGTGATCGGGTGAAGCAGGGAGGCAGACTGCCAGGCTGCCACTGTCCGTACACGTAGGGGGGAAATGGCAATCTGGCAGTCTGCCCAGGTCAGGCGTCTGACGTGTTGGCATCCTGGGGCAGGGAGAGCCACCATTCGCGCTTGCGGTTGGGGCCGGAGGGCATCTGCTCGGCGATGACGCCGAGGCTCCTGCGCGCCCGATGGAGGGTCCGCTGGCTGATGCCGTGCGCCTGTATGGCCTCTTCCTCGATCTCCCGTGTGAGGGCCTTCTGGCCGCCCTCCAGGCGAACCTTCAAGAACTCGACCGCGGTCATCTTCTCCTGGCGTTCCTCGCCGCTCAGCGATTGGCCGAGGATTTCGGAGACGCTGCGATCGGACTCGCCCTTGAAGACAAGGCGGCCCACGCCCGTAGGGCCTTTCCGGGTCTGGATCTCCACTTGCTCGATGGCGTAGGCCAGGGACGGCAAAGCGTCCTCACCGCCGAGCGAGTTCTTGGTCTGGGTCATCACTCGCGTCCCGTCGTCAGGGTCCCGCGCGAATCCGAACACGGCGCGGGCGACGTTCTTGAAAGCCCCTGAGCCCGTGATCAGCGACGAGGCGTCGGTCCCGCTGCTCTTGTTGAAGTGCGCGATCCCGAGGAGGACTGCACCGGTCTTGTCGGCGACACGAGCAAGCGGGTCCAGCGCCTTGCGGACGTCGCGTTCTTTATGGGTGTCGATCCCGGCCCCTATCAACGACATGAGGGGGTCCAGGACGACGAGGGCGACGTCGTGCTCGGCGATGACCTCGCGCAATTCCTCGTTGTCGCGGGGCAGGCTGACCGTACCGTGCGTGCCCTCTGCCTCCACCGCTTCGACCCGGTACACGCGGTCCAGGTCTGCTCCCGCCGCCATCAGGCGCGGGACGAGGGTATGCGCCCACGAGTCCTCGACCGCGACATAGAGCACCGATCGCGGGGTGCCGTAGAACGTCCCGGGAAGGGTTCCGCGGGTGATGCAGGCCGCGAGCCAGATACCGAAGGAACTCTTGCCTGTGCCTTCACGGCCTGCGACAACAGTGAGCGCGCCAGCCGGAATGCGACAAGCCTCTCCGTCACGCCATGCCCAATCGAGGAGTTCTGGTTCGATCAGCGAGGCACGGGTGAGGTGGAGCCGCCGAGGCTTCGCCGGTTCGGGGTCCCCGAGAAGGGCAGCCCGAACGGCGTCTCCAGCGCCCAGTTCTGCCGGAGTCATGCTCATGCCACACCTCGCTCGTGGCGGCGCGGGCGGTCACCCGGCCGGGCCTGGCGGAACCGCTCGCGCGGCCCATCCCACCGGACGAGTTCGAGTTCGCGGTAGGACGGCATGTCCGCAGTGGCACGAACCTTGCGGGCGATGGCGGCCCAGTAGACGGCCATGTCGTTCTCGGCGCGGCCGTATCCAGTCTCCTCGCCGGCGGTGAAACCGAGGAGGTACCCCTGGCGGAAGGCGTCACGCTCCCGCTGGTGCTGTTCCTCCAGGTCGCTGAGCAGGCGGCGAAGCTCGTCGGCGGGTACGCTGGGGTGATCGGGGCTGCTGAAGGCTGCCGAACTCTGGGGGCGCTCCTTGTGGCGAGGGGCGCCTCTCTCTATGTCACGCTGCACTGCTGATGACCTCGACTTCGATCTCAGGGGCGTTGAGCAGGGCCTGACCGCGTAGCCAGGCGACCGGAACGCGGTGGATCGCCCCGACCTTGGTGGCAGGGATCTGCCCCTCCCCGATGGCCTTGCGGATGGTGCGCTCGTCGGCACGCAGGATGCGGCTGACCTCGGGCACGGTGGCGAACAGCTTGTCGCCGAGTTTCTCGATCGTCATGCGCCCTCTCCCTTCTTGCTTGTGCCGGTCAGCCATGTCTCCACGTCCGGCCGGTGGTACCGGACCAGGCGTGGCCCGACGCGGTGAGGCCGGGGACCGATGCCGTTGCGTGCCCACCGGCGGACCGTACTGAGGGAGACGCGGGCGAGACAGGCCAGTTCGGCCGAGGTCAGCCAGTCCTCAGAGCGTTGTGCTCTGGGGTGACAGGTCTTGGGGAAGTTGTCATGCACGATCATGATGATGCAGAGCTGCTTGCGGGATGTCAACTTGGGCCATATTGTGCTTCTGTGTCACAAGAGGAGTGGGCGGGCGACCTGGCCCGCATGATCGCCGGGGAAGTACGCCGACATCGGCAGCGCCGGGGGCTGAGCGCGCAGCAGCTCGCCGATGCATGCGAAGAGGCGGGGTATCCCATCGCCCGGTCGGTGCTCGCCAACTTCGAGAACGGCCGGCGGCCCACCGTCAGCGTGGCCGAGGTCGTGGTTCTGGCGCGAGTGCTGAGGGTCCCACCGATCCTGCTGCTGTTCCCGCTGGGGCAGGCCGAGATGGTCGAGATCGTCCCGGGCGTCCATACGACGGTGTGGGACGCCTTCGACTGGTTCGTGGGCAGCGCACCCCTGCACTGGCGCAAAGACGGCAAACCATCGTCACCGGCCACGACCACCGGCAAGGACATCAACGTATGGCGTGAGGAGGTGCGTCCGCTCGACCTGCTGCGGGAGAACCAGCGCTACATCCGGCAATGGCGACACGAGACCGAGATCGCTGCTCACCAGCGCCGTGCCGTGGAAGAAGCGGAGGACGAGGAGGTTCGCCGTTGGCGCCGTGAAGCGGCGGAGACCCATGCGCAGATTGCCCGCCAACTGGAGTATGAGATCGCTAGAACCCGCAAGGAGATGCGGCATCTCGGGTGGACGGCGATCCCGTCGCTGCCCGACAAGCTGGACCACATCGACGTGTTGATGCAAGACGGACCAGAGGAGGTTGAGTGAGCAGTTCGACCAAGCGGAGACGATCGCCCGGGGAAGGGTCGGTCTTCAGCTACAAGCTGTCCAAGGGGCAGGTACGGTACGGCATCAAGTTCATCGCCACGCTGCCGGACGGATCGGCAAAGCAGGTCCTGCGGCGCCGCGACGAGAACAACCAGCCGTGGCTGACCCAGACGGACGCGCAGAAGGCCCTGCGCGAGGCCCTCGGCAAGGTGGACAAGGGCGAGTTCGTCCAGCCCAGCAAGCAGACCCTCGGGGCGTACCTCGATGAGTGGGTCGCCGGGCTCAGGCTCGAATCGTCAACCCTGGCCAGCTACAAGAAGAACATCCGGCTCCACCTCAAGCCGTACGACATCGGCAAGGCCACCCTCGCGGCCCTGACCGGGCCGAAGCTGACCGCGCACTACCGTTACCTGGAGGAGAGCGGCCGGAAGGACCACAAGGCCGGCGAAGGGCTGTCGGCCCGCACCGTTCGGTACGTCCACACGATCCTGAGCGCCGCGCTGTCTGAGGGCGTGGACGCCGGCCTGCTGGGCCGCAACCCGGCGGACAAGGCCAAGCCGCCCACCGCCAAGCAGGCCAAGGCGCCCGAGATGCACCCGTGGACGGCGGCCCAGCTCAAGGACTTCCTGGCCTGGTCGCGCGACCACAGTCACCTGCACGTCGCCTGGCACCTCCTGGCGCACACCGGTATGCGTCGCGGCGAGCTGCTCGCACTCCGCTGGCGGCACATCGACCTGGAGACCGGAACGGTCAGTGTCCGCCGGTCGGTGGGTGTCGTGCGGATCAAGGGGGAGGGTGCCGTCGTGAAGGAGGGCGACACCAAGACCGCCAAGCCCCGCGTGGTCGATCTGGACGCGGCCACCGTCGCGTTACTCAGGGCGTACAAGCGCGAGCGGGGCGGGATGGCCCTACAGCTCGCCCGGGACGACGCGCTCGTCTTCGGCGACCAGGAGGGCAACCACCGGCACCCCGAGCGGTTCTCGCGGGGCTTCCAGGACCAGCTCGGCCGCTGTGCGAGGGCGTTCGAGAAGGCCGGCTGCGAGGCGCTGCCCCGCATCCGCGTGCACGACCTCCGCCACACCCACGCCACGATCCTCCTCATGGGCGGCAAGCCCGTGAAGGTCGTCTCCGAGCGGCTCGGCCACGCGGACCCCGCCATCACTCTCCGGGTCTACGCTCATGTCATGCCCGGCAATCAGCGAGAGGCCGCCGACTGGTTCGCGGCCCTGGTCGAAAGCGCGTGATCCTCGTGCTCAGGCCCACAAGTATCAGCGGAGTATCACGGCTCGTTCTGGAGGCGGAAATGAAAAAGCCCCGAGCCTGTGACCTGCACATTCTCAGGGCCTTCATGGTGTCCGAGGGGGGACTTGAACCCCCATGCCCATCACTGGGCACTAGCACCTCAAGCTAGCGCGTCTGCCTATTCCGCCACCCGGACTTGGTGCCTGTCACGCGGGACCGTCATCCCGCGTCGGCTCAGTAAGGTTAGCAAACTCTGAGGAGTGCGTCATACCAAGAATCGGTACCCGGCCAGAGATACCTCTCAAGGCCCGTGGTTAGGGCGGTCCGGGGCTCCGGATGGGGGTCTCGTGAGGGTGGCCGCTGGGGGTTGGGTGGGTTGGGGATGGTTTGCGGGGTGGGGAGTTGGTGAATTCCTGGGACTCCGCCGAAAAGGCCTTGCGACAACCTTGGGTGCTGCTACGGTTACGGACCGTTGAGGGGTGAGTCCACGGACCGGCCTCACGACGTGAGGCCGGTTCTGGAGCTCGGGAGGGCAAGTGACGCGCGTGGCGGTGCAGCGGCTGAGGGCGATGGCCCGTGCTGCGCGCCGCCCGCGCGTGACTGTCCAGGCTGTCCCGGCTCAAGGCTCGGCCGCCGTGCTGGGTGACCGGATGGCGCGGTTCGCGGCCGGTGCCCGGCGGGTCGTCGTGCGGGCAGTCGCGATTGGCGCCCTGGTGGCCGCCGGGTGGCTGCTTGCTGTGCTGTTCGGCATGCTCACCGCCGCTCCGGCGGCCGCGGACGCCACCGCGGCTACACGGGCGGCAACGAGCTCGGGCGGCGACGGCACCGCGGCGACAGGGGCGGCAGAAAGCTCGAGCGGTGACGGCATTGCGGCGACGCAGGGCCTGGCCGCCGTGCAAGACGGGTTCACCGCTCCCCTGGGCGTCTCGGCGTCGGACAACGCCGAGGCCATGGCGGGGCGTACGGTCGACGGCCTCAACAGTCAGCGGGACCCTGGCCTGCCCGCACCTTCCTCCGCCGGGAAGATCCTGGACACCGATGGTCTGGTGCCCAACGGCGGCGGCAGTGGTCCCTTCGGGCCTGTGACCGGGGAAGTCGTGAGGTCCGGTTTCGACCCGCGGCTCCAGGCAGGCCGCGCCCCCCTGGCGCGCCTGCTTCCCCCCGTCGTCCGCACAGCGGCGGACGACCCCTCCTTCTCACCTGACTGATCCCCGCACCTGGACGCCGGTTCGGAGCCGCGCCAGGGCGATGACGGTGATGACGCGCGATGAGCATGAACGTCACCGAGAAGTGACATCTTCCTGAGCGAAGCGGTACCCGTTTCCGGTGGGTCCGAATTTCCCATGGTGACGCGGCGGAGTGTGGCTTCGAATCCCTCCGCCCGTGGGTGAGCACGTCAGTTCCCGTTCCACCGGTTCGCGCATCCCGAGTTCCGCTGTGCACGCGATTGAACGCGTGCCTCCGGGCTGCCCGCGAACCCGTTCAGGTAATCCCCCCAAGAACCACTAGGAGCATTCATCATGCGTACGTGGGCGAAGGCATCGAGCCCCGCGGCTCTGCTGGCCGTGGCCGTCATGTCGTTCGGCACTCCCGGCGCCGCGCTGGCCGACACCTCCGGCAACGGGTCGGTCGCCGGCGGCAACCAGGTCGACCTGCCGATCTCCGTGCCGATCGACATCAGCGGCAACTCCGTCGCCGCCGTCGGCAACGCGGAGGCCACCTCCCAGGGCGGTGCCGAGGTCGTCAACCAGGGCCGTTCCGGCATCCCCAACACCACCTCGGGCAACGGCTCGGTCGGCGGCGGCAACCAGGTGAACGCGCCGATCAGCGTTCCGGTCAACGCCTGTGGCAACGCGGTCTCCCTGGTCGGCAACTCCGACGCGGGCTGCAAGGGCGGGGCGACCGTCCGTACCCAGGGCAGGGGTGGCGCGGGCGGCAACCGGACGTCCGGCAACGGCAGCGTGCTCGGCGGCAACCAGATCACCGCGCCCATCTCCGCGCCGATCAACGCCTGCGGCAACGCGGTGGCGATCTTCGGTAACGCGACGGCCGGCTGCACGGGCGGCGCCGCCGTGCACAACACCGGGCCGGGCGCGGGCGGCAACCGTACGTCGGGCAACGGCAGCGTGCTCGGCGGCAACCAGATCGTGGCGCCCGTCTCGGCGCCGATCAACGTGTGCGGCAACTCGGTCGCCGCGGTCGGGAACGCGTTCTCCGGCTGCCGCGGCGGCTCGACCGTCACCAACGACGGCGGGCCGGGCGCGCGTTACCACGCGCGCCACATGGCGGCGGGCTCGACGGGCAACGACACTGACGGGCGCTTCGGGGCCGGCAGCGGCAACCAGGTGGTGGCGCCGGTCAGCCTGCCGGTCGACGTCTGCGGCAACGCCGTGGGCAACGCGTCCGCCGGGTGCAAGGGCGGCTCGAAGGTGGAGCACTCGGGCTCCGGCGGAAACCGTACGTCGGGCACGGGCGGCGTGCTGAGCGGCAACCAGGCGGTCGCGCCGGTCAGCGCCCCGATCGACGTCTGCGGCAACGCCGCGGCGGTGCTGGGGCACGCGTTCGCCGGGTGCAAGGGCGGCGCGGTCGTGCACAAGTCGGGCCGGAACGCGGGCGGCAACCGTACGTCGGGCGCCGGTGGCGTGCTGAGCGGGAACCAGGCGGTCGCGCCGATCGCGGCGCCGATCAACGTCTGCGGCAACGCGGCCGCGGTGCTCGGCCTGTCGGAGGCCCGCTGCCGGGGCGGCGCGGGCGTCTGGGCGCGTGACGGGATCGGCGCGGGCGGCAACCGTACGTCGGGCGCCGGTGGCGTGCTGAGCGGGAACCAGGCGGTCGCGCCGATCGCCGCGCCGATCAACGTCTGCGGCAACGCCGCGGCCGTCCTGGGTGACGCCGCCGCCGGATGCCTCGGCGGGTCGAACGTCGGCAGGCCCGGGGCCCAGCGTCCCGACGGGTTCGAGCGCTTCGCCCGCGCCAACAGCAAGGTCGCGGCGGCCAAGGGCGGCATGCTGCCCATCACGCCGTCCCTGCCGGTGCTGGGCGGCGCCCAGGAGGTCGGCGGCAAGGTCGGCCAGGTCACGCAGCAGGTCCAGGCGCTGGGCGGTGCCGCCAAGGTGACCAAGTCGCTCCCGGGCGCCGGTGCCCTGACCCGGCACGTCGAGGGCGTCGGCAACCTCGACGGCGTCACCAAGCAGGTCGAGGGTGTGGGCAACGTCACCGGGCAGCTGCCCGTCGTGGAGGACGCGTCGAGGACGCTGGGCCTGCCGCACCTGCCCGAGCTGCCCGGCCTGCCCCTGAGCCCCGGCAAGCCGGCCCGCCAGGCGGCCTCGGCCCCGGTCGACGGCAAGGGCCGCGGCGCCGCGTCGGGCCCGGCCTCCGCGCTCGCCCCGGCCACCGGCCTGGTCGCCTCCACCCCCGCCGGTGGCGCGGTGGCCTCGGCCACCCGCAGCCTGCCCGTGCCGAACGTCGGCCTGATGAGCGCCGAGCAGCCCGCCGGCGTGACCGGCATGAACGCCGGCTCGGTGCTCGCGCTGCTGCTCGGCTCGATGCTGGCCGCCTCCGCGACGCTGTTCGGTGCGGCCCGCCGGTTCCGGTTCGGCCGTAAGTAAGGAATCAGCTAGTACGTAACACCGTACGGCTCCTGCTCACAGCCTGTGAGTAGTCCGCCATAGACGCTTTGCCCGTTCCGGGGGCGCGGCCCGGGGCGGGCAAAGCCATGTCCGGGGTCAGAGCGTGCTGCGTACTCGCATGATCTTCCGCCGCAGGCGTACGTGACGGCTGCCGTCGGGGTGCACGCGGACGCGCGCGAGCTCCCACTGTCCGTACTCTGCGTGTTCGGTGAGCAGTTGACGTGCTGCTTCGCGAGTGAGATCGCGTGGAATGAAGATATCCATGTAGGAGTAGTCGAGCACAACGATTAGTCTCCAGGGTGAGTCAGGGCGCCATGCCGCTCGATGGGCCTTATTCTGCGTGCTTGTGGGTGGACCCGGAAGCGAGTGGGTAGCCCGGGGGAAGGAAATTTCCGCGAGTCGGGTTACCTTTCAGTCTGTGCCGACTCCCGGCAGGGGGATTTGCTAGCGAACAGCGAGGTAGGAAGCAGCGTGCCAGCCAAGAACGGCAGCGCCGGCAGAACACGCCTGGTGATCGTCGAGTCGCCGGCCAAGGCGAAGACCATTGCCGGGTACCTCGGGCGCGGCTACATCGTCGAATCGAGCATCGGTCACATCCGTGACCTGCCGGAGAGGGCCGACGACATCCCCGAGAAGTTCAAGGGTGCGCCATGGGCCCGCCTCGGGGTGAACGTCGAGCACGGGTTCGAGCCGCTGTACGTCGTCAACCACGACAAGCGCTCGCAGGTCGCCAAGCTGCGGCAGCTGCTGAAGGACGCCGACGAGCTCTATCTGGCCACCGACGAGGACCGCGAGGGCGAGGCCATCGCCTGGCACCTGCGCGAGGTGCTGAAGCCGAAGGTGCCCGTGCACCGCATGGTCTTCCACGAGATCACCCCGCAGGCGATCCGCGACGCCGTGGCCAACCCGCGCGACCTCAACCTCCGCCTGGTGGACGCCCAGGAGACGCGCCGCATCCTCGACCGCCTCTACGGCTACGAGGTCAGCCCCGTCCTGTGGAAGAAGGTCAAGCCGAAGCTGTCGGCCGGCCGGGTGCAGTCGGTGGCGACGCGGCTGGTGGTGGAGCGCGAGCGGGAGCGCATCGCGTTCACACCGGCCCACTACTGGGACCTTCAGGCACTGTTCGACACCAACAAGCCGGAGGAGCGGCCGCGCGACTTCACCGCGACGCTCACCCAGGTCGACGGCAAGCGGGTGGCGCAGGGGCGCGACTTCGCCAGCACGGGGCAGCTCAAGAGCGGCTCCGACGTGCTGCACCTGTCGGAGGCTGCCGCCGGTGAGCTGGCCGGGCGGCTCCGGGGGGCGTCGTTCGCGGTCAGGTCCGTCGAGCGCAAGCCGTACACGCGCAAGCCTTACGCGCCGTTCCGGACGACCACATTGCAGCAGGAGGCCAGCCGGAAGCTGGGGTTCTCCGCCAAGTACACGATGCAGGTCGCGCAGCGGCTCTACGAGAACGGGTTCATCACCTACATGCGTACCGACAGCATCACGCTGTCGGAGACGGCGGTGGCGGCCGCGCGCTCGCAGGCGATCAAGCTGTACGGCGCCTCGTACGTGCCGGACAAGCCCCGCGTCTACGCCAGCAAGGTGAAGAGCGCGCAGGAGGCGCACGAGGCGATCAGGCCGTCGGGCGAGGAGTTCCGCACGCCCGGCGAGACCGGGCTGTCGGGCGACATGTTCCGGCTCTACGAGCTGATCTGGCAGCGCACGGTGTCCTCCCAGATGAAGGACGCGGTGGGCGAGTCGGTCACGGTGAAGGTGGCCGGGCGCTCGTCGGGCGGGGAGGACGTCGAGTTCAGCGCGTCCGGCCGGACGATCACGTTCTACGGGTTCCTCAAGGCGTACGTGGAGGGGGCCGACGACCCCGCCACCGACCGCGACGACTCCGAGAAGCGGCTGCCGAACCTGGAGGAGGGCGACGCGCTCAGCGTGACCCGCCTCGACGTCGCCGGCCACTCGACCAAGCCGCCCGCCCGCTACACCGAGGCGTCGCTGGTCAAGGAGCTGGAGGACCGCGAGATCGGGCGGCCCTCGACGTACGCCTCGATCATCGGCACGATCCTCGACCGCGGCTACGTGTTCAAGAAGGGCACGGCGCTGGTGCCGTCGTTCCTGGCGTTCGCCGTGGTCAACCTGCTGGAGCAGCATTTCGGCAACCTCGTCGACTACGACTTCACCGCCGAGATGGAGAAGGTGCTCGACGACATCGCCAACGACCGGGCGGAGCGGGTGCCCGAGCTGCGGCGCTTCTACTACGGCGCCGACGGCGACGAGGGCCTGAAGGAGATGGTCACCGACCTCGGCGACATCGACGCCAAGGAGATCAGCTCGTTCCCGGTCAAGGGCACCGACATCGTGCTGCGGGTCGGGCGTTACGGGCCGTACCTCGACAGGGACGGCGCGCGGGTGAACGTGCCCGAGGACATGACGCCCGACGAGCTGACGGCGGAGAAGGCGGAGGAGCTGTTCTCGCGGCCGACCGGCGACCGGCAGCTCGGCCAGGACCCGGCCACGGGGCACATGATCGTGGCCAAGGACGGGCGCTACGGGCCGTACGTGACAGAGGTCCTGCCCGAGCCGGCCGCCGACGAGGAGGCCCCGAAGCGGCGCACGAAGAAGGCCGACGCGCCGAAGCCGCGCACGAGCTCGCTGTTCAAGTCCATGTCCCTCGACACGATCACGCTGGACGACGCGCTCAAGCTGCTGTCGATCCCGCGGGTGGTGGGGGAGCTGGAGGGCGAGGAGGTCGTCGCCCACAACGGGAAGTTCGGCCCGTACCTGAAGAAGGGCACCGACTCGCGGTCGCTGGCCTCCGAGGACGACCTGCTGACGGTCACGATCGAGCAGGCCAAGGAGCTGTTCGCGCAGCCGAAGCAGCGCGGGCGGCGGGCCGCCGCGGCGGCGCCGCTGCGGGAGCTGGGCGCCGACCCCAACTCCAAGAAGCCCGTGGTGGTGAAGGAGGGCCGGTTCGGGCCTTATGTGACCGACGGCGAGACGAACGCGTCGCTGCGCAAGGGCGACACGGTCGAGGACATCACGATCGAGCGGGCGGCGGAGCTGCTGGCCGAGCGGCGTGAGCGGGCTCCGGCGCCGAAGAAGACGGCGGCCAAGAGCACGACGGCCAAGACCACCACGAGGAAGGCGCCCGCGAAGAAGGCTCCGGCGAAGAAGCCCGCGGCCAAGTCGTAGACACCCCTGAGGTGCTATTTCCGGAATTTCCGGAAGTAGCATCATGGGTGTGATCGTGGTGATCTTCGTTGCCCTGGTGCTGCTCGTGCACGGGTACCTGTGGCATCGGCTGGTGCGTCAGACGACCCGTCCCGGGCGCTGGCGCAAGGCCCTGACGTGGGGGCTGGCCGGGCTGCTCGCGGTGCTCGTGACGACGTTCGTGGGCACGAGGATGGGGCTGGAGAGCTGGGTGGCCTGGCCCGGCTACGTCTGGCTCGCG